>CAMTWF010000244.1:0-1488 GCA_947085355.1 uncultured delta proteobacterium
ACCAGGGGACAGACCTTCTCGCAGGCGCCGCATCCGTTGCAACGCTCCAGGTCGACGACCGGCAGGCGCGGGGCGTCCGGCGTCGGGCCGATCTCGAGGCGGATCGCCTTGGGCGACGTGGGGCAGAACTCCTCGCACACGATGCACTGGACGCCGTTGGCCCAGGGGAGGCACGCGCCGCGGTCGATCCGGGCCGTGCCGATGCGCAGCGGCGGCCTGCCGTCGGCGCCGAGCTTGCGCTCGTCGGTGAAGCGGCGGATCGCCCCCGTGGGGCAGACCTGCCAGCAGAGCGTGCAGCCCGGCTGGCAGTCGCCGATCCGCGGCACGAGCACCGGCGTCCAGAACCCCTCGATGCCGGCCTCCGTCACCGCCGGCTGCAACGCGTTGGTCGGGCAGACCTTCATGCACTCGCCGCACCGGATGCACCGCGCGAGGAAGCGGTCCTCCGGGAGCGCGCCCGGCGGCCGGATGCGGCGCGGGTCGGGGGCGGCCCCGTGCAGCGGCGAGATCCGCATCAGCGGAACGGCGGCGGCGCCGGAGGCGAACGCCGCCAGGAGGGTCCGGCGGCGCGCGTCGGCGCCCGCCACCGCCGGCTCAAGCCCCAGACGGAACGCGAGCGCCTTCTCGGGGCAGCTCGCCGTGCAGTTGAGGCACAGGTGGCACTCGGCCTTGCGCCACGGCACGCCGGCCTCCGGCCCGTCGGCTCCTTGGCAATGGTCCAGGCACTTGCGGCAGCCGTTGCAGCGGTCGGGATCCTTGCGCAGCGACGGAAGCGACCAGCGAGAGAGCAGGCCGAGCAGCGCCCCGAGCGGGCAGACGAAGCGGCAGAAGAAGCGCGGGCGCAGGCGGGCCAGGCCGAGCACCAGGATCAGGATCCCGGCGATCGCGAGCGCCGACTGGAACGAGGCGTCGCGGAAGGGGAGATAGCCTTCCGCGAATAGGTAGCGGAACCCGTCGCCCACGTAGCTCGCGGGCGGGCCCGCGTCGTAGGCCGCCTCCATCACGTCGCGCGCCGCCCGGCCCCCCGCCGGGAGCACGCCGAGTGCGACGCCTCGGAAGGCGATCGAGATCGGATCGAGGAGCATGCCGGCAGCGGAGCCCGCCACGGCCGCTCCGAGGCAGGCGAGCAGTACGCCGTACTTGACGCGCCGGCCCCGGCCGTAGCGGTTGCGGTCGCGGCGTGCCGCGGCGTCGCGGCGGAGGCCGGCGATCTGCTGGAGCGTCCCGAGCGGGCAGAACCAGCCGCAGAAGACGCGGCCCAGCAGCATCGTGGCGGCGACGACCGCGAGGGCCAGGACGAGGCCGCGGTACAGGACGCCGGAGGAGAGCAGCGTCGAGACGGCCGCCAGCGGGTTCATGTCGAAGAAGACGCGCACCGGCAGCGGCAGCGCGTCGGCGTCCCCAGGCCGGGCGGGCGAAAGATCGGTGCGCAGCAGGAGCCACAGGAACGCGCCGAGCGACACGGCCTGGACGGCGCGCCGCGCCAGG
>CAMTWF010000245.1:0-1931 GCA_947085355.1 uncultured delta proteobacterium
CCTCGACGCCGGTCCGGACGAAGCCGTCGCCGCATCTCGCGTTCAGGCATGTGTTGAGGCAGGCGTCGGCGTTCGACAGGTTGCCGTCGTCGCACTCCTCGCGCGTCTGGACGACGGCGTCGCCGCAGGTGGGCAGGGCGCAGGTGTTCCGGCACCCGTCGGTGTCGATGGTGTTTCCGTCGTCGCACGCCTCGACGCCGACGTAGACGATGCCGTCTCCGCAACGGGCGAGGGCGCAGGTGTTGGTGCAGGCATCCCCGTTGATCCCGTTCCCGTCGTCGCACGCCTCGACGCCGGTCCGGACGAAGCCGTCGCCGCATCTCGCGTTCAGGCAGGTGGTGAGGCAGGCGTCGGCGTTCGAGAGGTTCCCGTCGTCGCACTCTTCGCCGGCCTGGAGCACTCCGTCGCCGCAGGTGGGCAGCATGCAGGTGTTCCGGCAGGCGTCGGTGTCGACGGTGTTTCCGTCGTCGCACGCCTCGACGCCGACGTGGACGATGCCGTCGCCGCAACGGGCGAGGGCGCAGGTGTTGGTGCAGGCATCCCCGTTGATCCCGTTTCCGTCGTCGCACGCCTCGACGCCGGTCCGCACGGACCCGTCGCCGCAGGTCGCGTTCAGGCAGGTGGTCAGGCAGGCGTCGGCGTTCGAGAGGTTGCCGTCGTCGCACTGCTCGCGCGGGTCGACCACGCCGTCGCCGCAGGTGGGCAGCATGCAGGTGTTCCGGCAGGCGTCGGTGTCGATCGTGTTGCCGTCGTCGCACGCCTCGACGCCGACGTGGACGATGCCGTCGCCGCAGCGGGCGCGCAGGCAGGTCGAGGAGACGCAGGCGTCGCCGTCGATCCCGTTCCCGTCGTCGCACTCCTCGACGCCGGTCCGCACGGACCCGTCGCCGCATCTCGCGTTCAGGCAGGTGGTGAGGCAGTCGTCGGCGTTCGAGAGGTTCCCGTCGTCGCACTGCTCCCCCGTCTGGACCACCCCGTCCCCGCATTCGGGCGGCGAGCAGTTGTTGCGGCAGCCGTCGTCGTCCACCGTGTTGCCGTCGTCGCAGGCCTCGACCCCGACCTGGACGATGCCGTCGCCGCAGCGCGCGGACAGGCAGGCGTTGGTGCAGGCGTCGCCCTCGATGCCGTTCCCGTCGTCGCATTCCTCCTCCCCGGTCTGGACGAAGTCGTCGCCGCATCGGGCGTCGAGGCAGGTGACGAGGCAGTCGTCGGCGTTCGAGAGGTTGCGGTCGTCGCATTCCTCCCACGGCTGCACGATGCCGTCGCCGCACGAGGGGAACCTGCAGGCGTTGGTGCATTCGTCGTCGTCGACGGTGTTGCCGTCGTCGCACGGCTCGACCCCGATCCGCAGGAAGCCGTCGCCGCAGCGGGCCCGCTCGCAGGTGGAGGGGCAGGCGTCGGTGTCGATCCCGTTGCCGTCGTCGCATTCCTCGACGCCGGTCCGCATGAAGCCGTCGCCGCAGAAGGCATCCACGCAGTTGGGCAGGCAGGCGTCGTACGGGCTCGCGTTCCCGTCGTCGCACTCCTCGCCCTCCTGCTCGATGCCGTCGCCGCAACGCGGCAGCGTGCAGGCGTTGGTGCATTCGTCGCCGTCGACGTCGTTGCCGTCGTCGCAGTCCTCGAACCCCAGGTTCAGGTACCCGTCGCCGCAGCGGGCGAAGCGGCAGGACGTGGTGCACCGGTCGGTGTTGTCCAGGTTCCCGTCGTCGCACTCTTCCCCGGCAACCCCCGCCTCGGGGCCGGCGTCGAGATCGCCGTCCTCCGGCCCCGCCGGCATCGGCTGGTTGACCACGCCGTCGCCGCAGCGGGGCGCGGGGGCATCGTCCCCGCAGCCGGATGCCGCGACACCGGCGGTGACGCTCGCCAGAACGATTGCGACAGCGCGAACTTTCCTGCAGCTGACCATCTCGTCTCCTCCCTGTGCCGGTGTC
>CAMTWF010000246.1:0-23812 GCA_947085355.1 uncultured delta proteobacterium
AGGACCGCGCGTACGTCCGCATCCGCTGGTCCGCAGCCTACGCCCGCGGCGCGCCGCCGACCCCGCAGACGAACGTCCTGGTCCTCGTCCGCGTCGCCGGCGTGCAGACCCGGATCGGGCTCTCCTCCGATCGCTGCCGAAACTGCGGCGCGCCCGTCGTAACCGCCACCGACTCCCCCAACTGCGACCACTGCGGCGCCGGACTGGCCGCGGGGATGCAGGAGTTCGTTCTCGACGAGATCGCCTCGCCGACGGCGGTCGTGCACCCCGCGCGGCCCGCAGGCCACCCGTAGACCGCTGGGGAAGCCGCGGCTGTCCCGGGGCGCCGGGCGGTCAGAACACGCCGTTCGTGACGCGGATCGAGTACTGGTCGCACGTCGGAGAGAAGCCGACCCGGCGCGAGACGCAGAAGTAGAACGACGAGCTGTTGTCGGCGCACAGGTTGAAGTCGAACTGGTTGGTGGTCCGGCACTCGCACTCGCCGAGCTTGCCGGTTCCCGATCCGCTGGTGAAGTCGGTGTACCAGTTGTAGCTGGATGTCTCGTTGGAGCAGACCACGGTGGCGCAGCTCGCGCGGTAGGCGGTGAACTGGAACTGGCTGCCCGGGTTGCCGGTGGGGGTGAACCTGATGTCGACGTTGAAGTTGTCGCACGTCGTGTCGGCGGAGTCGGTCGCCGTGAAGCTGTAGCAGTCCACGTCGGACCCGGACGTGATCTTCCCCGTGACGGTCACGTCCGACCCGGTGTCGGGGAAGGTCCCCAGGTTCCTGGCGGTCCCGCACAGTTCCCCTGCTTCGGGGGACTCGATCTGGCACTCGCAGCCGTCGGTCACGACGCCGTTGGTGTCGGCCCACCCCGCCGTGCAGCTCGCTATCACGCAGACGCCGGCGCTGCACCCCATGATCGCGTTGGCCCGGGGCGCGCACAGGACGTTGGGCGGCGAGGGCGGATCGTCCACGGTCCCGTCGCAGTCGTCGTCGATGTTGTTGCACGTCTCGATGTTGGCGCCGGTCTCGGGGACGACGCAGGAGCCCCACGCGCAGGCCGAGGAGCAGGTGCGGCTGCCGTTGCAGGTCTTCGTGGGCACCGCGACGGTGCAGCCCTCGACGGCGCCTATCCTGCAGGCGAAGCCCTCGTCGGTCGAGCCGTTGCAGTTGTCGTCCACGTTGTTGCACGTCTCGGCCGCGCCGGGGTTGATCGCGGCCGATGCGTCGTTGCAGTCGCCGGGGCGCGTCGCCTGGAAGTCGCCGACGGCGGAGCACCAGCACTGGGTCTCGGAAGTGCCCCATGTGTCGCGATCGTTGTCGCGGTAGAACGTGGTGCAGTTGAGGGCGTTCTGCTCGTTGGCGACGCCGTCGCAGTCGTCGTCGCCCGGCGTCGCGCAGGTCTCCGGGACGCCCGGGTTGCGCGCCGCGTTGGCGTCGTCGCAATCGAGGGCGTTGGTGGACCTGTAGCTGCCGGTGGGGCCGCAGTAGCAGCGCGGGGCTCCGACGCCGTACGTGTCGCCGTCGCCGTCGTAGTAGTAGTTGCGGCATCCCGGGGCGTTCTCCGGGTCGAGCACGCCGTCGCAGTCGTCGTCGATGCCGTTGCAGACCTCGACGTCGGAGATCGCGCACGTCCCCCACGCGCACGACGCGCTGCAGACCTGGGTCCCGGTGCACGTCTTGGTCGGCACGGTGACGGAGCACGACCGGGACGTGCCGGCGAGGCACGCCGCGTCCTCGTCGGTCGCGCCGTCGCAGTCGTCGTCCACGCCGTTGCAGACGTCCGTGCGGCCGGGCCGGATCGTCGCATCGGAATCGTTGCAGTCGCCCGACCGGGTGGCGCGGTAGTCGCCGGTCGGCGAGCACCAGCACTGCGAGGCGCTCGTCCCGTACGAGTCGCCGTCGACGTCGAGGTAGTAGGTCGTGCAGTTGAGGGCGTCCTGCTCGTTGGCGACGCCGTCGCAATCGTCGTCGGCCGCGGTGGCGCAGTTCTCCGGTGCGCCCGGGTTGCGCGCGGCGTTGGCGTCGTCGCAGTCGCCGCTCCGATCGGCCGTGTACCTGCCCGTCGGAGCGCAGTAGCAGCGCGGTCCTCCGACGCCGTACGAGTCGCCGTCGCCGTCGTAGTAGTAGTCGGAGCACCCGCCGGAGTTCTCGGGATCGATCGGGCCGTCGCAGTTGTCGTCGAGGCCGTTGCAGATCTCTCGCGCCCCCGGGTTGACCGCGGCGTCGGCGTCGTCGCAATCGCCGCCGCGGCGGACTGTGTAGTCCCCCGCCGGGCCGCACCGGCAGCGCCAGTCGGTCGGGCTGCCGTAGGAGTCGCGGTCGCGATCGGCGTAGTAGCTCTCGCAGCCGAACGCGCCCTCCTCGTCGGTCAATCCGTCGCAGTCGTTGTCCACGCCGTCGCACGACTCGGCCGCCGGCAGCCCCTCCGTGCACCTCTCGCGGCCGTCGGCGCAGATGCCCGGCCGGGCGCACGCGCCGGTTCCGCACCAGACCGTCGCCCAGTCCTCGTCGGTCGCGCCGTCGCAGTCGTCGTCCGCCCCGTTGCACGCCGTATCGAACGGCAGCGCCGGCGGCCCGGGGACGCACGCCGCCTCGGTCCCGCCGGAGCAGGTCGAACGGCTCGTGCAGACGCCGACGCCGCACGGGACGCCGGGGAACTCCTCGTCGGTCACGCCGTCGCAGTCGTCGTCGATGCCGTCGCAGACGAGGTCCTCGATCGGCACCTCGCGCCCCACGTCGCACGTTTCGACGTAGCCGGCGCCGCCGAGCACGCAGCTCGTGGTCCCCGCGCAGTCGGGGCCGCCGGCGCCGCGGCTGCAGACGATGCTCGCGTAGTCCTCGTTGCGCGACCCGTCGCAGTCGTCGTCGTCGTCGTCGCAGTCGTCGTCGGCCGCGCCGGTCGGAGTGCAGGCGGCCTCGCAGCCGTCGTCCGGCCAGCCGTTCTCGTCGACCCACCCGATGTCGCACACGAACCCGCAGGCGCCGTCGACGCAGATCGGCGTCGCCGCGTGCCACCGGGTCGGGCACGCGGTCCCGCATTCGTTGCAGTTCAGCGGGTCGGACGAGAGGTCGAAGTCCTCGTCGATCAGCTCGTCGCAGTCGTCGTCCAGGTTGTTGCACACCTCGGGGACGCACCGGCAGTCGGGGTCGGAGCCGTCCAGCATCCCGTCGCAGTCGTTGTCGATCGAGTCGTTGCACAGGCGCCAGTCGTCCTCGGCGTCGCGCGTTCGGATGCACCGGTACTCGCAACCGTCGCCCGGTTCGCCGTTGACGTCGTAGTAGTCGGCGCGGCAGGGCCCGAGCCGGCAGGTGCCCTCGACGCAGAGCGCATCGGCGTTGAGGAACCTGCACCTGTTGTTGCAGCGCCCGCAGTGCATCGGGTCGGAGTCGAGGTCGTAGCCCTCGTCGGTCTGTCCGTCGCAGTCGTCGTCCAGGCCGTTGCACTCCTCGTCGTTGAACCGGCAGCCGTCGCCGCCCTCGGGCGCCTCGGTCGGAACGTCCCGCAGGTCCGGGGGCATCGCTTCGGCGCCGCACCCGGCCGCCGAAGCCGCAACGGCGATCCACAACCACACCATCGAACCCTTGCTGCCGGACATGGTCACCTCCTACGGCCTGCGCTCGACACGCGGGGCACGGCCGGGCCGCGCCGCACGCCACGGAGCATAGCAGGGACACCCGCCACCGGCCACCCTGGGCTGACTATTAGTCACATCTCGCGGGCGGGGGGGGCCGAGCGGGGGATCGTCACCTCGGCGCCGCGCGGAACGCCGGGAGGATCAGGGCGGCCTTCTCGGCGCCGGTGAGGTGCGCGCGGCGGGTGAAGGCGTCGTAGCCGTTGCGGCGGATCCTCGCGAGGATCGCCGAGTAGGCGTCGATGGCGAAGCGGAAGCCGACCCGGCCCTGGACCGCGGGCACCAGCGGCAGGAGGTTCGATCCGTCCTCGTAGAACGACAGCGCGCGCTGGATCTCGAACTCCATCAGCGCCCGGAAGCGGTCGCTCATCCGCAGGCCGAGAATCTCGTCCTCGGACACCCGGAACCGCTCCAGATCCTCCCGCGGCAGGTAGATGCGGCCCCGCCGCGCGTCCTCGCCGACGTCCCGCAGGATGTTCGTGAGCTGGAACGCCGTCCCCAGCGTCCGCGCGTGCCGCCTGGCCTCCCGCCCCCTCGCGCCCATGACCGGCGTTATCAGGAGGCCGATCGTCCCGGCCACGCCGTAGCAGTAGCGTTCGAGCGCCTCGAACGTGTCGTAGCGATCCCGGTCCACGTCCATGAGCACGCCGTCGACCAGGTCGCGGAACGGGTACAACGGCAGGTCGAACCTGCGGATGGCGTCGGCGAGAGCGCGGTACTCCGGCTGCTCGCACGAGCCCATGACGCACGCCTCCAGCTTCGCCGCCTCGTCGAGGACGAGCTGCCGGATCATGATCCGCGGGGCCCACGGCGGCGGCTCGTCCACCAGGTCGTCCACGGTCCGCGCGAAGCGGTAGATCGCCCCGATCGCCAGGCACCGGGGCGGCGAGAAGAGCAGGCTCATGAACCAGAAGGTCCGGCCGTGCTTGCGCAGGACCGCCATCGAACGGGCGTATCCGACCGCCAGCGCCGCCGCGTCCGATGCACCGATCAAGTTCCGTCCTCCTTTGCGCTTCCGCCCCCGTTTCCGCGTCTTCCCGCCGCCGCCGCCCGCAGCAGACGGCCCGGGATCCCGGCGCCCGACAGGACGGCGGCGGCGAGGCCCTGCCACAGCGTCCTGCGGGGGCGGTTCGCCAGGATGCGGTCGGCCACGATCTTGCCCGACAGCGCCGCCATCGGCACCGAGCCGGGCCAGATCGTCTGGTGGCCCGCGGTGAACAGCCCCTCGACCGGAGTGGACAGCGACGCGAACGACGCCCGGTGCGGATAGAGCCGGTAGTTCAGGAGGAACCCGCACGACGATCCGAGATCGTTGAGCGTGAACCGTTCGGTGGAGAGCGGCGTCCCGACATCGCGGAACTCCTCCGCCCCCTCGGCCCCCGCCTCCGGAACCAGCTCGCGCAGCCTGGCGACCAGCTCGTCGCCGACGCGCGCCTTGAGCGTCCGGTACGCCTCGCCGCGCGGCCCGCCGCCCGTGCCCCAGCGGTTCCGCCAACCGTGGTCGCTGAACGCCTGCACGACGACCGACGAGCATCCCTGGGGCGCCATCGCCGCGTCGTCGATCGAATGGCACGTCACCTCGACGAACCGGCCCGAGTGGAAATCGAGGCGCCGGCCGCGCCCCGGCGACCCGGCCTCCCAGGACGGGAAGTAGAACGTGTGCGCCGCCCGGAGCCGCTCGCGCATCGTCTCCGGCGGGACGCGCAGCCCGACGTAGGCGGCCGCGAGCGCGTCGGACATCGCGGCCCCGCGGAGCCGCTCGACCATCGCCTCGGGGAGCCACTCCGGGCCGAGCATCTCCAGCAGGCCGCGCTTGAGGTCGCCGCAGTACACGACGACCGGCGCCTCGAACCGCTCGCCGTCACGCGTCACGACGCCCCGCACGCGCCTCGACTCGACCACAAACCGCACGGCGTCCCGGCGGAACAGCACCTCGCCGCCCCACCCGCGGAACCGTTCGACCCAGCGGTCGAACAGCGCCTGGAGGCCGCCGTGCGGGTGCCAGTAGTCGTGCGCCCACAGGTGCCAGAACGCCGAGGCGACGAACATGTCCATGCGGGTGTAGCCGCATCGCGCCAGCAGGTCGGCAACGTCGCCGGGGCGCATCGTCCGCCGGTAGTACGGGCCGAACTCGTCGAGTACGAGCTTGGCGATGTGCGCGACGTGAGGGGCGAGCGCCGCGGCGAAGGCGAGGTACGTGCCGGGCGAGTCGTCGCGGACGTGCGGCACGGCGCCCGACTCGACGACGCGCCGGACCGCCTCGCCGGTGCGCAGGTGCAGGGCGAAGACCTCCTCGAACTCCTCCCGCCGGTCCGGGTGCGCCGCGATGAAGGCGTCCCGGACCGATTCGAGGTCCTCGACGACGACGTCGACCGCCGGCATGCGGATGCGGTACCGCGCGCGCTTCCATTCCGCGGGGTCGTACATGCCCAACTGCTCGAGCAACGGGAAGACGATCCCCATCTGTTCGAAGCTCTGGTCGCCGGCGTCGAAGACGTAGCCCTTGCGCCGGAAGCCGCCCATCAGCCCGCCGGCCTGGTGGTTGTGCTCGATCACGAGCACCCGCCGGCCGGCGCGCGCCAGGAAGCTCGCGCACATCATCCCGGCGATGCCGGCGCCGACCACCACGACGTCGAGGGGTCGGGGGTCGGGGGTCGGGGCCTCCTGTTCGCCCCGACCGCCGACCGCCGACCGCCGACCCCCGACCCGAGGCGCCACGGTTTGCAGCCCCCTACCCGACCACGGAGCGGATCGGTTCGAGGAAGGCGTCCGCGAGGCCGACGAGCAGATCGTGCAGGGCCGGGTTCGAACGCAGGTCCGCGGCCTCGCGGACGGCGCGCTCGCGCCGCCCGATCTCGTCCAGGGCGAACCGCAGCGATCCCGCGGCGCGGAAGAGCGCGTCTGCCTCCTCGACGTCGCGCTCCGTGGTCTCGTCGCGGGGCTTGGCCAGGATCGCGCGCAGCTTCGCCGCCCGGGCCGGATCGCTCGACGCCAGGCAATGCGCCGCCAGCACCGACACCTTCCCCTCGGCGATGTCGCTTCCGCGCATCCCCCGCCCCTTGGCGCCGTACAGATCGAGCACGTCGTCCTGGATCTGGAAGACGACGCCGAGGTGTCGGGCGGCGGTTTCGAGCGCCGCGACGGCGCCGGGCGGCGCGCCGGCGAGGATCGCGGCGCCCACGAGCGGCACCTCGAACAGGCCGGATGTCTTCCCCTCGACGACCCGGAGGTATCGCTCCACGGAAGGCGCGGGATCCTCCTTGAGCAGGAACTCGCGGGCCTGGCCGTCGATCACCCGAATGGTGCGCTCGATCGCCAGGTGCGTGACGGCCGCGCGGATCTCCGCGGGGAATTCGAGGCGTCCGACGAGCGCGACGGCGTAGTAGAACATCGCGTCGCCGAGGTTGATCGCCTGCGCGGGGGACCAGCGCTTCCAGACTGTCTCGCGGTCTCGCCGGTGCGTGTCGCCGTCCTGCAGGTCGTCGTGGACGAGCGTGGCGTTGTGGAGCGTTTCGCAGGCGGCTGCGAACGGGCGAACGCGCAGGGGGTCGAGCCCGAGCGTCGGGGCGGCCAGGAGCGGGATGATCGCGCGCAGGCGCTTGCCGCCGGTTTCCATGTGGTAGTCGCACATCTCGACCAGAAGCGATCCGGGCGGGCTGATCTCCCGCACCGTGTCCCGGATGAGACGCTCGACCGCCGGCCAGTGCTCGGCGCGGCAGCGTTCGATCGCGGCGTGGGGCGGTCCGCCGCCCGTCACGGCTCGCCCTCCGGCTCGAACTCGCCGAGCGGCCCGGCGGAGATCACTCGCACGTTGTCGCTCCGCATTCTCGCCGCGACGCCGGGGATCGAGCCGACCTGGTGCACGGCCAGCACGGCCCCGCCCCCTCCCGCGCCGGTCACCTTGGCTCCCAGCGCGCCGGCCTCGCGGGCCGCCGCTACGACGCGCCGGACCTCCTCCGTCACGACGCCGATCTCGTCCAGCAGCGCCTGACCGGCGATCAGCACCGACCCCAGACTGTCGGTATCTCCGAGCGCCAGTGCGTTTTCCGCCTCGTCCGCCTTTTGGGCCGCCGCTTGCAGCAGCCGATCGAACTCGGCCCTGTCCGCTTCCCTGCGCGCGGCGACGGCAGCGACCATCTCGGATGTCGGGGAGGCGACGCCGGTGTCGGCCACGATCAGGCCGATCCGCCCCTTGATCGGCACCGGCACGGGCGGCTTGCCGCGCTCGAACCGCAGCGCCATGCCGGTCAGCGCCACCTCCGTGTCGATGCCGCTCGGGCGCCCGTGCGCGATCCGCTCGCAAGCAAGCGACGCCTCGCGCACGTCGTCGGCGAAAGGCTTGCGGCCGCAGAGGCGGAGGTACGCGCGCGCCAGCGCCACCGACAGCGCCGCGCTGGAACCGAGGCCCGATCCCCACGGGATGTCCGATTTCACCGAGACGTCCAGGCTCTCCGGCGGCAGCCCGCCGAACCGCTCGTGCAGCACCGCCAGGCACGCCCCCACGTGGCCGGCGTGCGGCGGGCCGGGATCGCGCCGCGAGAGAGTCGCTTGAAGCACCAGGTCCGGGATCGGAACGGCGACGGCCGGGCACCCGTAGACGACGAAGTGCTCGCCGACGACGATCGCCTTCGCCGGCGCCCGCCCCACGGCGCTCCGACCGGAAGACATCAGGGGCCGCCCTGGACCGGCCGGGCGGAATGCGCGCAGGTCGCGGCCGTGCGACCGTGCAGCCTCATGTGGCCCGCCTGGATCCCTTCGGCCGCGAGCGCGCGGAGCGCGGCGAGGTTCTGCGCCAGGCCGACCGCACCGGCAACCTCGGCGAGGTCCCGCGCGTCGGTCACGCCCAGGACCCGCAGCGCCGCCCGGACGCCTGGATGCGAGCGCACCGCTCCGCCGACGACGCCGACGGCCATCGGCATCGTCAACTCGCCGTGGAGCCGGCCGTCGCGGACGCGCCAGCGGGCGAGGGGTCCGTAGCGTCCGGAGCGGGCCGCCCAGGCGTGCGCGCCGGCCTCGACAGCGCGCCAGTCCTGGCCGGCGGCGATCATCAGCGCGTCCACGCCGTTCATGATCCCCTTGTTGTGCGTCGTCGCACGGTACGGATCCCGCTCGGCGAAGACCGACGCCTCCTGTATCCCGGCCGCGACGTCCTCGCCGCCGTCCTTCTCGCGGGACAGGACGTCGAAGGGCGCCCGGCAGCGCGCCGTCACCATGCGCCGGTCGGCGAGGTTGGAGAGGATCCGCAGGCGGACGCGGCCGCCCGCGATCGACTCGATCATCGGCGCGACCCGCTCGGCCATCGTGTTGACGGCGTTGGCGCCCATGGCGTCGCGGACGTCCACGAGCAGGTGCACGATCAGCATCGGACCAAGCGGGTCGTCGGGCCCGGCGGGCGGGAGCACGCGCGTCTCGATGTCCAGCGCGCCGCCGCCGACCTCGACCAGCTTCGGATCGACGGCGTTCGCCGCGGCGAGGATCGCCGCGCGCGCCCCCTCCACCGCCGCGGCCGCGACGGCGGCGTCCGGCACGCCGACCACCTGCACCTGGCCGATCATGACCGGCTCGGAAGCCCTCGACTCGACGCCGCCGCCGGCCGCCAGCATCTTGGCCGCGTTGCACAGACCCGCCACGACGCTCGGCTCCTCCACCGCCATCGGCACCACGCGGTCGCGCCCGTTGACCCGCAGCCCCAGGGCGACACCGAGCGGCAGCGACAGCAGGCCGACGACGTTCTCGATCATCCGGTCGGCTGCATCGATGTCGATGCCGCCGGTGGAGATCGCCGCGCGCGCGGCCGCATCGAGGTCGCAGACGCCCGCCAACCGATCGAGCCGCTCGCCGGCCGGCAGGTTGCGCAGTCCCGAAAGCGTCGGATTCGTCATTCGCCGTCCTCCCCTAGGACAACCGGGTCGGGTGCGCGATCGACATCGCCAGCCCCGCCGGTGTCTTGTTCCCCGTGCAGAACAGTATCGTGCGCAGCTCGATGACGATCGACTCGACGATCGCCTCCACCGCCGCCTGCGACCGCTCCGCCGCCGCCAACAGCGGCCCGGCCAGCGCGGCGGCGTCGGCCCCGAGCGCGATCGCGGCGGCGACGTCGTGGCCGGTGCGGACGCCGCCCGAGCCGATCACGACGCGCCGGCCGAACGCCGCCCGGCAGTGGCGGATCGACTCCGCGGTCGGAACGCCGAAGCCGGCCAGCCGCCGCGCCGCCGCCGCCAACGGCTCGCGCGCCGCGCGGTACGACTCCACCAGCGCCCACGAGGTGCCGCCCGCGCCGCCGGTCTCCACGCCGGCCAGCGGGAGTCGCGCGAGCCTCCGCGCCGTTGGGGACGAGATCCCGGCGCCGACCTCCTTCACGATGCAAGGAAGCCCGACGCTCCGGATCGCCGATCGCAGCAGCCTCCACAGGCCGCGGAAGGACGTGTCGCCCTCCGGCTGGAGCGCCTCCTGGAGCGGATTGAGGTGGAACGCCAGGACGTCGGCGCCCACGGCCCGTGCGGCATCGCCGATCGCCTCCGGATCGAGGCCGCGGCCGAGCTGCACGGCGCCGATGTTGCCCAGGAGCAGCGGCAGGTCGGGCGCCGCGTCGCGGACGGCGTACGTGCCCGCCAGACCGGGATGCTCGATCATTGCGCGCTGCGATCCGAGCGCCATGCCGACGCCGAGGCGCGCCGCCGCCCGCGCGAGCCGCTCGTTGATCCGCCGCGCTCGCGCCGTCCCGCCCGTCATCGCACCCAGAATCAGCGGCGCGCGCAGCGTGCGGCCGAACAGCGAGGTCGTCGGATCCACGTCGTCCAGGTCGATCTCCGGCAGCGCCCGGTGCTCGAACCGCACGCGTTCCAGGCCGGTCGCAACACCGGACCCGACCGGCTGCCGGAGGCAGATCTCGATGTGCTCGTCCTTCCTCCGCTTCGTGCTGGTCACGACGCCGCCTCCGCGTCCGGAACCGCCTCTCCGGACCGTGGTCGCCCGCGTGGGGCGCGTAGGCACACACCACCCGCCGCGACGACCGGCCGGAATGCTAGCCGTCGTAGCCGGACGTGTCAATAAGATGTTTGCGCTGTCATATTGGACTGTTACGCGCGATAGCGAAACAGTGTTCTTCTGCGTCTAGTGCGACTCTACAAAGCATAACCAGATTGCGCCAGCCCGGCAAGCGGGGGCCGGCTTGCAGCGCGGGGTCCGGTTGGGGTATACGAGTTCCCTACGACACGACGAATCCCGTTGGGAACGGGATACGGAAAGGAGAGACGCCATGGCTGATGAGCTCCTGGTCGAGCGTCGCGGTGACGCGTTGTGGTTGACGATGAACCGGCCCGAGCGGCGCAACGCCATCAACCCCGCCCTGCTCGGCGCGTTCGAGTCCGTGCTTGGGGCGATACCGGACGGCGTGCGGGCGGTGGTGCTTACGGGCGCCGGGCCTTCGTTCTGCGCCGGCGCCGACCTCGAATGGATGGCGGCGCAGGCGATGTCCGACGTCGAGGCGACCGCCGGCTCGCGCCGCGTCTCGGCCCTCTTCGCGGCCTACGACGCGCTGCCGGTGCCGCTGGTCGCCCGGATCAACGGCCCGGCCGTCGGCGGCGGGGTGGGCCTCGCGGCGATCGCCGACGTGGCCGTCGCCGCCGAGGGGGCCACTTTCCAGCTCGCCGAGGTGCTCGTCGGGCTCGTGCCGGCGATGATCTCGCCCTACGTGACCCGGCGGGTCGGGCCCGGCCGGGCGCGGGAGTGGGTGCTGACGGCCGAGCGGCTGGACGCCGGCACGGCGCTGTCGTGGGGCCTTGTCGGCGCTGTCGTGCCGCCGGAGAAGCTCGACGAGACGGTCGAGCAACGGCTGGCGCTGCTGCGGAGGGGCGCTCCGGGCGCGCTGGCCGCGGCCAAGGCGTTCATGCGGCGCGTCGAGGGGCTGGCGCCGCCGGCGGTGGCCGAGGAGGCGATCAAGGTGATCTCCGAGCGGCGCACGACGGCGGAGGCGCGCGAGCGCGCCGCGGCGTTCCTGGCGGGGAAGAAGAAGACCTGAGCGCGCCCTAAGCGCGCCGGGGCGCCTTGACACGCCGGTCGGCTGGGATCATGTTGTCGGCCGTCCGGGGCCAGACCCCCGGGTGGGAGGTTCGCCGAAATGGCTCTCGATGAACGACTCATGGACAAACGTCTCGTCGGCAGGAACCGCAAGATGGGGCTCGTGACCGACGAGGAAATCGCGGCCTACCAGAAGAAGTTGCCGGACAGGTCCGACCTCGCCGAGTGGCTGCCGGTCGGGAGCGGCGACCAGGGCGCAAAGAAGGACAAGTCGAAGAGATGACCGGCGAAGGGAATAGCCCGCGCATCCGCGTGACCGACCGGCGGGTTTCGGCAAGCGAGACCGCGGGCGCGACGCAAGCAGGTCAGGAAGCGCACGAGCACGAGGACGAGCGCGAGGAGACGGCCGGGGGCGATCCGGAGATCGACTTCGTGACCTTCGTCGTGTCGCTGGCTCGATCCGCGATGGTCGAGATCGGGGCGCTGCCGGATCCGGAGACCGGGAAGCCCGAGCGCAACCTGCCGCTGGCCAGGCAGACGATCGACATCCTCGGCATCCTTCAGGAGAAGACGCGGGGAAACCTGACGGGCGAAGAGGAACGCATCCTCGATTCCGTGCTCTACGACCTTCGCATGACCTACGTGACGGCAGCCGGCGCCCCCGAGAAGACCGGGTAGGCCGGAATGGCCTTCGGAGTTTGGAGTTTCGAGTTTCGAGTTTCGGGTTCCTCCGAACTCCGAACTACGAACTCGAAACTCCAAACTCGAAACCCCACGGTTGCGCGGGCGCTGATCCTCTCGGCCGCGGTGCTTGTTCCGGCGGCGTGCGCCGAAAGCCGCAGCCGTCCCGATCCGTCTGTTGTGGTGGTGCCCGTCGCGCCCCCGGTCCCGCCCGAGGCGGACGGAGGCGGTGCTGGGCCTCCGTCCCCGCCGCCTTCCGGAACCCCTGACGCCGGTGACGCCGCGCCGCCGGCCGCGGAGGCCGGGGTCTCGCCGCCCAGGACGGCGGCGCCGATGCCGTCGCTGGCGCCGCTGGTCGCTCGCGTGCGGCCTTCTGTCGTCAACGTCTTCGTCGAAGTGGTCACGCCGCGGTGGTACGTCGATCCTTGGGGGCGCAGGAGGTACCTGCCGCCGGCCGTGCGCGATTCGCTCGGCTCCGGGTTCCTGATCGACGGAGAGGGTCACATTCTGACCAATCGGCACGTGGTCGGCCGGGGGGCCCGGATCTTGGTGCAGCTTGCCGACGGGCGCGAGTTCCCCGCGCGCATCGTGGGAAAGGAGGAGGACATCGATCTGGCCGTCCTGCACGTCGACGTGAAGGGTCTGCCCTGGATCGATCTCGGCGATTCCGACGCCGTCCAGGTCGGGGACTACGTCGTTGCCGTGGGCAACCCGTTGGGTCTCTCCAGCACGGTCACGGCGGGGATCGTCTCGGCGGTCGGCCGGGAGATCACGTCGGAGCGTCCCGGCTACGCGGACTTCATCCAGACCGACGCCGCGATCAACGAGGGAAACTCGGGAGGGCCGCTCGTGGACATGGAAGGCCGCGTCATCGGGATCAACACGGCGGTCAGCGGCCAGGGGCAGGGGATCGGCTTCGCGATCCCGATCAACATCGTCAAGCAGGTGCTGCCGCAACTGCTGGAACACGGCGTCGTGCGGCGCTCGTGGTTCGGCATCTGGTGGCGGCCGCTCGACGCCGCCGGCGCCAAGCGGCTCGGGTTCGACCCCGGCGGCGATCCCGGCCGCCGCGTGTGGATCGTCGATGTCATGCCGGGCGGCCCGGCCGAGCAGGCTGGTCTGCGTCCCGGCGACGTGGTTCTGCGCTTCGGCGGGCAGACCGTCGACAGGCCCCCGCTGTTCGGGTGGATGGCGTCGACCGCGGCGTCGGGCCGGCCGGTCGACATCGAGGTATGGCGGGGCGGCCGGACGGTCGCGGTGCAGGCCGTGCCCATCCCGGCGCCGCAGGCGCCCGAATGAGCGGCATCCCCGCGGATCTCGCGGATCGCCTGGACGCCGAAGCGCGACGCGCGCTCGCCGCCGCGCTCGCGTCGGCCGAAATCGGCCTGCAGCCGGACGCCGGACCCCTGCACCTGCTCCTCGCCCTCGCGGACCGTCCGGGCGATCTCCGCGCCGCGGTCGAGCGCCTCGGCGTCGACGCCAGGCTCCTGATCGCCTTCGTCGAGGTGACGCTCGCGCGCCGGAAGCGCGGCCCGCGCGGCCTGCGCCCGTCGCTGGACGAGCGCCTCGCGGCGCGCCTCGGCCTGGCGTCGGCCCGCGCCCGCGACCGGCTCCTCGGCCCGGCCGACCTCGCCGCCGCCGCGGTCGAGTGCGGCTCCGCGGAGGTCGCGCGCGTGCTGGCGGAGTTCTCGATCGACCCGGGCGCACTCGCGGCCGCCCTGCTCGGCGCGTCGCGCGGCGGCGGGGAGCGAGACGATACGCACGGCGCACAGCGCACGACGCACGGCGGCCTCGATACGCACAGCACACAGCTCACGGCGCACAGCGCCGGCCGCGAGGCGCCGCGTCCGGTCCCGCGCCTTTCCCCGCTGGTGGTGCTGCCCGGTCCCGCGCCGATCCCCTGGACGCGCCCGGTAGAGCCGGCCGCCGACCGGCCGCGGCTCGTCGGCCGCGACGCGGAGGTGGCGACCGTGATTGCGGTGCTGCGCCAACACGGGCGCCGTTCGCCGTTCCTGGCCGGCGAGCCCGGCTCCGGGCGCCGCACGATCCTCGCCGAGGCGCTGGCGCGGCTCGCCCGCTCGCCCGCCGCGCTCCGCCCCCTGGCGCTGGACGCGATGGGCCTGCTTGGCGGCGCGCGCGCCCGGATCGAGGCGGAGGATCGGCTCGGCAGGATGGTCGCGGCCCTGCGGGAGGAGGCCGGGCGGATCCTGCTGTGCATCCCGGACGCATCGCTCGTCGAGGGCGCCGCGCCCGGCGTCGGGCTGGACGAGGCGCTTGCGGACCTGGCCGAGGGTCACGGCCTTGCGATCGCGATCGTCGGCGCGATCGCGGACTTCGACCGGCTGCGATCGAAGGCGCCCCGGCTGCACGCGCTGCTGGAGCCGGTGGCCATCGAGCAGCCGCGGCCCGCCGATCTGCGCCGCATCCTCGACGTCCACGCCTCGATCCTCGCCTCGCACCACGGCGTCGCCGCGGCGCCGGACGCGATCGAGACCGGCGCCGATCTGGCCGTGCGCTACCTGCGCGAGCCGGCCCTGCCCGCCAGGGCGATACACCTGCTCGACGCCGCCGCGGCGCGGGCGGCCGATCGCGGCGCCTCCCATGTCTGCGCCGACGACGTGGCGGAGGTGGTCGCCGCATGGACGCGGATTCCCGTGACGCGCCTGATGCGGGCGGAGGCCGACCGGCTGCGCGATCTCGACGCCGTCCTGCGAAGGTCGATAAGGGGCCAGGACGAGGCGATCGCCGCGGTCGCGCGGGCGGTGCGCCGCGGCCGGATCGGCCTGCGCGACCCTCGCAGGCCGGTCGGCTCGTTCATGTTCGCCGGCCCGACCGGCGTGGGCAAGACGGAGTTGGCGCGGCGGCTGGCCGGGGCGCTGTTCGACGACGACGAAAGCCTGATCCGGATCGACATGAGCGAGTTCTCCGAGCGGCACATGGTGGCGCGGCTGCTCGGCGCGCCGCCGGGCTACGTCGACTCCGACGCCGGCGGGGTGCTCACCGAGGCGATCCGCCGCAGGCCGTACTCGGTCCTGCTGCTCGACGAGATGGAGAAGGCCCACCCGGACGTGCACAACCTCCTGCTCCAGATCCTCGACGACGGGCGGCTCACCGACGCCCGCGGCCGGACGTTCGACTTCACCCACTGCGTCGCGATCATGACGACCAACGTGGGGAGCGAGACGGTGCTGGGAGCGCCCCCGGGCGCCGACCTGACCGGGACGATCCGCAACAGGCTGCTCGAACGCTTCCGGCCGGAACTGCTCAACAGGATCGACGAGCTGGTCGTCTTCAGGACGCTCGACGAGGACGCCCTGGCCGGCGTGGCGGAGATCGCGCTGGGCGAGGCCGCCGCCCTCGCCGCCGCGCTCGGCATCCCGGTGTCGTTCTCGGCCGACGTGCCGCGGTGGGTGGTGTCGCGGCGCGACGCGCCGGAGTTCGGCGCGCGCCCGGTGCGCCGTGTCGTGCGCCGCGAGATCCTGGACCGCTTGGCGACGCTCGTCCTGGACGGCGGCGCGTGCGAGGGCGACCGGGTCGTCTTCGACGTGGCCGAGGGGGAGATCCGCGCGGCCGTCGAGCGACGCGCCGGCGCCGAGGATGCCGCGCCCGCCCTTCGATGATCGCAACCGTTCAGGGGGACCCCCTCCTACAAACGGCGGTCGGGGGGCGAGGGGCGAGAGTCCGAATTCGTCGCGCCGCGCGAAGGATTCCGGAGGTAGTAGATCAGCCGCCGGCGAACCGCCGGGCGATCAGCTCGCCGCCGTCGACCGATCGCAGGTACCAGAGCGCCCGGAGGGCGTCGCGTGCGGCGGCCGGAAGACCGGCCGGGAACCGCGGGCGGAGCTGGGCCAGCATGATCGCGGCGGCCGCCGAAACGTTGAGGCTCTCGACGAAGCCCAGCATCGGCGCCGTCACGCGCCGGTCGCATTCCCGCAGCAACGCCGGCGAGATCCCGTCGTGCTCGTTGCCGAGCACCAGCGCCGCGCGACCGCCCACGGCGGCCTCCGCAGGCGGCGCGCCCCCCTCCTGGCAGGCCGCCAGCAGCGTGTACCCCTCGGCCCGCAGGAAACGGACGCATTCGAGACCGCACCGCCACCGCACGATCGTCAGCCACCCGTCGACGCCCCTGGCGATCCGCCGGGAAACCACGAATCGCTCGGAACCCTCCGCGACGTGCACCGCCTGCACGCCGTGCGCCTCGCACGACCGGAGCACGGCCGAGGCGTTGTGAGGGTCGTGGAAACGATCGAGCACGACGACCAGGTCGAGCGTCCTGCCGGCCAGCACGCGTTCGATCCGCGCGGCCCGACGGTCCGTAACGAACGGTCGCAGAGCCTCGACCACGCGGCCGGGATCGAGCCCCGCGGGCAACAGGCCGGCGGGCGCGTACCCGATCGCCGACGCGAGCGGCGGTCCGACGTCGTCCGAGTCCCGTTGCATCGCGGGCGAGTATAGCCCGGCGGGCGCCTCGAGCATGCGCTGTGCGCTATGCGCTGTGCGCTGTGCGTGAGGAGGCCGGACGTCCTGGAAGATCAAGGCGTGCGGCCAGCCCACGCATAGCGCATAGCGCACAGCGCTCCAGCCGTTTTCTTGACCCGTGTCGGAATTGGGAGCACAATGTAGGTGTAGGTAGCCACAGGGGCTGCCGGAGGACGGCGGAGGTGGTTGAGATGAGAGGCGAGATGAGGGTGGCGGCGTTGGAGATGGTTGTCGGGCGGCATCTCGATGTCATGTGGATCGATCTCGGCGAGGAGCAGTGGACCCGGTCATCCAGGGAGGAACGCTGGTTCGCGCAGGGCGAGCGGCTGTGCCGCGAGTACCTGGAGGTCGAGGACGGCGTGCTGGTCGACCGAGCGGGCAATCTGCACCTCTGCCCCATCGGAGGGCTGCTGTGAGGTGCGCACCGGACTTCGCGAGCTTCGCGCAGTTCGCGCGCGAGGAACTGCGTTGCAATCGCAGCGCGTCGTGGCGCCTTGACGACGTTACCGACGACTTCGTCGTCTGCGCCGATCTCGACCTGAAGGCGATCGAGGGAATCGAGGAGCCCGAGGAGGACGACGACTAGCGGGCGAGAGCCGCCGCAACGGCCCTCGCCCGGACTCCGGCCGATCGAAAACGAGAGACCATGTTTCGTCCCCTCCCGGGACGGTCGAAACCCCCGCCGGACTGCCTCCCCGCGGGGGTTTCTTGTATCCACCGCCATCGTGACCGAATCGTGACTTGCACCTGCCAGCATTGCGGGCGGCGACGAAGATCGCCCGCGCTCGGTTGCCGGGTCGGTCGCGCGCCGGAGGTGGACCTTGCCGTGGCTGTGGTCGGTGGCGTCACGCATCTACACTTGGTTGTTCTTCATCCCCCTGTTCGCGCTGGCGACGGCGGTGGCCGGGGCGACATCGTGGCTGCTCAGCTTCGTCTCGCTGCGGGCGGCGGATGTCTGCGGCGTCGCATGGGGCCGCGTGATGCTGGCGGCGGCGCTCGTCCGCGTGCGGGTGCACGGGCGCGAGAACGTCGTGCCGGGTCGCCAGTACGTCGTGATGTGCAACCATCGGAGCAATTTCGACGTGCTGATCCTCTACGCGCGACTCGGAATGCGCTTCCTCTGGGTGATGAAGATGGAGCTTCGCAAGGCGCCGTTCCTCGGACCGGCCTGCGCCCGGCTGGGCCACATCTTCATCGACCGCAAGGATCGGTCGCAGGCGGTGCAGGCGTTGCGCGAGGGCCTCGATCGCGCCTCGGGTTCGTCGCTGCTGTTCTTCCCGGAGGGGACGCGGTCGTCGACCACGGAGATGCTCCCGTTCAAGAAGGGCGGATTCGTGCTCGCGGCGGACGCGGGCCTGCCGATCCTGCCGATGTCGCTCAAGGGCAGCGAGCGCGTGCTGGCGGCGCGTTCGCTGATGGTCCGGCCGCTGGGGCGCGTGGAGATCACGTTCCATCCCGCGGTGGAGACGTCGGCGTTCCGGGACGCGGCGTCGCGGGAGCCGTTGATCGAGGCGGTGCGCGCCCGGATCGCCTCGGGCCTCGAAGACGGCCGGCAGGGGTCGGCGCCGCCGCGCTAGGGCAAGTCGGTCATCGTGCGCATCGAGTCGGGCTCGGGGATCTCGGAGGCCGGGACCATCTGCATGATCACGCCGAGCGCGCGTCGGGCGGTGGCTTCCTCGGGCTTGCCCTGGACGTACGGGAGAACCCAGCGGTAGTACGCCGCCGCGGCCTGGAGGTCGCGCCGATCGCGGTGGATCCCGCCGGCCCTGTAGGCCGCCTCCCAGTACCAGCGCGCAGGCAGGAGAAGGTCGGGCTTTCTGGCGGCGGTCCTCGCCGCGTCCTCGAGTTCGATTCCGATCCGAACCGCGCGGCGGAAGTGGGACAGCGCCTCGCCGGGATCCGACTCGTCGAGCAGCTTCCCGAGCGACGTGCGTATCGCCGCCAGATCCGCCCGCCCCAGCTCGCCGCTCGCATCCGACAGCCGGAGGGCCGATCGGTAGTGCTCGATCGCGGACTGCGCCGCGCCCGCGGCTTCCTGGTAGCGCCCGAGCGACGCCTGGACGGCCGCGGCCCGCGGGTTCAGCCGCGCGGCGGTTTCGAGAAGGCCGAGCGACGTGTCGGTGGCGTCCTGGACGCGGAGGTGGGCGTAGACCTCCCCGAGCCGCCAGAACGCCTCCCACGACGTGTTGTCCAGGTCCTTTGCCAGCCGCAGGTTCCGGATCGCGTCGTTGTAGCTGCCTTCCTTCTCGTAGACCCACCCGAGGTACAGGTAGTACGAGGCCACCGGCGTCGCCGTCCGCTCGATGGCCGTCAGCAGGTACCGCTTGGCCTCGCCGAGTTCGCCGCGTTCCAGGAAGATGCGCCCCAGGTAGTGGTTCGCGTCGGGCGAGTAGGCGTCCTGGGCGAGGATCGCCCGCAGCTTCTCGATCGCCAAGTCTTGCCGACCCGCATAGTACGCCGACACCGCCGCGCGCAGGAGAAGCTCCGGATTCGCCGGGTCGCGATCGAGCCGCCGCAGGTTGTCCGGAAGCTGCTCGCGCAGCAGTTGCGGAGAGAACGAGAGCTGCACGAGCATCATGAACACGCCGGGGTACGTCTCGTCCTGCGCCTGAATCCGCTCGAAAACGTCCCGCGCCTCGGCCACCTGCCGGTCGTGGAAGTAGATCACGCCGAGGTAGAACATCGGGTCCAGCGGCGGGACGAGGAATTCGGCCGCCTCCGCGCGCGCCGTCTCCAGCACCGTCTTCGCCGTGGCCAGCAGCGCGGCGTCCTTGTGGCCCAGCGCGTACTTGGTGACGGCCACGCCGTAGGCGGCGTCGAGCGGCAGGGGGACGGCGAGCCGCGATCGACCCTCGGCGTACAACGCCGCGGCCTCCGCCAGGTACGCTTCCGGAGGCTCGGGGACATCGTGGCTCAGCGCGGGGATCTCGCCGCTCTTCTTCTTGCCGGCGACCAGCACGAGGAACTCGATCGCGCGGCGGTACGCCGTCTCGACGACCGCCGGATCGGCGGCGGGGCCGCCCCCCGCCTCATCCCCGGCGTCACCCGCCTCGCCCGCCTCGGCCGCCGTCTCGGCATCGGGGGCCCCCGCCGCGGTCCCCGACGCGGCCGCCGCGCGAACCGCATCAACGGCCGCGCGGTATTGCTCGTCGGCCTTCCCGTATGCCTCGTAGCCCAGGTTCACGTCGCCCCACATCACGAGCAGCCGCGGGTCGCCGGGCGCCAGGCCGTCCAGCAGGACCAGGACGCGCTCGGCCCGCTGGAACCTGTCCGCCGTGCGCTGCGCGAGCGTCGCCCGCGCCTGGTGGAACAGCAGGTCGACGTTCTCCGGATCGAGGCCCAGCGCCTTGTCGAACGCCGCCAGGGCCCTCGATACGTCGCCGTCCAGGAGGTACACGCGGCCCATGCCGGAAAGCGTCCTCACGTTCACCGTCGCGATGTCGCCCGCGCGCGCGAACGCCAGGCCGGCCAAGACGCGCAGACGCAGCAGCGCCGGCCGCGGCTGCATCGGCACGAGATCGTTGAACGCCGGGATCGCCGAGAGGCGTCCGAACCGCTCCCTGGTCATGTACAGCGAATCCTGGAGAGTCAGCAGCGCCTCGCCGGACCGGATGTAGTCGTCGAAACTCACTCCATCAACCAGCACGTCGGGGCGCGCAAGGAACCGCCCATCCACCCTCGGCAGATCCCCCCAGAGGCGTTCGTCCGTTTCCGCGCCAGCGACGGCGACGCGCGGCGCAGTCTCGACCGCGGCGTCCGCCACGGCGTGGGCGCGACGTGCCGCGGCGGCGCCGGCCGAATCGTCGCCCCCCAGGATGGCGTCCAGCCCGAACGGACCGTGGCCGAGCGCCCACGGCACGCCGGCCGCCGCGACCAGCAGCAGCAGGCCGCCGGCCAGCGGCATCCTCCGCGCGGCAGGCTTGCCGGCGGCCTCCGCGGCCTGCCGAGCGGCGGTCGACGAAGGGGCCGGGCGGGCCGGACCCGCGGCGCCGAGGTCCAGCGCCGCCTCGCCGCCGGCGCCCGCGGACCGGTAGCCTTCCGGGAGCGCCGCGGCCGTGTCCATGGCGGTCGGCTCCATCTCCCCGAGATCGAGTTCGCCGAACGCCGTGCCCCCCTTCTTCTCCTGATGCGGCTTCGCGCGCGGAGCCGGTTCCGGCGCGCTCGCAGCAGGAGCAGGAGTCGGAGCGGGGGCGTGACTTGCAGCGGTCGCCGGAAGCGTGACTTTCGGGGGCGCCGGCGCGGGAATCGGCGGGGCGGCGCCGGCATGGGGCGGCATCGACGCGAGTTGCAGCGGATCGTCGGCGCCGGCGGCCCGCGGGATCGGGATCCCGGCGGTCACCGCCGGCGGGACCGACGGCTCGCGTCCGACCGGCAGGTCCAGGCCGGCGAACGGATCATCCCTGTGAACCGGGAGGTCGGTGAGGCCGGGAGCCTGCGGCATCGGCAGATCCATGCCCGCGAAGGGATCGCCCCTGGGCGCCGGGAGATCGGTCGCGCCTCGCACGTGCGGGGCCGGCAGATCGATCCCGCCGAAGGGGTCGCCCTTGGGCGCCGGGAGGGCGGTCATGCCGGGAGCCCGCAGGGTCGGGGCGTGGCCGACCGCGGCGCGCGCCGGCCTGGCCGGCGACAGATCGGCGAACGGATCCGCCGGGGCCGGGAAAGCGGCGGCCCCGGCCCGCGGCACCGGTAGATTCGCGAACGGATCGGCGATCCCGACTTTCGGCCCGGGCAGGTCCGTGAAGGGGTCGGCCTTCGGCGGCCGGGGCCCAGGCACGCCGCCGAACGGATCGGCCGGCGCGGGCTTGCGAGCCGGAAGATCCCCGAAGGGATCGGATGCCGCGGGCCTCGGTGCGGGAAGATCGCCGAGCAAGTCGGCCGGTGCGGACTTGCGAGCGGGGAGATCGCCGAAGGGATCGGATGCCGGCGGCTTGGGCGCCGGCAGGTCGCCGAAGGGATCCGCCTCCCGCGGCGGCGGAGCGATCCCCTGGATCGTCGGGACCGCCGACCGGACGGCCGGACCCGGACCGGGAGGCGCCGCCGGAAACGCCGCCGGGGCCTTGGCGCCGGGACCCTCGACGGCGATCGTCGCTCTGCACTCCGTGCACCGCATCCGCAGGCCCTTGGGCGGGATCCGGTGATCCTCGACTTCGTATTCCTTCCGGCAACCGGGACAAATGACCTTCATGCGAACCTCGCGCCGCGGCCCGCGGGAGCCCACCGGCCTCTCGCGTACGGCGCCCGAGCGGGCAGGATGGCGGCGCCGCGCTTGGGCCTGATCTATACTGGAACGCGGCGGCAATTGACATGGCCGCCGACCGAGAGGGCGGAGCGTGGCAGTGGAGTTCCGAGTCCGGCCGAGGTCGTCGGCCGGGCGGTCGTTCCGGTTCGTTTCGGACCTCGACCGGATTCTGGTCGGGCGCGGGGAGGTGTGCGATCTGCGTATTCCGTACCCGGCCGTGTCGTTCCACCACGCCACGATCCGGCGCACGAACGCCGGCTGGGAACTGGCCGACAACGGCAGCACGAACGGCACCTGGCACCGGGGCCGAAGGGTGCATCCGGGAGAATCGGTCCGCCTGGCCACCGGCGACCGCGTGGCGATCCCGGGGTTCGTCATCGAGACCCGGTTCACGCCGGGACCCGCGGCGGACGGCCCAAGCGATCCGGAGGCGCTCGGACGCGAGATCTACGCCGCCCTGCTGCGGCCCGACCTGGCGGAGGAGGGACCGCGCCTGGAGGTCGAAGCCGGGCCGTTCGCGGGCCGATCGCTCGCGCTGCCGCCGCGAGACGCTCCGTACGTCGTCGGGCGCGATCCCGAGTGCGACTGGGAGATCCCGGACCGCGAGGCGTCGCGCCGCCATCTCGTGGTCTCCTCGGACGGACGCCGCGCGCGCGTGCTGGACGAAGGGAGCAAGAACGGCGTCCGCGTCAACGGCAGGGTCGTGCGCGAGGCCATCCTGCGTGACGGCGACAGCGTGGAGGTGGGCCGCACCGTGCTCACGTTCCGCGATCCGCGCGGCGGGACCCTCGCACGCCTCTCCTCGGAGACCGGCGACCGGAGCGCCCTGTGCGACGGTTTCGCGGCGCTGGAGCGAGGGGAGGAGGAGGCGGCGACCCTCCCACCGGGCGGCGCGGGCGCCACGGGCAAGGACCGCGGGGGGCCGGGGGGCGGTGAGGCGCCCGGCGCCGAACAGTCCCACGATGCAGACGACGACGCGGCGCGACGTCCGGCGGACGCGGCCCCGCAATCCGAAGCGACGCCGCAGGTCGCCGGCCCCGGCGCTGCGACCACCGCCGGCCGAGCGGGATCCGCGGACCGGATCGGCCTTGCCGCGATGGAGGAACCGCCCCCGGTCGAAGCGGCCGACCTGCTGCCGAAGGCCCCCCTGGCCGAAACGGTGACGCGCCGCGAGGGGTGCGGCTCGGACGTCCCCGACGGCGCCGACACCCTCATCGTCGCGCTCGGCGTCGCCGTCTTCCTCGTCTGCCTGGCGGCGATCTACATCCTGCTGCGCTAGGCGAGGCTGCGCCTCAGACCGACGAGTCATGTAGCGCGGGGTCGTCAGGGCTGTGCCTTGCGCGCGATCCGGCAAGGGGGAGGTGGAGAGACCGGGCGGAGAGGTGGCGAGGCGCGGTGGTGATGATGCCGGCGGCGCTTCGCCCCAGCCCGACGAGGGATGTAGGTATCACACCGACAAACTTGACTCAAGTGTGACGATGGCGGCCGTTCAAGGAAGCTAGCGTGCGCCACCGCTCGCCGCGCCGTCGTCGCAGCCGCAGCGCGGCGAGGCGGCGAGAACCGCCGCGAGCGTCGCCGGCATCGCCATTCTGCTCATCGCTGCATCCCTCCGGCCCTGACCCAGACGTGGAAGATGTCGCCCGTCGCGCTGCGGAAGACGAGGGCGTACGTATCGGTGGTCCTGCGGTTCTCGACCATCGGCGAGACGATCTTCACCAGCGTGAAACCGGCCGGCAGCTCGTACGCGTCGAGGATCTGCCCGTGCATCGCCGTCTC
>CAMTWF010000247.1:0-12128 GCA_947085355.1 uncultured delta proteobacterium
GGACCCGCAGCCTCCGCCACCACTTTTTGATCTACTACTCCCGAGAATCGTCGCGCGGCGCGACGAATTCCCGGTCTGTCCGGACTCTCAACTCTCGACCCTTGACTCTCGACGCGCGGCGGCGCCGCTGCGCCACCCGGACAACTCCCTTTGGTTGCGGCGCCGCCGCGCTAAGAAGTTACGGAAGGTGAACGGTTCTCCCCTACGTCTGTGGAACGGCGCTCGCGCAGGCGTCCCCCCTTTCGATCACCGCGGGACGCAGGGGAGCCGGCAGATCGAACGCGCCGGCCAGCCGCGCCTCCAGGCCGGCCGGATCGCGGTAGCGCCCCGCCCATCGGAGGTACTCGTCGCGGAGGCGTGGAAACGCCGCAAGCCAGCGGTAGCCGACTGCCAGCGCGGCGTCCTCCCGCAGCACGTGTACCCGATGGCCCGGCGAGCCGCGAGCGGTATCGTGGGCCACGCCGGCATCCGGAGCGACCGCGTCGTCCGCAATGGGGTGGCAGCACTCGTGGACGAGCTGGACGAACGCCTCGGCGCGCTCCGCATCGTCCGCCGGGAGCGGCAGGGCGACGGCGTACGTCCGCCCCGCCCGAGCGGCGCGCCCCGCCCCGGACAGGGCCGGACACAGGTGCAGATCGAGAAGCTCGATGCCTGCCAGGCGCACGGGAGCCAGCAGCGGCGCGCGGCCGGCGAGCAGGCTCGCGAACGCCAGCCGGCACTGCTGCGTCGCGTCCGCGGCGGCGTCCCACGCCTCGCGGTACGACGGCTCGAGCAGCCTCTCGAGCGCGCCGACCGGCCCGTCGCCCGGCCGCTCTCCCGGACGGACCAGCACGTCGACCTGATGCCGCAGCCGCCCGGGGGCGCGTGCCAGCGCGTCGGTGGTCGCGGCTACGGCCGCGTCGAGCGCGTGCGCGGCAGCGCCGGAGGCCGCGAGCGTTTCGCGCCATCGTTCGGCGTATTCCTTCCTGTACAGGCAGGCCTCGTCCCTCGCCAGCGGCACGACCGACAGCGCGTGGTAGCGCAGGGCCGCGCGGAAGCCGGCCGTGACGCGCACTCCAGGGGGCGGGAGGGCGGCGGTCGGCGGTTGACGGTCGGCGGACATCCGAATCAGGTTGCTTGACACAATTCGTGGCGGAATCCTAGATTCGCCCCTCCGCGGACCCCCGGCGACATCGGCGGGCCCTCGCCGGCTCGCGCGGCGACGCGGGATCGAGGCTGTCGTGGAGACGTCGCTCGTCATAGACACGAAGGTCGTGGAAGACCAGCCGACGAGATGGACGTTCCATCTCTCCCGCGACTGGTGCTTCCGGGCCTTCGCCGACTGCGACGTCGCGCCGCTGGATGAGCCGGGTCTGCTGGAGGTAGTCGTCGGACGCACCGGCGCCGGCTACCTCGTGCGCGGACACGTACGCGTGTCGCTGGCCGCGACGTGCGTGCGCTGCCTGGAACCGACGCCGGTCTCGGTTGACACGAGGTTCGACGTGCTGTTCGAGCCCGGCAAGCCGGGACATGACGACGGCGACGCCGAACGGGAGGCGCCGGAAGACGAGGAGGATGAAGAGCAGGTTTCGGACGGGTCCGACGTCGAGCGATTCACGGGCCGTACGTTCGCGCTCGACAGGTACGTCAGGGACACCGTCCTGCTGGAGTTGCCGATGAACCCGCGCTGCGTGCTGCCCTGCAAGATGCCCGCCGGCGCAGGTTCGCCCAGCTGACGGGCCGGATGTCCGGCCGTCCCGACGGAAGGAGAAATCGAATTGCCTGTCCCGAAGAAACGGAAGTCGCCCGCGCGCCGCGATCGCAGGCGCGCCAACCACGACCGCATCGTCCTGCCGCCGCTGACCTACTGCACGAACCCCGAGTGCGGCGCGCCGGTGCTGCCGCACCACGTCTGCCCGGACTGCGGCCAGTACATGGGCGAGAGCGTGATCAAGGTCGTCAGCGTCGAGGAGGTCGAGGCCAAGAGGAAGGAGCGCCGCGAGAAGGCCAAGGCGTCCAAGGCCGATCGCGCCATGGCGGCCCGCGGCGGCCGGCGTCCCCCGGGGCCGGCTCCGGCGAAGACCGAGGAAGGCGAAGCCGGGGAGGACGACGAGGACGAAGAGAAGAAGAGATAGTAGTAGCAGTCAGCACATAGCGCGGCGGCGCCGCAACCAAACGATGAATCACCGCAGAGACCGCAGAAGGCGCAGAGAATGGCCTGTGTCTTCTCTGAGTGCTCCGTGGTGACCAATATCGTCGCGCGGTGCAACCAAGTTTGGGGGTAGTAGATCGACTGTCCCATGTCCTATCTCCTATGTCCTATCTCCTATCTCCTACTGCATCCGGCCGCCGCGATGCTCGCCCTGTCCTGCGCGCAGCCTCCGCCGGTCATTACGCCGGGTCCGGATCGTCCGCTCGACTCGATCCTGTCCATCCTCGATCCCGGCGCGGAGGCGGTCTTCCTGGCCCGCCCGGCCGACCTGCTCGCCTCGCCGCTGGGCGACCATGCCGCGGCCTGGTTCCGGCCCACGCCGGAAGAGGCGGCCCGCGGCGGACCGCCGGCATGGTTCCGAGATCTGGGCGGCGCGAGCGAGGCGGTCGTGGCGCTGCGATCCGAAGGGGACGAAGGGACCGCCGCGATCGCCGTGCGCGGGGGCGAAGCCGAGGCGGCCGCGGTGGCCCGCGGGTTCGCCGCCGGCGTCCGGGGGCGCGGGTCGAGGATGACCGACGAGATGGTCGCCGGCGTCAGGACCGTGACCGACGGGACGATGTCCGTCGCGGCGCTCGCCCGCGATGTGTTCGTCATCGGACCGCGCGCATCGGTCGAGGCGGCATGCCGGCGTGCGGCGGGCGACGACCGCGATTCCCTCGCCGTCGATCCGCGCGCCGCGCCGCTCGTCGAGCGTCTCGATCTCGTCGCCGCCCAGGTCGCCTACGTCGGCCGGGTCCCGGCCGCGCTGCGCCCGCGCCTGCAGCACTGGGGGTTGGATCCGCTGGTCGATCGGATCATCGGCGCGCAGGCCGCGATCTCGGCCCGGTCCGTGTCGGTGCGGCTCGTCGCGGATCTCGATGACGCCGAGGCGGCCGCGGCGCTGGCGGCCGATGCAGCGGCCGGCATCGAGTTCATGGCCAACCGCAGGTCGTTCCGGGCGGTCGGGATCTCGCCCCTGATCCGGCTCCTGGCGCCGCGTGCCGACGGCCGGTTCTTCCTGATCGAGGGCTCGCTGCCGACCGAGGTCGTCGCGGCGCTCATCGCGCAGCTTCGCGCCGTGGCCGGCGCCGCCGGGGGGACCGGCGGCACGGCCGACTGGTAGGACCGGCATGCGCCCGCTCCGCATCGCCATCGACGGACCGGCCGGAACGGGCAAGTCCACGGTCGCCGCGCGGCTGGCCGAGGCGTTCGGGCTGCCCAAGCTGGACACCGGAGCGATCTACAGGACGCTCGCCCTCGCCGCCCGGCGCGCCGCCGTGTCGTGGGACGACGCTGCGACCCTGGCGCGCCTCGCCGCGTCGCTTCCGATCCGCTTCGAGGGCGGCGTCGGCAACGAACCGCTCCGCGTGTGTCTCGGCCCCGAGGACGTGTCGGCGGAGATCCGCACGCCGGAGATCAGCGTCGGATCGTCGATGGTGGCCCGCCACGCCGCGGTCCGCACCGCTCTCCTGCCGCTCCAACGCGCCGCCGCCGCCGGCGGGGCCGTCGCCGAAGGGCGCGACGTCGGCACGGTCGTGCTGCCGGACGCCGAGGTGAAGATCTGGCTGGCGGCGTCGCCGGCCGAACGAGCGCGGCGGCGCGTGGAGGAGATGCGCGGCAGGGGGATTGACGGGACGTTCGAGGAGACGCTGCGCGAGCAGCAGGAGCGAGACGCCAGGGACGCCGGCCGCGACGCCTCCCCGCTCCGACCGGCCCCCGACGCGGAGACCCTCGACACCGACGGCGTCCCGATCGACGAAGTCGTCGCACGGGCCGTCGAGATCGTCGCCCGCCGAACCGGAGTGCGGCCGCGCGGAACGCCCCGCGCCTGATCGCCGGGGACCTTCGCCGCCGCGGTCAGGGGCGCATGCGATCGGCGACCGGCGGCCCGCTCGGACGGCTCAGCACGAACGCCGCGCCGGCGGCCGCGATCGCCCCCGTGCCGACCAGCGCCGGCCACGACATGTCGGCCGCGAAGATCGCGTACAGCAGCGTTCCGGCCATCAACGCGGTCGCGCAGACCTTCGCGCGCACGCCGATGGCGCGGTGGTCACGCCACTGCCGCAACGGCGGGCCGAAGAGCCGGTGCGCGTAGAGCCGGTCACGCAGGCGGCGGGAACTCATCGAGAAGAGCCACAGCGCCACCAGCAGGAACGGCGTCGTCGGCAGGAGGGGGAGGATCGTCCCCAGCGCCCCGACGGCGACGAAGAGCCACCCGAGCGCGATCAGCACCAACCGTCGAGCCGTCCGGGGTTCCGCTTCCGGCACGATCGTCGGACTCCTTCCGGCCTCGGGCTCCGGGGTTCGGGCCGGGGGAGCCCGAAGCCGGGATCCCCGAAGCCTACCCGGAAACCGGGCTCCGGTCGCCGGGCTTGCCTCGACGGTCCGGTGAAGTACGATCCAAGGCGCCGGCTGCGGGGAACCTGCGGCGCGGCGGGTTGTCCGAGGGGGGTCTTGTAGGGCGTGCCGCGGCGATGCGCGGCCGCGGCGGAGGGTCCGAGCGACGATGATCGTCCAGGCGGCCGTTGGTCTTGCGCTCCTGTCCGCGAATCCGGACGTGTCGGTCGTCGAGGTCGAGTACCTGGGCGCGCGGCGCGCCACCCGGGCGTCCGGGTTCTTCGCGGGTCCCGGCGGGCTGGTCGCCACGGCGCTCCATGCCGTGACCGGGAGCGCCCCGGACGACGTGCCGGTACGCGTGGTCGTGCGCACGGCGGACGGGCGCGAGCACCGCGTCGACCGCATCCTCGCGATGAGTCCGGCCGAGGACCTCTGCCTGCTCCGCGTCCGGCACGAGAACCGGTCGTGGCTGGAGCCCGTCGGCGAGATCGAGGTCGGGACGGCGGTGGTGGTGCCGTCGCGGCCGGGCCGCCGGAAGGCCGTGGATCTCGCGACGCGGATCGTGGGGACGCGGGTGGACGAGATGGGCGGAGTGCGCCTTCGCGTCGCCGACCCGCTGCGCGGCCGCAGCGGCGCGCCGGCCGTGGACGAGCGCGGCCGGGTCGTCGGGATCGTCTCGACCACCCGCGAACTCGTCCCGGCGGGCGCCTTGCGAAGGCTCGCCGCGCGGCCGTGTCCCGTGTCGATGAGCGAGGCCCACGCGGCGGTCGCGTCGTCGGCGTGGGGCCTGGTCGACTTCGCCTGGCACGCTTGGCGGCGAGGCGACGAGGCGGGCGCGCTCGGGTTCCTCGATGCCGCGGTGGCCGCGAGTCCGCCGCTGGCGGCGGCGCACAACATGCTGGGCGTGCTGCACCGCAGGGCGGGCCGGGCGGCGGAGGCCGCCGCGGCCTACCGGGAGGCGCTCCGCATCCTCCCCGCCTACGGTCCGGCGCTGCACAACCTCGCGTTGCTGGAAGAGGATGCGCCGGAGGGCATCGAAGCGGCCGGCCCGCGCCGCCGGTCGGCCCCGGTCGTGGCGACCGGCGGCGGCGGGTCGGCGCCGCACCTCGCGGTGATCCCGCTCTCCCGTCCGTCCGCGCTGCCCGATCTCCTCCTGGCGGTGTTCGCGCTGGTTCCTCTCCCGGGCTCGTACGTCGCCGCCGGCCTGATCCGCGCTCGCCGGATCCGGCGGGCGCTGCGCTGAGGTAGCCGTTCACGGGGCAGGCAACGCCTCTCTTCTCCGGTGTAGACCCCGCCGGCGACCGGCCGGCTTGCGTCATCGGCGCTCGTGTGCAACCGTTATGCCGATGGAGCGGGCGCGCGAGGGGAGAACGGGCCGGCGGGCGGTGGGCGCCGCAGCGTCGCTCCTGTGCGCCGCGCTCGTGCCGGTCGATGGGGCCGCGCAGCAGGCCGCGATGGACGGCGATGCGTTCGCGGCGTTCGCGGGCGCGACGGTCGGAGTTGTCGCGCTCCATCGCGTCGACGTGATCGCGGCGCGCGGAGGCCCCATCGCAGTGCCGGTGGCGTCGCTGGGCTCGGGCGCCGTCGTTTCGTCGGACGGTGTTGTGGCCACGGCGCGCGATGTGGTGCACGGCGCGGCGTTCGTGGCGCTGCGCATCCCCGGCAGCACGGACCTCGTTCCGGCCGTGCGCGTGAACCCGGCCGAGGACAACCTCGCGCTGCTCGTTGCAGTCACGATGCCGGATGCGTCGTTCGACATCGTCGACGTCGCGGGAACCGGGGCGGCTGCGGGCGAGCGGGTGTCCGTCGGCGCGTTCCTCCCGGGGACGACGACCTCCGGACCGTCGGCCGTGGACGGCGCGGTGCTGCGCGGACAGGTCTACGGCCTCGTCGAGGTGGCGGCGACGATCGACGCGGGCACGCTCGGCGGCCCCGTGGTCGACGGCTCCGGCCGCCTCGTCGGGATCGTCGTCCTGCGCCATCAGGACGATCCCGGCGTCATCTACGCCCTCCCCGCTTCGTCCATCGTCGAGGCGATGGGCCGTGCCGAGGCCGACGGGAGCCTCGCGGCCGCCCGCGCCCGGGCCGAGTCGATGGGTGTCGCGCCCTACCTGCCCGCTGCCGCGCTCGACGCACAATGGATTTCGAGCGCGGAGCGGGACGAGGCGGCGGCGATCGCCGACCCGGCCGTGATCTGCGCACCGTCCACCTCCGCGGATCTCTCTGCCGTGCTGGCGGGTCCCGCGCCTGCCGCCGACGATCCGGCGAACGGCTTCGCCGGTCTGCTCTACGGCGCGCTCGCCTGGAACCTCGCGATGTGCGATCTCCGCCGGATCGGCGTCGGCGCCGATTTCCTGCTGCGCCGCGAGACGGTTGGCGCGTGGCTGACGCAGGAGAACGCGACGCTCGACCGGCTCACCGGCGCCGCCGCCGTGGTTCGGCGGGCGCGGCAGGACGCGCCGGACTCGTTTGCCGGCTCCCCGTTCGCCGCCGTGATCCTCCGGTTCGATGAGGAGCTGCGGCAGCGGGTGAACGAGCTTCGCGCGGGACCGTCGGCGCCGCCGCCGTCCGGGCCCGACGTCCCCCCGGTTCCAGGGCCGTCGCCGGTTCCGATCGAGCCCATCCCGGCCACGGACGGGCGGGCTTGGTCCGACCCGGATCCGACCCGCGTGATCTGGGCGCCCACGGCGTTCATGTCCCAGGAGGGGCTCTGGAACGCGCGGAGCATGAACCTCGGCTACTGGGCCGTCGAGTACGGGGTGAACCCCAACGTCCAGCTCAACCTCGCGGCGAGCGTCCCGGTGATGAACTTCTCGCTGCTGCCGGGCGCCAAGTTCGCCACGCAGGTCGGGGAGATGGTCCACCTCTCGTTCGGCGCCCACGTCGGCTTCTGGCTCCACTACCCCGAGACTGAGTTCGTGGCGATGCTGTACGGAGGCGGGCCATCCCTGACCGTCGGCACTCGCGACGCGTTCTTCAACATCTCTCTGCTCGTCTACGGCGCGACCATCTTCCAGAAGGATGGTGGAGGCGACTTGGACCACTTGGTAAGCGCGTTCCTGCTGTTGCCGAACGTCGGCGGCAGCGTCCGCGTCTCGGAGATGGTGAAGCTGAATGCCGAGCTGTACGTGCCCGCCCTGGTCCCGGATGACGGGGAGCAGGTCTGGGACTACGGCGAAGTCTGGGCGTTCGCCTACGGCTTGCGCATCTTCGGCGAGCGGATGTACGGCGACGTGAGCTTCGTCATTCCGTTGTTCTCCGGCGTCACGTCGCTGCTCAAGTACCTTCCGCTCGGCATCCCAATGCTGAGTTTCGGCTTCCAATTGTGAGGCTGAGGACGATGCGGATGCGCGCAACCAGCCGCCGGCCGCCGCCCCCCGCGGCCGCGCTTGCCGTCGCCGCGGCGTTCCTGCCGTCGCCCGCGTCCGCCGCCGAGCTGTCGTCGCGCGCGCTGATCGAGATTTCTCTCGGTGCGCTCCTCCCAGCCGGCTCCTGGCAGCACGGGACCCGCGTGATGGACCCCCATGACGAGGCCGTCTCGTACGCCACGATGATGGAGCCGGCGTTCGTCGGCGCGCTGCGTCTGGCGTATCTGTTCCGCGTCGGCGACGGCGACGCCTGCTGCCTGCTCGGCCCCGAACTCGGCTACTCCTACGTGGCGTGGGATCCCGACGAGTCGACCGAAGTCGACCCCTGGAGCTACTCCCCCGGTGACCTCACCGGGGCGCGCATGAGCTTCCTGGCCGCCGCCCGCCTGATGGCGGTGTGGAATTGGGGCTGGGTCCTCGGTCGCCTGGGCGTCGGGCCGGAGACATCCGACGGGAGCTGGTACGATTCCGGCGGCTTCCATGGCGACCTCGGCGTGATCCTCGTCGCCGGCACCGGCATCGGCTTCTTCGTCTCCGAGTCGATCGGCTTCACGCTCCTGGCCGGCGTGCTCGCGTCGTTCCACGATCAGGCCGCGGACGAGGCGAACCGCAACTTCTTCTGGGGCTACCGATCAATCGAGTTCGACATCTCGGCCGGCGCAACCTTCTTCCTTTAGCGCAACCGTTCGCGGGGCATAGCCACGCAGACGGTTTCCCACCTGTCTACCTCTGCACCTCTGCGCCTCTGCGTGAGACTCCGCCCCACGCCGGCCGACACGATGGTCGAAGCCGAGAAGGCCGTGTGAGGTTTGACTCTCCTCATCCTCCCTGGTACCGGACCCCCCATCAATTCCCGCGGGATTCGTCGGCCCCGTGGTCGCGGCAGGGAAACGACGCATCTCCTGCGGAAAGGAGACCCTGATGAGCAGGAAAGCTCTGGTCTGTGGCGCGGGCGGCTTCATCGGCAGCCATCTGGTGAAGAGGCTGAAGCGGGACGGCTGCTGGGTCCGCGGCGTGGACATCAAGCGCCCCGAGTTCTCGGCCACGGCCGCGGACGAGTTCCTCCTCCTTGATCTGAGGGTCCCGGACAACTGCGGGAAGGCCGTCATCACGCCCCAGGGCGCTCCGTTCGACGATGTCTATCAACTGGCGGCGGACATGGGAGGCATGGGGTTCATCCAGACGGCCGAGTGCGAGATCATGCGGAACAGCGCGCTGATCAACATCCACATGACGGACGCCGCCGCCGCCGCCGGCGTCAAGCGGTATTTCTTCTCCTCGTCGGCCTGCGTCTACCGGGACATGGATCCCGACGAGCCGGAACTCTCCGAGGAGGAAGCCTATCCCGCGCTCCCCGACAACGAGTACGGATGGGAGAAGCTCTACGCGGAGCGCATGGCGATGGCCTTCGGGCGGAAGCACGGAATGGCCGTCCGCATCGCCAGGTTCCAGAACACCTACGGCCCGGAAGGAACGTGGCGGGGCGGCCGGGAGAAGGCGCCGGCCGCGCTCTGCCGGAAGGTCGCCGAAGCGGCCGACGGCGGCGTCATCGAAGCATGGGGCGACGGCACCGCCATGCGGGCGTACACCTACATCGACGACCTCCTCGACGGCATCGTCCTCCTGATGCACTCGACGCTGGAGGACGGCGTCAACATCGGCCGGCAGGAATACGTCTCCGTGGACGATCTGGTCCGCACGATCTGCGAGGTCGCGGGCAAGAAGGTCCGGGTGAAGCACGTTCCCGGGCCGGTCGGCGTCAAGGCGCGCAATTTCCGCATCGACCGGATCGGCTCGATCGGCTGGCGATCCCGGTTCTCGCTCAAGGAGGGGATTGCCCGCACCTACCCCTGGATTGCGGCACGGATGGAGGCGTCCCGATGCGCATAGCGGTCGTCGGAACCGGTTACGTCGGCTTGGTCGCGGGGGCCGGTTTCGCCAACCTGGGGAACGCGGTCCGCGCGGTGGACGCCGACGGCGCCAAGATCGAGACGCTGCGGGCGGGGCGGATCCCGATCTACGAGCCCGGGTTGGAGGAACTGGTGTCGCGAAACGTCGCGGCCGGGCGCCTCTCGTTCTCGACCGACGTGGCCGGCGCGGTGCGCGAAGCCGAGATCGTGCTGGTGGCGGTGGGTACCCCGGCCGGACCCGACGGCCGCGCGGACGTGTCGCGGGTGATGGATGTCGCGCGGACGGTCGGCCGATCGATCGAACGGTACGCGGTCGTCCTGATCAAGAGCACGGTCCCCGTGGGGACCAACGACCGCGTGACGGAGCTGATCGCGTCGCTCACGTCCGTCGAGTTCGACGTCGTGTCGAACCCGGAGTTCCTCAAGGAGGGCGACGCGGTCGCCGACTTCATGCGGCCCGACCGGGTCGTCGTCGGGGCGCGCACCGAGAAGGCCCGCGGGATCGTCCGGCGGCTGTACCGGCCGCTGATGCGGACGTCGGAGAGGATCCTGGTCATGGATCCGCGGTCGGCCGAGCTGACCAAGTACGTGGCCAATGCGTTCCTGGCGTCGCGCATCTCGTTCATCAACGAGGTGGCGAACCTCTGCGAGCGGCTCGGGGCGGACGCGGCGTCCGTGCGCGTCGGCGTCGGGTCGGACCCGCGCATCGGCCTGCGCTACTTCTTCCCCGGTTGCGGCTACGGCGGGTCGTGCTTCCCGAAGGACGTGCGGGAACTGCTGGGGCTTTCCGAGCAGGCCGGGGCGCCGCTGGGGGTGCTGGTCGCGGCGCATGCCGCCAACGAACGGCAGAAGCTGCTGCTGGCCCGCAAGGTCGCGGCCCGATTCGGCCCGGACCTGGGGGGGATGAAGTTCGCGGTATGGGGCCTGGCGTTCAAGCCCGAGACCGACGACGTGCGCGAGGCCCCGGCGCTCGGCGTGATCGCGGCGCTCGCGCAGGCCGGCGCGTCGGTCGCGGCGCACGATCCCGTCGCCGGGGAAGCGGCCCGCCCGCTGCTGCCCGCCGGCGTCGAGGTCGTGGACGACGAGTACGAGGCGGCCCGCGGGGCGGACGGGCTGATCCTGTGCACCGAGTGGCAGGCCTACCGGGAGCCGGATTTCGAGCGGCTGAAGGCGCTGATGCGCCGCCCGGTCGTCTTCGACGGGCGAAATCTCTACGCCGGCGCCGGTCTGACGGAAGCGGGCTTCGAATACCACGGCATCGGGGTGGGCGCGCCGCTGCCGGCGTGATCCGCCGGCCGCGACGCCCGCTTCATCGACATCGCACGGCCGATCTGGTATCCGACGCCGCCATGTGGCGCCGGTCGCGGTACGCCGTACGGTCCCTGACGCTCACGCCTCGGCGGTACAGGCGGCTGCTGGAGGCGGTCTACGATCGCCGGCCGCGGACGATAGTGGAGGTGGGGACGTATGACGGCCGCCACGCCTGCCAGATGATCGAGACGGCCGCGGTGTTCTCGGAGCCGGGGGAGATCGACTACCACGGCTTCGACCTGTTCGATCGGCTGACGGAGGACGAGTTGCGGAAGGAGTTCTCCAAGCGGCCGCCGAGCCGGGCCGAGGTGCAGGAGCGGCTGGAGCGCACGGGCGCGCGGATCCACCTCTACGAGGGATACTCCCGAGATACGATGCCGGTCCTGCAGCGCAACGAGCGGACCAGGGACGGGATCGACTTCGCGTTCATCGACGGGGGCCACTCGCTGGAGACGGTCGCGTGCGACTGGGAGAACGTGCGCCGCGTGATGGACGTGTCGTCGGTCGTGATCCTCGACGACTACTACCCGGGTGACGAGCCGCAGGTGCGCGACGTCGGCTGCCGCACGCTGATCGACGGCCTGGACCGCGGCGTCTACGACGTCGAGGTGCTGGATCCGGAGGACCGCTTCGTCAAGGACTGGGGCATGCTGCGCGTACGCATGGCGCGCGTGCGCCTTCGGCGGCCGGCGGCCGGCTAGCCCTGTCGGGCGCGGCGCGGCATGGATCTGCGGGTGGTAACCGTTCACCCCTATCCCGCGATGCTCGAGGCCGGGAGTGGCGTTCCGGCGCGGACTTGCTCCGCGCCGGAACGCCCGGGCGGGCCGTCACCCCGGCCCCAGCAGCTCGCGCAACGTGTTCCGCCACTCGCTGCCGGGGTAGTCGCCCTCGTCGAGCACCTGGAAGCGGAACTGCCGGTTGGCGAAGCCGCCGGCGAGCTCCTGCCACGTCACCTCGCGGCCGACCTTGTTGAAGTACTCCGCGACCCTGCGCTTGTAGTCCGTGTCGGCGGACCCCTTGAGGTGCTTGCCC
>CAMTWF010000248.1:0-7705 GCA_947085355.1 uncultured delta proteobacterium
CCGGCGGCGCCCCCGACGCGGGTCGGGAGGTCGCGGCCGAGGCGCGCGGGACGGCCCCCGTCGGACCCCGGGCCGTGGACGCAGCGACCCCGCGCGCCGAGGCGGCGAGCACGGGACCGGGCGACGTCGAACGCGCCAACGCCCTCGTCGATGAGGGGAACCGCCTGCTGGCGGCGCGCGACTTCGACGGCGCGGCGGCCGCGTTCGGCGAGGCCCGGCGTCTCGATCCGCGCAACCGCCGCGCGCCGATGGGTCTCGGACGCGTCGCCTTCCAGCAGCAGAACTTCGAGGAGGCCGTCCGGCTCCTCGAACCGGCCGTCGGCCGGCAGGGCAACATGGAACTCGGCATGGCCTACATGCGCGTCGGGCGTACGGCCGACGCCAAGAGGCAGTTCGAGATGCTCCTCGAGCGCAATCCGAGCAACGCCGACGCGCAGAGGGCACTCGATGCGGTCCGCCGGCAACTGGGGGAGTAGGGCAGACCTGCGTGTCTGCCCCGCGTCTGCCCCGATGAATCGGGCGCACACACAGGTGCGTCCCTACGGCAGCCTCCGCAGAGCGCGCTCGGGATCGGCAAGGAACGCATCCCGGTGATCGTCAAGGCAGAAGTGGTACGTGGTTCCGGCGTGGACGGCCCTTGCCGCGGCCTCGTCCGGGCGCAGGAGGACCCCGCAGAACGGGTCCCGGACGAGATCCGTCCCGGCACTCGGCCCGCCGTCGGCGCCGTCGATCCGGTCAGTCGCGACGGGACGTGCGGCAGGCGCCGCGGCGTCGCCTTTCGTTGCCTCGCGTCGGCGGGAGCAGCCCGCGACTGCGGCGCACGCGAGCAGGCAGACGAGCGTTCCGGCTGGAACACGCACGGCATCGTCCTCCCAGGACAGCCAGGATAGAGCAGCGCCGCGTTCGGCGACAAGGCCGGCGCCGCCGGGCGCGGCGAGCGTCCCGCGGCGCCGCGGGCGTCGACACGCGGCGGCCCGGCGGGGTATGGATGCGCCGCGATGGCCGAAGCGATCGATATCGTCGTCGATGCTTCCGGCGACGGGTTGCGCCTCGACCGGTTCGTGCGCGACCGCTTCCCCGCGGCGTCGCTCGCCCTCGTGCGCCGGGCGCTCGACACGGGCGACGTCGCCGTCAACGGGAGACCGGCGCGCAAGGGCGACAAGCTGCGGGCCGGCGATCGAGTCAGCGTGGCCCACGAGCCGCCGCCGGCGGAGTGGACGCCCGAGCCGGACGGCTCGGTGCATCTGCTGTGGGTGTTCCAGGACGACGACGTGGCGGCGGTCGCCAAACCCGCCGGCGTCCCGACGGTGCCGCTGCGCCCCGGGGAGGGCGGGACGGTGGCCGGCGCGCTGCTGCACCGCCACCCGGCGCTCGCCGGACTCGGCCGCACCCCGCGCGACTGCGGCCTGATCTCTCGCCTGGATCGCGGCACGAGCGGCCTTCTGCTCGCGGCCATGAACCGTCCGGCGTTCGACGCGCTGCTCGACGCCGTCCGCGGCGGCCGCGTGGCGAAGGGCTACATGGCGCTCGTCGAGGGGGTGCGCGCGGGCCCATGGCCGTCCACGATCCGGCGTCCGCTGCGGGCGTTCGGGCCTCGCGGCGCGGCGGTCGTGGCGGGCGCCTCCGGCGTCGGCGAAGGCACGCCGGAGACCAGGATACTCCGGGCCCGGGCGGGACACGGCGTCACGCTGGTGGTGGCCGAGATCCGTCGCGGCCGGCGGCACCAGATCCGGGCGCACCTGGCGTCGCTGGGGCATCCGGTGGTCGGCGACGTCGAGCGCGGCGGCCGGACGCTGCCGGACGGCGGCCTCGGTCTCCACGCGGCGTGGATCGTCTTCCCCCACCCGCGGACCGGGCTGCCGTTGCGCGTGGAGGCGCCGCCGATGGAGCCGCTGGCGTCCGCGCTGCGCGAGGCGCGGATACTTGTGCGGCGCAGGGATGCGCCGTGATGGAGGGCGCGGCGGACGATCGCGCGGCGGAGCGCGAGGCGATGGTGCGGGAGCAGATCGAGCGCCGGGGGCTGCGCGACAAGCGCGTCCTGGCGGCGATGCGCCGCGTGCCGCGCCACCGGTTCGTGCCCGGGAATTCCGCGGCGGAGGCGTACGACGATCATCCGGTTCCGATCGGGGAGGGGCAGACGATCTCGCAGCCGTACATTGTTGCCGAGGCGGTCGCGCTGGCGATGACGGCCTCGCCGCCGGTCGAGCGCGTCCTGGAGGTCGGCGCGGGCTCGGGATACCAGGCGGCGGTGCTGGCCGATATCGTGCGGGAGGTCGTGGCGGTCGAGCGCATCGATGCGTTGGCGGCCCGTGCGCGCGCGACGCTGTCGGAACTTGGGTTCTCCAACGTCGACGTCCGCGTCGGCGACGGGACGCTCGGGTGTCCCGACGCGGCGCCGTTCTGCGCGATCGTAGTGGCCGCCGCGGCCCCGGCCGTCCCCGAGCCGCTCAAGCAGCAGCTCCGCGTCGGCGGCGTCCTGGTGGTCCCGGTCGGGTCCCGGTGGCTGCAGGACCTGGTCGTGGTCCGCCGCACGCCGTCGGGCTTCACGCGGGAGAGCGCGGGCGGCTGCGTCTTCGTGCCGCTGATCGGCGAGGCGGGCTGGCCGGAGAAGTAGTTTCGGGTTTCGGGTTTCGGGTTTCGGGTTCCTCTGAACTCCGAACTCAGCGGCGTCGCGGGCGGGCGCGCCGGATCGTGGCCGGGAGCGCGATGACGAGGAGCAGGGCGATCCATGCGCCGGCGCGGCCGCCGCCGGCGGTCCGGCAGGAGCATCCGCCGCCGGCGGCGTCGCCGGGCCGATCGGCATCGCCGGCCGCGTCGCCCGCGTCGCCCGCATCGCCCGCGTCGGCGTCGTCGCCGGCATCGTAGCACTCCGCCGGCAGCGGCAGCGGGAACTCCGGCGGAGTTTCGGCGGAGCAATCTATCGGCGAGGATGCAACGGTCGGGCGCCCGTGCTCCAGCGGCACGTGGAAGTTGCCCGTGTTCCGGTTGTCGTGGTGGAAGCTCTCCCAGGAGATGGCGCCGTCGTGGCGCCCTCGGGTCCGCCAGACGTAGAGCCATCCGGCGCGGCTCGGCACGACCACCTCGCGGAGGCCGTCGCCGTCGATATCGCCGACGGCCGGCGCCGCAATGAGCCACTGACCGGTGAACTTCGGCCAGCCGGCCGGCTGGCGGCCGCAGCCGTCGAAGGCGTTCACGAAGTAGCCGCCGGTGCCGTGCAGCACCTCCGGGTAGTCGTCGCCGGAGATCTCCGCGATCGTCGGGTTCATGAAAAACTGCCAGTCCTCGACCTTCTGCGGAAAACCTGGAAGCATGCGGCCGGTCGCGGACGACCAGGCCGACATGTGGTGGTCGAACGCGATGGCGGTGCCGCCGGAGGCCAGGTTCAGGGCGGCCTGAAAGCCGGCGGTGCCGAGGACGATGTCGGGCCTGCCGTCCTGATCGACGTCGCCGGCCGACGGGTACGCGAAGACCGCCGCCGTCGGCTTGTCCCGACTGGTCGCAAGGGGACCGTAGCTTACCGTATCGAGTTGTCTGGCTGGGCGAGCCTCCACCCCGGGGCCCCGCGGGGGCTGCGCCGCCCTGAAAACGCTCAATATGACGCTGGCGTTCCCGAATGTGGCGATGTCGGGGACCGTGTCGGCGTCCACGTCCGCCAGCGCCGCGGAGGTCGGAAGGCCGCGCGAGATCCACGATCCGGAGAACAACGTGGCGCTCCAGACCGGGATCGGCCAGTTCGGGTGGAACGGGCCGCCGGCATGACGGTTCCCGTCGCCGTGCACCACGTACAGCCGGGCGTCGTAGCCGCCGCCATACGACTCGTTTGTGCCCACGACGATGTCGAGGATCCCGTCGCCGTTGAAGTCCGCCACTGCCGGCGTCGTCACGATCCTGGCACGCTCCCGCGGCTCGTCCCGCACGTTGGGATCCGACACCAGGACGGGGAAGCCGTCCGCCGGCGAGCCGTCGTGGCTCCAGGCGTACAGGTAACCGTCGTACGAGGCGCCTAGGATCTCGAGATCGCCGTCGCCCGTGAGGTCCGCCAGGACCGGCGAGGCGAAGAACCCCGAATCGATCTGGTTGTCCTCGTCCGGCTGGATCCACAGCGATGGGTCGTAGCCCACGGGAAATCCGGGCTCGAGCGCTCCATCGGCGCTCCAGACGTAGACGTCGCCGTCCTCGGTGGCGGCGACGATCTCGAGGTCGCCGTCGCCGGTAAGGTCGCCGATGGCGGGGGTGGCGATGATCGTCGAGCGCACCTCGTCGGGGTCGATGACGCCGGAGGCGAATGCGCGCGAGCCGCGGTAGTTGGGGCGATCGCTCGGGTTGAGGCCGGGCAGCAGGCGAACCCGCACCGGCCAGCCGGGCGCCTCGGTCCCGTCGTGACGGAAGGCGTGGACCACGCCGTCCGCCGTCGCCAGCACGATGTCGCGCCTCGTGTCGCCGTCGATGTCGGCCAGTTTCGGGGACGACTCGCCGGAGGCGCCCAGCCAGATCGGGAACTCCGGCAACAGATCCGGATCGCGGTGGACGTAGACGGCCTTGCGCATCTCCCCCGGCACGTCGCCGATCGTCCCGCCGTAGTGGGCGGTCGCTCGGATGCGCAACGTCACCGTCCAGCGGTTCCAGTGCTCGCCCGGATTGTCGATGTTCAGAGGCCCCACGGCGAGGCGGGCGATCTCGCCGTCGACGGGCGTCGCGATGCGATCTACCGAGGCGATGGTCGTGAACTGCTCGGGCGTCGGCTCTATCCCCGGCGCCCACTCGACCACGTAGCTCATCGCCGGGGCGCGGGACGAAATTCGCCCCCCGATGATTATCTCCGGCCGCCGGTCGGGGTAGAAGATCTCGAACCAGATCGGCGACGTGATGTCGACCAACGGCGGGATCCGCCCGTCGCGGACCCATTCGACGGCCCGGCGCGCGTTCGTGCGGCCGTACCCGAACCTCTGGTCCCACGCCTCCCACGACGGGTACTTCGTCGTGTCGCACATCCGCTCCTCGTACGGGATCCAGATGTCGTCGACGGTCATCGTGAGGATCTGCTTGACCTCGTCGGGGTGCAGCGCCGGCGACAGGCCGTTCTCGAGCGCCATCGAGTACAACAGGCCGACGATGCCGGACGTGTTGCCGGTGGCCTCCGACGAGCATCCCCAGCCGGGGGTGGACAGCAGGAGCTGGGCGCCGTAGTTCGTGCAGTTGTTGAAGTTGAGGAAGGTCGTGGCGAGCTGCGGCTCCGGCTTGTCGGGCCGGATCGCGTGGACGTACAGGGCGTGCTCGACCGAGCCCGGGTAGTTGTGGTGGTAGCTGTTCTCGTCGGCCGCGCTGGCGACAACGGTCGCGCCGCGCGACCAGGCGTAGTCGATCGCCTGCCGCATGAAGGCGGTGTTGTTGACCGATCCGAGCGCCTCCTGGATCACGGACGCGCCGGAGTCGACGCCGAAGACGACGCCCTGCGCGAAGGCCTGCGCGTCGACGACGAACGAATCGCCCACGCGGATCATGAGCGCCCTGCAGAGCGGGCAGTAGCCCGCCATGCCGTAGGCGTTGTTCGTCTCGGCGCAGGAGTCGCGCGCCTCGCCGGTCCCGTGGCCGAACCCGGTCTCGTCGAAGGCGTTGTTGTCGTTCCGGAAGAAGTCCCAGCCCGAGATGTCGTCCACGTAGCCGTTGGCGTCGCCGTCCACGCCGTCCGAGAAGATATCGATCAGGTCCCCCGGATCGACCGTGCCGTTGCGGTTGACGTCCGACACGCGCGGGTCGCCGAGGTAGTCGTCGATGTCGAACACGCCGCTGCCGTCGGCGTCGTGTGCGGCCGCTCCGTCGGGCATCGGCAGCTCGCCGGCGTTGAGGTGGAACTTCCGCACCAGGTCACGGTGGTTCCAGTAGATGCCGCTGTCCAGGACGGCGATCAGGACGCGCGGGTCGCCGATCGTGATCTGCCACGCGCGGTCGGCGTGGCAGCCGGCTCCCATCGCGATCTCCTGCGGCCTGTGCCCTTCGACCGACGTGAACTCCGGCGGCACGAAGCTCCACATGTCCCACTGGCCGCCGCGGCCCCCGGCCCCCGGTCCGTAGTCCGGATCGTCCGGCCAGTTCGCCGGATCGGCCAACTCCTCCCGCGTCGCGCTCCGGTTCGGCCAGAGCGGGTTCGCCGCCCACGCCGGAGTTGCGATCGACAGCACCGCCGTCACGACGGCGACGCGACTCCATACCGACAGCTTGGCTGAACGATGCATCCGACAACTCCTCTCGTTCCCCCACCTCGGACGACGTGGTAGAAGCGCACGGGCGGGAGGGTACCACGGACCGCCGGGGTTTCCAGGGGCGGCGGCGGGATGAGCGGGATGAACGCGATGACGTACCACGTAGGATGCACGGGCTACCGGGTCGATCGCCTCCGGTACCAGGACGCGCTGAACTTCGTCGAGCTGGGCGGCGCGGGCGGGCCCGCGCCGAAACCCTCAACGCTGGCCAGGTGGCGCGCGGACGCGCCGGACGGGTTCACCTTCGGGTTGCTGGCCCCCGACGAGCTGTGCGTCGAAGGAGGGATGCGCTCGACGGCCGGCAACGTCGGCATCCTCGACGCCACGCTGGCCGCCGCCGCGGCCGTCGGCGGCGTCGTCCGCATGAGAACCGGCCCGGACCTCGGCCCGGGCCCCGAGGCGTTCGACCGCTTCGCCGCGCTCCTGGCCGCGGTCGACCGCCGCGGCGTCCCGATCGCATGGGAGCCGCGCGGCGTGCTCCGCGCCGGCGAGGTCGTGGAATGGTCCGAGCGTCTCGGCGTGGTCCCGGTGCTCGACCCGTTCCACGACACCGCGCCGCCGGGGCCGGTCGCGTTCGTCCGCATCGATCCGCTGATGACGATGTCGGACGGGCTCGACGGCCGCCGCCTGCGCCTGCTGGCGGCGCGGATAGCGGGCTACCGCGGGGCGTTCGTCCTGTTCGATACGCCGCGGGCCTTCGGCGACGCGTGCGCCCTGCGGCGCCTGCTGGAGCCCGCCGCCGGCGCCCCGACGCCCGGGCGCGAGCGGCTCGATTCGCGGTGACGCTGTCGGCCGCCGAGATCGCCCTGGTCGTGGGAGACCTGCGCGCGACGCTCCTCCCTGCCGTGCTGCGCCGCGTGCTGCCCCTGCCCGGCGAGCCGGGTTTCGTCCTGGATCTTTCAGGCCGGGGGGCAGTTCGGCGCTGCGCGCCTCACGCCCCCCGGACCCCCGCGGGCGCTCGCGGCACAGCCGCTCGCGCCCTTCGCGGCCTGGCGCCGCGCATGCTGGCCGTGTCGCTGCACCCGATGTTCTGCCGGATCCACCTGCTCGATGCGCGCCCGCAACGGGACCGAACGGAGCCGGTGCGGGGCTTCGTCCGCACGGCGAGCGCCACGCTGGCGGGCCTGCCGCTGATCGACATCGAGCAAGTCGCCGACGACCGCGCGGTCGTGCTGCGGCTCGAAGGGTGGTCGCTGGCGATCGAACTCACGGGGCGCCACGCCAACGCCTTCCTGCTCGATCGCGGCGGCATAATCAGGTCGTCGTACCGAGCGAGCGCCTCGCGGAAGCGCTCGCTCCTGTGGGGCAGCCCGTACCTTCCGCCGATTCCGAGGCCGGGGGCGGCGTGGGCCGGGGCGCCGAGCCGTTTCGCGGTCGCGGGGATCCACGAGGCGATCGCGGCCGCCTACGCGGGACTCGCCCAGGACGCGGCCCGTGCGGCCCGG
>CAMTWF010000249.1:0-1415 GCA_947085355.1 uncultured delta proteobacterium
ACCCGCCAAGACCGCACCGCCCAGGCGCCTCCGCCGGCGACCTCCGCCGCGCCCGATGGGGACGACATGCTCTCGGTTCCACCCCAGCCCGTTCCCAGGACCCTCTCCCCGGAGCACTGGCGACGTATCCAGGACGGACTCCTCCTTGCCCGCCAACCTCGTGTCGATTGGGCAACGCTGCTTCGCCGGACCTTCGCCCAGGACGCGCTGTCTTGCCCCCGCTGCCGCGGGACGATGTCCCCGATCGCCGTCGTCACCGACGAGGCGGAAGCCCGCCGCATCCTCGCCGCGCTCGGCTTGTCCCACCAGCCGGTCGCCGTCGCGCCGCCTCGTGACCCCGACGAGCCGACCTCTCGCGGCCCGCCGCGCGCCGACGGCGACGCGGACGGCCCCGACGGACTGTTCGCCTTCGACGACTCCGCCCCACTCTTTCCCGACGACGACGGCAACCAGGTCGTTCCGGGGGACGCCGAGATCTGACCCTCTTCGCGCCGACCGCGCTTGACCGATCCCCCTCCGCGTGCTACCGATCCTCCCGTGCGAGAAGTCCCGACCACCGGCGCGGCAGAAACCGAAAGACCGTCGGACTACCTAGTCCCCCCCCGCGAACCAGGTGGAGGACGTGATCGATCACGGGCGTCATCGCGACGCGTCTCGATCGCCGTGGGGAACTCTCGCCGGGCTGGGTGTCCTCGTGATCTTCACCGTCGTTGCGGTGATTCAGGCGGACAACTGCGTCCGTTCGTGTGCTGCGTAAGCCCACAACTGCGGGCGTCATCCACCTGTGCAGCAGGCTGCTGCACGATTCCCGGTCGCGTGGGCGCCCCGCGCCGAAGCTGCATCGCCTTCGCCCTGCTCGACGAGCGGACCGCCGGCAAGCCTGGGCCTGGAAGCTCTCCCTTCTGGGCGAGCCGGTAGACCGTCTTCTTGTTCACGTTCAGGTAGCTGGCCACCTCTCGGACGGTCATCGCGGTCTCGGCCATCGGCGCACTGCCCTCCCGTTTGGGAACGGGGTTCAAGACAGGGCATCCTATGGCAAGCCGGTCCAGGCCAGGGCACAACCGCGATCAGCGAGCGCGGGTCGGCGGGCAGGTGGGGCGAGCGGGCGGCGGTTGCGTTGGCGCACCGGCGCGAGGTCCGGCGCGGTCCTCAGCGTCCGGTGTTCGCGGACCACATTCGCCGTTGCTCGGCCCAGCCTCCGAGGCGGTCGGCGACGTGTCGCGCGCGTTGGCCGCGTTGAAGGCCGCGGGCCTCCTGCCCGGCCCCGGCGTGGACGTGGAGTTGATGATCGAGTATCCGGTGTCCGGGCCCGGTCCGGACGGCACGCTGTTGTCGGGATACGTCGACCTTCTCGCCGCCGGTCCGTTCGGCTTCGTCGTCGTGGACTTCAAGACGGATCCGCCGCCCGACGGCGA
>CAMTWF010000250.1:0-11641 GCA_947085355.1 uncultured delta proteobacterium
CCAGGGAGTCGTCCACGTCCACGTCCACGTCCACGTCCACGTCCACGTCCACGTCCACGTCCACGAGGGACAACCGCCACCACTTTTTGATCTACTACTCCCGAGAATCGTCGCGCGGCGCGACGAATTCCCGGTCTGTCCGGACTCTCAACGCTCGACCCTTGACTCTCGACGCCGGGGGGTTCCGGGGACGCCCTCGCCGGCCGGCCGGGTGCGGCGACTGCGGCCGGCGAGCACGTTGTCTTCGCGGAGGTGTCGTGCGGGCTACGCCGCCGGGACGTCGGCCGCGCGGCGCCGCTTGCCCGAGCGGATGCGCAGTTCGCCGAGAACGCGAATCAGGTCGCGGTTCCCCTTCGCCACCGTGCGGGCGAAGGTGAGCGCCTCGGAGTACATCGCGCCGCGCAGGCCCTGCCGCTTCATGACCGGCTCGTGGATCTGCTGGTACCGGACCCACGCCTCGCTGTCCTGCTTCTGGTCCTTCTCCTGCTCCGTGGCGGCGCTCGAGATGACCTCGTGGTTGATCGGGCCGTAGTTCTCTGAAGGGTAGGTCCAGTTCTTGTCAGCGTACACTTCGCTGAGCCTCTTGAGCTTCTCGTCGAAGCCCGTGCCGACGAGCACCTCGCCCGCCGGCCTGCCCCCCTTCTTCTTGCTTGCCATGTTTCTCTCCCGCAGCGAGGTCGTTGGCGTTGCGAACGGCCCCGACCGGAGCAACCATTGCTCGGCGGGGCTCCCGGCGCCTCCGTTCAACACCCGCGGATGTCGTCCGGCGGCGTCGGTTGGTCGATCCGACGTTCCGCACCTTCCGTGGAACGACCTGGAGCGACCATCGCTGCTCGGCCGCACCCTTCGCGCATCGGGCCGGCGGTGTTGCTGCCGGGATCGGCAATTCGCAAACCATCGGAAGCAGTCGATCTGCTCCTCCGGCGTTCACGAGAGCTCCGAGCAGCAATCGAGGAGCTTCCAGCAGCAATTGGTGGAGCTTCCAGCAGCAGTTGCGGAGCTTCCATGAGCAATCGAGGAGCTTCGGGAAGCAGTTGCGGAGCTTCCATGAGCAATCGAGGAGCTTCGGGAAGCAGTTGCGGAGCTGCCGGCAGCAATTGGTGGAGCTTCCAGGAGCAGTTGCGGAGCTTCGGGAAGCAGTCGCGGAGCTGCCGGCAGCAGTCGCGACGTTGCCGCTGCTCGTGGCGGCCCGTGGGGACGGACCATGGATTCACCGCAGAGACCGCAGAGGGCGCAGAGAATGGCCTCTGTGCCGAACTTCGTTGCGCGGCGCGACGAATTCGGACTCTCGCCCCTCGCCCCCCGACCGTCGTCCGCCGTCCGGTTGCGGCGCCGCCGCGCCATGCGTCACTTCTGCGGTTCGATGATGACCTTGATCGACTCGCGCGCGCCGGCGACCAGCGCGAAGCCCCTCTGCGTCTCGGCAAGCGGCAGGCGGTGCGTGATCATGTCGGCGACGCGGACCCGGCGGCAGCGCATCAGATCGAGCGCCTCCAGGGTCTCCCGCGGCGGTCCGGAGTACGAGCACGCGATCGTGACGCCGTCGCGCCACAGATCGAACAGCGGCATCGGGATCTCGACGCCCGGCTCGGGAAGGGCGAAGACCATCACGGTCCCGCCGCGATCCACCGACCGGAAAGCCTGGGCCATGACGGCCGGGGCGGAAGCGCAGACGATCGCGATGTCGGCGCCGCGCCCCTCGTTGGCCGAGCGGACCAGCGCCGGGACGTCGGCGTCGGCCGGGAAGGCCGCGTCGGCGCCGAAGCGCCGCGCGGCGTCGAGGCGCGCGGCGCACAGGTCGGTGGCGAGGACGCGGCCGGCGCCCAGGGCGCATGCCAGCTTGACGTGCAGCAGGCCGGCGATGCCGCTGCCCAGGACGAGCACCCCGGCGCCCGGGCGCATGCCGGCGATGCGCTGGGCGCGCACGGCGCACGCCAGCGGCTCGGCGAACGTCCCCTCCTCGAACGAAAGCTCGTCGGGGAGGCGGAAGACGCCGCGGTCTACGTTGATCGCCGGCACGCGGACCTTCTCGCAGAAGCCGCCCGGATCGAACGTGGTCGATCGCAGCGTGTCGCACACCGAATGCCGGCCCGCCAGGCACCAGCGGCAGGAGTTGCACGGCACGTGGTGCGCGGCGACCACGCGATCGCCGGGCCGCACCGACGTCACGCCCTCGCCGGCTTCCTCGACGACGCCGGCCACTTCGTGCCCGAGCACCAGCGGCGCCTTGCGCGCCCGGTACCACTCGGCCACGTCGCTGCCGCATATGCCGCTCGCCTCGATGCGGACGAGGATCTCCCCCGGTCCGATGCGGGGCGTCGGCACGTGTTCGATCCGCACGTCCCGGTTGTTGTGGTACACGGCCGCGCGCATGAGCGGGGCGGCGGGGGCCGGCGGTCGGGGGTCGGGCGACGACACGCCTTGGGTCCTCCGGAATCCCGAATCGGGGCCTACTCCTCCGAGCTCGGCGGCGAGCGGTCCGCGCCGAGGCGGCGGTAGAGATCGAACGCCAGGTCGACGGATGCGCCCTTGTGGACGACGGCGCGCACGGACCGGATCATCGCCACGGGCGCATCGGACTGGAAGATGTTGCGGCCCATGTCGACCCCGACCGCGCCCCGCGATACCGAGTCGAACGTCAGCCTGAGCGCGTCCCGCTCCGGGAGTTTCTTCCCGCCCGCGACCACGATCGGCGCCGGGCACCCCTCGACCACGCGCTCGAAGTCGTCGCAGTAGTACGTCTTCACGATGTGGGCGCCCAGCTCCGCGGCGATCCGGCAGGCGAGCCCGAGGTAGCGTGCGTCGCGCGCCATCTCGCGTCCCACGGCGGTGACCGCCAGCACCGGCATGCCCAGCCGCTCGCCCTCGTCGACCAGCCGCCCGAGGTTCAGCAGCGACTCGCGCTCGTGCTCGCCCCCGACGAAGATCGACAGCGCGACGCCGGCCGCGTTGAGCCGCACCGCCTCCTCCATCGAGGTCGTGATGCCCTCGTTGCTCAGCTCCTTGAGGATGCTCGTGCCGCCCGAGACGCGCAGCACGACCGGCGTGGCGCCGGCGGGATCGACCGAGGTGCGGAGCACGCCGCGAGTGAGCATCAGCGAGTCGGCGTACTTGACCAGCGGCCCGATCGCGGCGCCGGGCCGTTCGAGGCCCGTGGTGGGCCCTTGGAAGTAGCCGTGATCCACGGCGAGCATCACGGTCCGGCCGTCCTGCGGGCGGATGATGCGGCTGATCCTGTTGCGAAGTCCCCAATCCATGTATGCGGCCTCCTCGGCCCGCCCCCGCTCCCCCGAGCGGGCCGCCGGGAAGCTATCAGCCGGCGGCGCGCCGAGGCAACCCGCGTGCGGTGGACTGGCGCCCGGGATCCGCGCCGCTCACTGGAACGGCGATGTGCCGGGCTTGCAGTGGTACATGTCCACGTAGATCTCGACGGGCCCGGAACGGCACGGGACTTCGTACAGGTCCAGGATGTGGCCGTCCGGTCCGGAGCCGACGTTGCCGCGTCTGGCGCGCGCTCCGGCCCTGGGATCGCCGCCCAGCGGATTGCCGCCCTCGGGACACTCGAACTCGCCCGCCACGTACTCGTAGCTCGCCCGCGCACCGCATTGCCGCACGGCGAGTTCGGGCGTGCTGCCGTCCCTGTCCGACAGCCCGTCGGGCGGGTGAGGCGTCAACGCGCCCAAGGGGTCGTCCACCGGAGGCGCGTCGTCCGGAACTACCGGTGGAGTCGCTTCGCCGCATTCCCCGGCAGGCGCCGCGTCGCGGCACTCGCCGCCCGGCGGTACGGGTTCGACGGCGCCGGCCGAGTGCACCGCGGCGCCGCACCCCGCGGCTGCGACCACCCAAAGCGCCGCAATCGTCCGCACGAACCTACCCGAACGGATCGAACATGCCGAACGCGTGCCCATCGCCGGTCCTCCCGCGCACCGGGCCTCGGAGGGCGCCACCGCGGCGCGTCGTTCCGGCCCCGTGCGGGGGACGATCCTAGCGCCTTCGGCCCGCGGAGAACATGATGCCGCAGGGTGCGGCGCTTCAACGTTCGGCACGGCGACCCCGCGGGAGGCCGGGCCACAGAAGCAGCACGGCGGCGGCAAGAGCGGCGAAGCCGGCGCCGACGCCGAGCGCCGCGGGGGCGCCGAACCGCTCCCAGAGGAAGCCGGTGAGCACGCTGGCCGGCAGGGCGCCGATGCCCGTGGCGAGATGGAACGCTCCGAAGGCGCGCCCACGCACCTCCGGCGCCGCGAAATCGGCCACCACGGCCCGCTCGGCCCCCTCCGTCAGTCCGGCGTGCAGGCCGTACAGCACGAACAGCGGCCACATCATCCACCCCTCGGTCGCCAGCCCGAAGCCGGCATAGGCGAGCGCGTAGACCGCCCAGCCGGCGAGGATCATCCGCAGCCGGCCGTGACGGTCGGCCAGCGAGCCGCCGGGCACCGCCCAGGCCGAGCGCGACAGATGGAGCACCGCCCAGAGCACCGGGGCCAGGGCCACGGGGATGCCGAGTTCGAGCGCCCGCAGGATGAGGAACGAGTCGGCCGAGTTGCCGAGCGTGAAGATGCAGACGGCCAGCAGGTAGCCGGCGATGCGACGGTCGGATAGCAGCGAGGGCTCCGCCTGCGGGCGCCGCGGGCCGCCCGGAACGGCCGTGGTGGGACCGGCGCCGGCCGGCTCGCGCACGGCGATCGCCAGGACCAGGACGGCGGCGACGCCGGGGATGATCGACAGTAGGAACACGGCGGAGAGCGACAGGCCTGCGAGGTGGAGCAGCGCGGCGGCGGCGAGCGGCCCGATCACGGCGCCGGCGTGGTCCATGGCGCGCTGGAAGCCGAACGCCCTGGCGCGATGTTCCTCGGCGACGACCCCTGCGAGGAGTGCGTCGCGCGGCGCCGTTCGGATCCCCTTGCCGACGCGGTCGGCGAACCGCAGCGCCCCGACGTGCCACACCGCCCCGGCGAGGCCGATCAGCGGCCTGGCGAGCACGGACAGGGTGTAGCCCGCCACGGCCGGCGGCTTGCGCGATCGCAGACGGTCGGACCACCGGCCCGCCGCGTACTTCAGCAGCGACGCCGTGGTCTCGGCGATCCCTTCGATGACACCGAGCGCCTGTGCGCCGCTCCGCAGAACGGCCGTCAGGAACGCCGGAAGCAGCGGCACGACCATCTCGCTGGCGGTATCATTGAGCAGCGAGACTGCGCCCAGCGCCTTCACCTCCCTCGGCAGCCTCTCCATCGCCAACGAATCCGCCCTCCTCGACCGCGGCCCTATACCCCGATCCGACGCTACGGCTGAATGAATCCCCAGCGGATCACGAATCCGAGTTGCAGCGTCACCATCGCGAGCAGACGATCCGCCGACCCTTCGACCGCGGACCCCACGACGTCCAGGTAGGTCACGACGGACGCGCGGACGCCGACGTCCATGTCCTGCGTCTTGCGGAGCGACCCGACGGCCACGCCGAGCACGACGTTCCCGGCGTGCACGCCGTCGAGGTAGGCGTAGCCGAGCCCGGGCATGAGGGATATCTCGAGGTCGAGCGCCGGGCAGACGCGGGGGATCGACGCGCACACGTTGAAGCTCAACGGCAGCGTCGCATCGAAGTTCGCGTACACGCCGCCGACGGCCCCCCCGCCCCTCTCCTGCTTGCCGCCGAGGCCGAGTCCCAACTCGATCCCGAGCAGCCCGGTGACGTCCCAGCCCAGGCTGCCGGCAAAGCCCGCTCCGAATCCGTCTGTTCCCACGGCCCCGACGGCCAGGGCGGCGGCGGCGTGCTTGCGAGTATCACCGTCGTCGGCGAAACCGGCCGACGGGATCGCGCACACCAGCACGGCGGCGAACAGGACGCGGCGTGGCATCGGCCTGGAACCTACCACAAAACGATGGGGGGACGTGCCGCGCCGGCGACCACCAGTAGTTTCGTGGCTCAGACCGGGAACCCGCCGGACTTCTTGATCGCCGCGTCCACCTCGCCCGAGAGCCGGATCGTCTCCGAGATGGCCGCCACGACCGCCTGGAAGCGGGTGAGGTCGTCGTACGAGAGCTGTTGGCCCTTTCGATCGTTGAGCCACTTCCGGCAAACCTGGTAGCCGCCGATGACATGTCCCCAGACGCGGGGAGGCACGCGGTCGAAGTACTGCTTCTTGTTGATCCAGATCCGCCCTTCCTTCGCGACTTCGCCGGGCTCGGAGTAGCGCACGGCCTCGACTTCGCTGTCGCCCTTCACCGGGTAGCGCGTGACCGCCGGCAGGCGGACCCTCATGAGGTGCGTGTCCACGAGGCGTCGGCCCAGGCGGCACAGCGCGCGGAAGAGCGCGGGGCGCCGCGTGATCGGAACACGTGCGAAGTCGGCCCTGAGGAAACCCGCGTAGCGAGTGCGGTAGGTCGGGGAATGGAGAACCGCGTAGATGTAGTGGAACACGTCCTCGGCCCCGAACGTCCGCTTCAGGTCGCCAGTCGGCCCAGCCTCGAATCGCATGCTCCAGGCCTTCTCGCAGGCGCGGACGAACTCCGTCGACAGGTTGGCCCAACGGCCCCTCTCGCCGTTGTAAAAGAGGCTCTGTTGGCCCTTGTCGGCGTCGTACAGGTACAGCGGGAAGAGGTAGTTGATCTCCTTGACCGAGACCCCATGAAGATGGAGGACCTGGTCGGTGCAGAACACGTGTTCCCAACCACGGCCGATCTCGATGGAACGCGACGTGCCCAGGCCGATGTTCGGCCCGGCCAGCATGTGCCGCATGACCCGTTCTCGCCGGTGGACGGCCACGTTCCGGTTGAACACGGTCCAGCGAACGTCGAACGGTCGATAGAGCACCTGGACGATATCGTCCCGCCAGCGCCCGTCCGCCAGCTCCCGCTTTGCGCGTTCGTACTGCCACTGGCTCTGCGAGCACAGCTTGAACAGCCCCCGTGCCTCCGCCTCCGTGTCCGTGCGGAGCAGCTTCTCGACCTTCCCGGCGGCTTCCTCCGATGACCAGGAGATCGCGAAGGCGTCATGCGTCGTGACGATCCCAGGAGCCGGATCGCCGTTGGGACTGAAGATGTCGGGAAGCCGCCACCCCCCCTCGTACTCCGGTTCGCGCCTGGCATCGATCGGCATGAACAGATGCTGCTTGGGTTTCGCGGGCAGCACCTTCCAGTCGGTGTTCCTGACGTCGTGCTCCCGCAACCAGTGGTACTTCCCGCCGACGAGATCCCCGCCGTCCCCGCGCACCTCGCGGACTCCCCACAGGTCGGCATGACGAACGGTGGTGATCCTGTCCTGCCGGAGACCGCGCTTCACGAAGATACCGATCGCCACGCCCTGCTGGATGTCGAAGACGTTCTCGTCCTTGCCGCCGTCGGGAGCGCACTCCTTCTTCTTCGAGTTGCCGTGGAGATCGAGCACGTAGATGTCGTGGAACGTGTTCATGAGGCTTCGACGCATGCCCCGGAACGTGGGGTTGTCGAGGTAGCCGTGGTTCGTGACGAAGGCGAGCACTCCGTACCCGGTCTGCTCGATGCGCCACTGGGCGAACCTGATGAACTTCACGTAGTCGTCGGACAGCCACTTGGCCTGCGCGGGCTTCCGGAGTTCCGGGCAGCCCTTCTTGTACGATTCGAGCAGCCACCGGATCCACAGCCCCCGGTTCTCCGAGTGCCCGGAATACGGCGGATTCCCGAGCACGACCATGACCGGGACCCGCTGCTTCACTTCGCCCGCCGCGCCGGCCTCCTCCCCCAACCACCGGGCGAACGCCGGCAACCCGGCCAGCTCCTTCGGTTCATCGAGGGTGTTCGTCAGGAAAATGCGAAGGCGCTCGTCGGCACCGAAGTCGTAGCCGGTGTGCGCGAGTTGCAGGCCGAGTTTCATGTGGGCGACGGTGTACGGGGCCATCAGTAGTTCGAAGCCGAACATGCGCGGCAGCAGGTGCTCGCTCACGTACTTCGACCACATGCCCCGACGATCCGAGAGGTGTTGATGGACGAGGTCCATGACGCTGAAGAGGAACGTGCCCGTCCCCACCGCCGGGTCGAGAATGAGCACGCGGTGGACCTCCCTCGGGCGCCCTCCTTCGCGCACCGTCATCTTCTCGCTGCACGCCAGCCCGTCGGGCACCTCGAAATCCCTCCGGAGGATCGCGTCCACGCTTCGCACGATGTACGAGACCACCGGCTCCGGCGTGTAGTACACGCCGCGCGCCTCCCGCATGCGCGGATCGTAGGCGGCGAGGAACGTCTCGTAGAAGTGAACCACCGGGTCCTCTCGCCCGCTGCGCTTCCCGAAATCCGACACGACGGCCTGCACGTCCGCCCGCGCGAGGAGAAAGGCGAGGTCGTCGACCGCCCAGGCGATGCGATCGTCCAGCTCGGGTCCGGCGATGTGTCCGAACATCCGCCGCAGGAACGGGTTGGTCTTCGGCAGCAGGTACGCCGCCTCCTCCCGGGTGAAGCGTGCGGCGCCCGAGTGGCATCGAGCGGCGAACAGCCCGTAGCAGATCGTCTGGGCGTACATGTCGGCGAACTGCTCTTCCGTCAGATCCCGGAGGAGCACCTCCCGGAACCCGTCCATCTGCCCGCGAAGGGCGCCTCCGCCGTCGCCTTCGCCGAGCGCCCGCCCGATGGCGTCGCGGATCAAGCGCGCGCTCGCCGCCATCCGTCGGGCCAGCTCACGAGCCCCAGCGATGATGGGAACCTCGGCCGCCAGGAAGCCCGACAGCAGCTCTCCGGCTCGCTCGACCCCCTGGGGATCGGTGCGGACCTTGCCGTTCGCGGCAGCGCGTCCGACCCGTGCATCGAGCCGGTGTTGGGCGCGGGCGTACCATCGGAACTCCAGGTAGTCGGTGAGAACGAGGTTTCCCAGGCCGGCGAGGTACCGCTGAAACTGCTCGCTCCGTTCGACCTTGTCGAGCGACACGCCGATGTCCTTCGCCTCGACGTAGCCGACTGGCGCAACGCCTCGGCTTACCACGAAGTCCGGAGAACCACATCGGACTCGCTTCGGTTCATTCGTCGCGACGATGCGGTCGCCCAGCGATTCGAGCAGGTCCTTCAACGCGGGCCGATGCGTGTGCTCGGTCGCGTTGCCCGCACCGAGGGCTGCACCGATCTTCTTCAGATACTTCGTCCAGGCGTTCTTCGTCTCATGAACCATCGCAACCCCTCTCCAACCCACGTTCGCCGACGGCACGTCGTGTCCCGCGCGCGAGCGTAGCGCGAGCCTCCTCGCCCGACAACGGGAGCGGGACCGGGAGCAGGAGGTTAGCACGCATGGGGGCGGGGACGAGGTCACTTCCGGCCGAGCCTCTCCTTGGCGCGTTGCCACATCTCTTCCAGTTCCTCCAACGACCTGGACGGCGCGGCGGGATCCCCGGCGGCTCCGATCGGCCGTCCGGAGGCGACGGCCTCGGCCTCCATCGCCGCGAAACGCTCGCGAAACCGCGCCGCGCACTCGCGCAGCGATTCCTCGGCGTCGTGCCCGAGGCGCCGCGCCAGGTTCGCGGCGGCGAACAGGACGTCGCCGATCTCGTGCCGCACCGCCGCCGAATCGCCGGACGCCGCGGCGGCGTCCAGCTCGCGCACTTCCTCGTCCAGCTTGGCGCGCACCGATGCGGTGTCCGGCCAGTCGAAGCCGGCGCCGGCGGCCCGAGCCGAGAGCTTCGATGCGTGCAGGAGCGACGGCAGCGAGGTCGGGATCCCGTCGAGCAGCGAGTCCCCTCCCCTTTCGGCGCGCTTCTTGCGGTCCCACAGGGCGAGAGCCTCCGCGGAGCAGCGGGCCGGCTCGGTCCCCCCGAAGACGTGCGCGTGGCGGCGAATCACCTTGTCCGCGATGCCGGCCGCCACGGCGTCGAAGTCGAACCGCCCGGCGGCACGCTCCATTTCGGAGTGCAGCGCGACCTGGAGCAGCACGTCGCCCAGCTCCTCGCGGATCGCATTCGGGTCGCCGCGGTCGATGGCGTCGAGCAGCTCGTGGCACTCCTCGATCAGGTACGGCTTGAGCGTGGCGTGCGTCTGGGCCCGGTCCCACGGGCATCCGCCGGGGCCGAGCAGCCGGCGGACGGCCTCCAACAACCTGTCGATGGGCCGCATCGTGTCCGGCGGCTGGGCAATCGGTTCGTCCGGCATGGCGCGCTTCTACCCGATCGGGCCTCCGGAATGCAGTCCCCCGAAACGTCGCGACACCAACCCCGGCCCGACGGCGACGCAAACGCCCGCGGCATCATCCGCGGCCGAACAGCGAGCGCAACCCGGACGGTACCGCCCCACGCAGGAAGATGTCGACGAAACGGGAACGGACCTGCTTCGCGGCGAGTGCGCGCCTCGCCGACGGAAGCCGGAGCAGGCTGCCGAACGCCGCCCCCAGAAGGCGATGGTCCAGCCTCTCGGGATCGTCGAACAGGAAGTTCTGCAGCTTGCCGCGCTCGACGGCCTGCAGCACCAGCCGGTCCAACGTCGAGTCCGGCATGAGGACACGGACCGGGCGCGGCGCCATCCGGAGCGCCCCCGGCTTGCAGGCCGCGGCGCACACGCCGCAACCCAGACAGACATCATCGAGGACGCCGACCCGCTTGGGGCGTTTCCCGCCCACGGGCGGCATGTCCTCGGCGGCGACGGCGTCCACCGGGCACCGCTTGGCGCAGGCCGCGCACCCGTTGCACGCCGCCTGGTCGATCGACGCGATGAAGTTGCTCGAATGGACTGGGTGCAGGTGGCCCACCTTCTTGACCGCGCGGAGCTGGCCGCAACAGCAACCGCAGCAGTGGCACATGAACGTCGGCCGGTTCCGGACGTTGTCGACGATCTGCGCCAGGCCCGCCTCGCGACACCGGGCCAGGATCTCCAGCGCCTCGGACTTCCCGGCGGACCGCGCAAGCCCCCGCCGGGCCAGCGCTGCGGCCGCGGCGCCCAGGGACATGCAGACATGGACATCCTGCCGGCAGGCCTTCCCGACGTGCCCGGCGACGTGGCGGCAGTAGCACATCCCCACGGACACCGCCTTCGCATCCCGGATCAGCGCGCTCGCACGCTCGTAGTCGAACACCTCCGACCACGTCCGCTCGGGAATGCGATCCTCGTTCACCAGCATCCGTCCGAACTGCGTCGGTCCCGCGAAGATGGTCGACCACGCATCGACGAAACCGTCCTCGTACTCGTGCAGCAGCCGCGCCAACTCCTTCTGGTCCACGTCGGTCCGCGTCCGCATGAACATGAACTCGAAGAACCCGGAATACGTCGGCGCCATGACGTAGCGCCGGGTCCCGCCCTGTTCGAAATCGATGACCACGCCCCGATCGGCCAGCCGATCCAGGAGCCCCTCCGCCTCCGCGGCCGTCCGGCCGCTCCGGCGGGCGGCCGTGCGGACGGTGAAGAACCCGAGCGGCAGGCGGGCGGCGAATTCGGCGAGCTCGCCCGGGAAGATCGTGCGCAGTATCTCGAGGATCGGGCCGCCGGGCGGCGCACCGATCGGGTGCATGTCGAGCCGCCTCCGCAGGCGTTCGTACGGTTCCCGACCGGCCATGTGTCCCATGATTAGATGCCTCCCGGTAACCGTTCAGGCCCTCCCGGGCCTGTCGGCCGCATCTTGCGTAACTTCTCAAAAAGTGGTGGCGGTTGTCCCTCGTGGACGTGGACGTGGACGTGGACGTGGACGTGGACGACTCCCTGGCTA
>CAMTWF010000251.1:0-11530 GCA_947085355.1 uncultured delta proteobacterium
AGGGTGCTCCGGATCGTCGATGAGGCGACCTTCGCTCGGGGCAAGACGGTGCTCCACCGAATCGTGTCGATGCTGGTCAAGATGGCAATGTGACGAGTTCCCGGTAGTCGAGTCTTCGGCGACGGCGACGGCGACGGCGACGGCAACGGCAACGGCAACGGCAACGGCAACGGGGACGGGGGCGGCAGCCGGGAGGCTGTAGCCGGGGCCGTGAACGGCTACGCCGGCCCCCCACAAATCGCGAATGCACCCGGGCGGGAACGCCTCCTTGACACGCGCGGGACGGGTCCGGTAGATTCGCCTGCGACTCGGCTGCGGCGGCGGTTTCCGCGTGCAAGGGGGGGCGGAAGAGGTACCGGATGGAGGAATTCACGTACTGGGAGGCGCGGGCGGTCAAGATGCCCGTGGGGCCGATCCTCGGCACGATCGTGGGGCCCGTGATCGGCTTGATCCTGATCGGCATTTCCTCCGCGTTCTTCGGAGGGATGCAGATGGAACAGAAGAAAGTCGCGTCCGGACCCACGATCGAGGAACTCAAGGCCATCGAGGCGATCGTGGCCACGGGCGACCCGACGAAGATGACCGAGACGATCCGCAAGGACGGCCAGAAGATCAACGCCGACGCAGACAAGTGGGCGCTCGTATCAAGCTGGAAGAACAAGACCCTCTTCGATCTCTACCAGGCCGACCTGCTCGCCGGCATCCGCGGCCAGATCGAGGCGCTGGAGCGCGTGCGCGAGGCCGCCGCCAAGGCGGCGAAAGAGCGGGCCGCCGCCGGAGGCGGTCAGCCCGCCGCTCCCTGACGCCGTTTGCGTGGAATGTCCAGTACAGCTCCCCGCAAGCTGGTGACCGCCTTGCGCGGCCGTGGAGTTCCCCTGCGGCTCTCGCCATGGCATGCGCGAACTCCCGGGGGGCCGTACTGAAAGCCGAAGGACACACCACCGGGCTCAAGCCCGCGCAGACGCGGGCGCTCGAACGGCTCTACCGCCGGCGGGTTCCGCGGTCCCTCGTCGTCACGCCCGACCTGGCCGGCCACCTGCTCGACCTGTCCGACGAGATCGGCCGGCGCCTCGGCTGCCTGATCCGCCGCGACGGCGTGATCGAAAGGGTGCTGGTCGGCGACGCGGTCAAGCTCAAGCTGCCCGACCTCGGGCACGTCCGCGCGGGCACGGTGCGATTCCGCGGCCTGCGGCTCGTGCACACGCACCTGCGGCCCGAGCCGCTGAACCGCGAGGATCTCGTCGCGCTGACCCACCACAGGCTCGACCTGACGGCCGCGATCTGGCGCAACCCGGCCGGCGGGGCCCGCATGATCGAGCTGGCGCACCTCGTCCCGCCCCAGCCCGGACGTTCGGACCCGTTCGCGAGGATGGGCCCGATGCTCGTCGAGCGTCTCGACCTCGACCTCGATCGCCACTTGCGCGAGTTGGAGGCCGAGTTCGCCCGGGCGGTCAAGTCGCGCCGCGTGGACGGCCGCGACCGGGCGATCCTCGTCCACGTGGCCGTCCGCGGCGAGACGACGCACGCGGAGATGGAGGCTTCGGTCGCCGAACTCCGGGAGCTGGCCCGGACCGCGGGCGTGGACGTCGCGGACGTGGTCGTGCAGGTGCGCGAGCGGCGGGACGCGCGCACGATCCTGGGCAAGGGGCGGCTCGAGGACCTGAACACGTCGGCGATGCAACTCGACGCCGACCTCGTCATTTTCGACCACGAACTCACGCCGGCCCAGGCGCGATCGATCGGGGACGCCACGGACCGCCGCGTGATCGACCGCTCGCAGCTCATCCTCGACATCTTCGCCCAGCACGCCGAGTCCCAGGACGGCAGGATCCAGGTGGAACTCGCGCAGCTCAAGTACATGCTCCCGCACCTGGCGCGGCGCGACGACGCCCTGTCGCGGCTCACGGGCGGCATCGGCGCCCGCGGCCCCGGCGAGACGAAGCTCGAGGAGAGCCGCCGGCGCGTGCGCGAGCGCGTCGCGAGGCTGGAGCGCGAGGTGAAGGAGCTTGCGCGTCGCCGCCGCCAGCGCCGCGCCGAACGTTCGAGGACCGGCGTGCCCGTCGTCGCGATCGTCGGCTACACCAACGTCGGCAAGTCGACGCTGCTCAACACGCTCACCGGATCCGACGTCGTCGCCGAGGACAAACTCTTCGCGACGCTCGACCCGAGGTCGCGCAGGCTCCGCTTCCCCAGGGAACGCGACGCCGTCATCATCGACACGGTCGGCTTCATCCGCCGCCTCCCCGAGGCCCTGCTGGACGCCTTCCGCGCCACGCTGGAGGAGATGCGCGAGGCGGACCTGCTGGTCCACCTCTGCGACGCCTCGGACCCGGAGGTGGAACGGCAGGTCTCCACGGTGGAGGCGATCCTCGCGGAGCTGGAACTCGGCGGCACGCCCCGCGTCCTGGTCGCCAACAAGATCGACCGCGTCACGCCCGACGACGCCCGGCGCGTCTGCGAGCGCCTCGGAGCCATCCCCTGCAACGCGCTCGAACCGGCCTCCACCCTCCCGGTCGTCCGCGAGATCGGCCGCAGGCTCTTCCCGGATGATCACGCACTGCTCCCGGCGGAGTCACCAGGTGGAGTCCGGTAGCGGCGGGTTTGCCGGCGGCGGGGCCGCTCTGCCGTTCACCCGCGCGGACCGGCGGCCCTCGCCGTCCGCGGGTCCGTGGCGTCGCGGATCCCCTCGCCGACGAGGTTGTAGGCCGTCACGGTGGCGAAGATCGCCAGGCCGGGGAACACCGTCAGCCACCACTTCCCGCCGTGCGAGAACGCCTGCGTGAGCAGTTCCCCCCAGCTCGCCGTCGGAGGCGGGCTCCCGAAGCCGAGGAACGACAGCGCGCTCTCGATCAGGATCGCGTTCCCCACGCCGAACGTGGCGGACACCAGCACCGGCCCCATCGCGTTCGGCAGGACGTGCCGGAAGAGCACCCGGCGCGGCGGGATCCCGAGCGCCCTGGCGGCGAGGACGAACTCGGCCGACCGCAGCCGCAGCACCTCGCCCCGCACGAGGCGCGCCACGCCGGTCCACTGGACCAGACCGATCACCGCCATAACCTGCATGAGCGACGCCGTCGGCAGGAGCCCCTGCACGATCAGGATGAAGAAGAACGCCGGGAACGCCATCAGCATCTCGGTCACGCGGGTCACCAGCGAATCGACCCAGCCGCCGCGGAACCCCGCGGCGGCGCCGAGCATCGTGCCGAGCAGCACCATCAGCGCCACGGCGACGAAGCCGACCGACAGCGAGACGCGCGTCCCGTGGATCATGCGCGCCAGCACGTCGCGGCCCCGGTCGTCCGTGCCGAGCCAGTGCTTCGCGCACGGCGGCACGAGCGGCCGGATCTCGCCGTCGATCTTCGACTGGAGCGGTCCGTGGGGGACGAGCGGCATGATCGCCCAGTCCTCGCCCTTCACCATCACGCGGCGCAGCACGTCGTTGCGGAGGATGCGCAGCTCCGGGTAGTCGATCAGGTTCGGGAAGGCGTAGTGCTCGCCCCGATGCTTGAGCCAGATCGGCCGGTCCGATGCGATGAAGTCGGCGAGGATCGCGACGAGGGCGAGCGCCGCGATGACGCCGAGGCCGGCGAGATTCCACGCCGAGCGCCCGAAGGCCCGCCGGACCGACGGAGGTCCGCCGCCGGGCGGGGCCGCGGACGCGCCGCCGCGCCGCCGCAGGCGACGAGCCGCGCGAAGGGCAAGGTCGAGCGCGGCGTGCAGAGCACGTCGGGCACGGCCTGCGGGAGACGCCTCGCCCGTCGTCTCCTCGGGTCGCCGCGCGTCCGTCATCGGCCGCCTCCGGGCCGATCCCATGTCTCTCCCTCCACGCCGCGAGCCATCCGCGGATCGAGCATCGCGTAGAGGATGTCCGACAGGAGCAGTCCCGCCATCGTCAGCAGGCCGCTCATGACGGACACCGCCAGGATCCAGTTGTAGTCCCGGCTCCGGATCGCCTCGAACGTCTCCAGGCCCATCCCCTCGATGTGGAAGATCCGCTCCACGATGACGGACCCGCCTATCAGCGCCGGGATCTGCATTCCGAGCAGGGTGACGATCGGCACGAGCGAGTTTCGCAGGGCGTGGCGCCACACGACACGGGTCCGCGACAGCCCCTTGGCCCGAGCGGTCCGGACGAAGTCCTGCCGGAGGGTCTCGATCATCGCGACGCGCTGGTAGCGCGAGATGATCGCCAGCGAGCCGTACGCGAGGCAGAAGACCGGCAGCACCATGTGGTGGGCCGTGTCCGCCACCTGCCTGTACAGCGGCCACGACTCCCAGCCCTCGCCGTGAAGGCCGCGCAGGGGGAACCAGTCCAGGTGCCCGAGACCGCACAGGTAGCGGATCGCGAGGGTCCCGAGCCAGAACGAGGGGACGGCGTACAGCAGGAAGAGGCCGAACGTGAGGATCCTGTCCGAGCGCGTTCCGGCGCGGAGGGCGGAGAGGACGCCGAGCGGCACGGCCAGGAGGTAGGCGACGAGGGCGGCCGCGACGGACAACAGGAGCGTCACGGGGAGCTTCTCGCGCAGCTTGTCGGCGATCGGCCGCCCGTCGCGGGACGAGACGCCGAAATCGAGCGTGACGATGCGGGCGAGCCACTTGGCGTAGCGGGTCTCGGTCAGCGCCCCCAGCAGGTGCTCCTCGTGGGGGAAGGCGGAGAACTCGAGCCGGTGGAGCCACCACCATTCCCGCCAGTCGTCCAGCACGCGGGCGCGCTGGTCGAGCGGCGCGGCCGGATCGTAGAGCACCCTGCGGCCGGTGCTCTCCGCGAGACGGCGTACCAGTCGCAGCGTTGCATCGTCCGGCGGCCGGTCCTCCAGCAGCGGGACGATCTGTCCCACCGCGAAGGTGTCGAGCCTCCGAAGCTCGGCCTGGGCGTGGGGATTCTCGCGGGCCAGCAGGTTCAGCGCCAGCCTGCGGGCTCGACCCGGCTTGAAGTCGAGGTGGTACTCGTCCCAGAAGGCGCGCCAGCCGTCCGCCGGGTCTGCGGCCCGCGCGATCTCGCCCGAGATGCCCATCCGTTCGGCCACCGGCGCCAGACCCTCGATCAGCGCCGCGAGGCTTTCGGGAGGGAGCGCGTCGATCTGCGGCAGCAGGTAGGGCAACGCGGCGCCTCCGAGCCGTCCGATCTCCCTGATGCCGCGGGACCGCCCGTCCGGATCGCGCAGCCCGGCCAGGAGGTCGCGCACGCGACGGGGGAGATCGCGCACGTCGGCGTTGAAGAACAGCGGCAGGTCCAGGAAGTACGCGCGCCGGAACGCCTCGACCGCCTCCGTCGAGAGTTCCGATCGCGACGTCTCGCCCGCCATCTCCGCCTGCACCGGATCGCCGGGAGCCAGGTGGATCAGCGCGAAGGTCACGAGGCTGATCCCGATCAGGGCCGGCGCCATCCGGAGCGTGCGCCGCAGGACGAAGCGGATCACGGGCCGGCCCCCGAGCGCACCCCCATCTCGCCGAGCTGGAACCACTCGAACGACGGCCGGGCGCCGACGACGCGGCGCGAGACCAGCGACACGACCAGGTACGAGAAGGTGAAAGTGTAGGGCTGCTCGGCGTGCAGGATGGCCGACAGCTTGCGGAACTCGGCGTTCCTCGCTCCGTCGTCGAGGATCGATCTCGCCTCTCGCACGATCCGGTCCGCCTCGAGATGGCGCCACTGCCCGTAGTTCTGGGCGCCTTCGGCCGAGAAGACGCCGTGGAAGTCGTTCTCCCACCGCAACGACCATGAGACGCTGGCTGCGTCGAACTCGTGCTTGCGCGTGCGCTCGGAGAAGACCGACCAGTCCAGGATCGCGATGTCCATGACTATCCCGGCGGCGGCCAGGTCCTGCTGCACTATCGTCGCCGCCTGCTGGAGCACCTTCGACTGCGCGGCGACGAGGAACGTGAACCGCAGCGGACTGCCGGCCTTCTCCAGCCGACCGTCGCCGCCGGCGTCGGTCCAGCCGGCCTCCGCCAGCAGCGCCAGGGCGGCGGCGGGATCGAACGGCCAGGGCCTGATGACGGGATCCTCGGCCGGATGCCCCGGCGGCCACGGCTGGCCGCGGACGACGGCAAGGCACCGCTCCAGCGAGCAGCGGATCGCCTCCCGGTCGATCAGCATCGTCATCGCGCGGCGCACGCGCGCGTCGTCGAACGGCGGCCGCCGCGTGTTGTACACCCAGAACGCGAAGTCCGGCGGCTGGAACGGCACCGGCGCGGCGCGCTCGCGGAATCCTCCGTCCGCGAGGTACTCCTCGGCCTGGTCCGGCGTGATCCGCGGAATCAAATCGATGTCGCCGCGCCGCATCATCTGGAACGCCACCGTCCGGTCGCGCACCACCTTGAACACCACCCGGTCGAGCCTCGCCGGCCGCCCCCAGTACCCTTCCGCCCGTCGCAGCACGATCTCCTCGCCCGTCTCCCACCGCTCGAACCGGAACGGTCCCGTCCCCACGGGCGCCCGGTTCGCCGGATGGCGGTTGAGATCCCCCGTCGCGTACACGTGCTCCGGCAGGATCGGCGCGAAGCCGATCGTCTCCAGCAGCAGGAAATACGGACGGTCGATCCGCATCTCGACCACGCCGGGTCCCGCCGCGCGGACCGACCGGACCATCTCGAGGTCCGAGCGGAGCGACTCGGCCGTGACCGACGGATCGAACAGGCGGGCGAAGGTGAACTCGACGTCCTCCGCGCGCAGCGGCCTGCCGTCATGGAACGCGACGCCGGGACGGAGGTGAAACCGCAGCGTCGATCCGTCATCCGACCATTCCCAGCGTTCGGCCAGGGCCGGGACGATCTCGCGCGTCCACGGGTCGCGCCGGACGAGCCCTTCGAAGACGACGTTGCCTGTAATCCGGCGGATCCAGGCGTCCGATCGGACCAGCGGCTGCAGGTGCGGCGGCTCGGCATCGAGGTGGATGACGACCGTGCCGCCCTCGGCGGCCGGCCCCGGGTCGGCGGCGCCGGCCTCGCCTGCGAGCCGGTGCAGTTCGGCCGCCAGCGGGTGCGCCGAGCAGTCGCACGGCCTGCCCTGCGGGACTGGCCCCCTCGCCGACGCCTCGCCGCCCACGCAGCGGCACGCCGTCCCGAGCGCCGGCAGCGCGATCAGCAGCACCGCGAAAGAACCGAGCGGCTTTGCCGCGAGGTTCCGCGGGGGTCCGGGGGGCGGTGAGGCGCGTGGCGCCGAACAGCCCCCCGGTGCGATCGAACGGACCGGGAGCGCCACGGCGCCGGACGGTACCAAGTCGAAGGCCGGAAGTCGAAGGGCGAGCCAGCCGCGCTGCAGGGCAAGTCGCAGGGCTTGACACGGCGCCCGAAATCCGCTTCGGTCCCGGCAGCCGGTCGGAGCAATGGTGTTCCGGGTCGGCCGATGATCGGACCGGCCCCAACGAGGGCGGTCCCGTTCGGAAGGAACCAGGAGGAACAGATGAAGAAGATTGCGGTGATCATGGTGCTGGGGGCCGCCTTCGCTCTGGGCGGCTGCAAGAAGAATCCCTGCGAGCAGCTCGCGGAGAAGATCTGCAAGGACCTCGGGAAGGACCACGAGGGATGCAAGGAGGGGCGCGAGAAGGCCGGCAAGGCGACGGACGCCGAGAAGAAGGAATGCGAGGAGTTCCTCGGCAAGTACGACGAGATGATGAAGATGATCAAGGAGTTCGAGAAGCTCGGCGGTGAAATGCCCGGCGGCGCTCCCCCCGCCGACGAGCCCGCTCCGCCTCCCCCCGCCGACGAGCCCGCTCCGCCTCCCCCCGCCGACGAGCCCGCTCCGCCTCCCCAGTAGCGCGAGCAAGTCCAGGTCCAGGTCCAGGTCCAGATCTACGGAACCGATATCCTTCCGGCAGCGACGGCGGTCCGGGCTCGCTCGGGCGGCCACCCGCGGTCCACCTGCACGGTCACGAAGGCATCAACGGATCGGCCCCAGGCCGCGGCGAGCCGCGCGCCCAACTCGACCCAGTCGAGCCGCCGGGCCTCCAGCACGGCCACCGCCGGCAGGTTCGCCCCGCCGGGGACGTCAAGGTGGCCGCCCGTGTCGAGGGCGATCTCGGCGGCGCGGGTGCGAAGCATCGGCGCCAGCACCCACCGCCCGCGATCCGCGCCGAGGCGGACCGTGATGCCGTCGGCGTCGGCGGCGGGCCACCGGTCCGACCTTCCGCGGAGCCCGCCCGTGGCCGTCCTCGCGAGCATTCCGTCGTCCCATTCCAGGCGCGTTCCCGATACCCGCAGGAGGCGCGACGTGGCCAGGGCCAGCGAGCCGGCCAGGCCGAGCCCGACGGCGCCCAGCACCAGCGCGTCGCGCGATGCGGATCCCGCCGGACGCGCCAGCGCGGCGGCGGCCGCCGGCAGCGCGCCGAAGACCGCGACCGCGATACCGGCCGCGCCCAGCGCGCGTCCGGCCACCGGTCTTTCCACGTCCACGGCTCCCGGCCGCATCTCCGTGAACCACCGAAACGGCCTCGCCGCGACGGCCTCCCGGAAACGCACCAGGAGTCCCCACGCGGCGCCGGACGGCGGCTGGCCTATGTCGCGATGGTCCACGACCAGCGTGTCGCCGTCGGCCAGGATCTCCGGCCTGCCGGGGCGCAGGCGCCTTCCGCCCAGCAGCAGGTTGGCGCCCTCGATCGCAGGTGCGGTCTCTCCAGGGCGCCCCGTCGGCCGGAACTCGATCCGGGCGATCGGGGCGTCTTGCGGCAGCACCTCGCCGGGCGAGCGGGGCATGAGGTAGCCGTCGCGGAGCACGAGATCCACCGGGTCCGGGCCGACAACCCACAGGGCCGAGACGTCGCCCGCGGCGTCGAAGGCGGCCAGGTGCGCGAGCGCCTGCACGGGCTGACGGTTCACGGCCGACTGTGGTAGCACGCCGTCGCGGGCGCCGCTAGAATCGGCGCCGCGCGAGGTGGAACATGAAGACGCTGTCGCAACCCGCTTGGGTCTCGTGTCTTGCGGCCCTTCTTGCCGCGGCCTCCGCCGGCGCGTCGGAGACGAGGGCCCCGATGACGCCGCGCGACCTGTGGTCGATGGCGCGGGTCTCGGATCCGCAGCTTTCGCCGGACGGGTCGATGGTGGCGTTCGTCGCCACCACGTTCGACATCGAGGCGAACAAGGGGAACTCCGACATCTGGGTCGTACCGTCCGCCGGGGGCGAGCCGCGCCGCCTGACGCGCTCCCCGGGACCCGACACGAAGCCGAGATGGATGCCGGACTCCGGCGCCCTGCTGTTCCTGTCGTCGCGGGCGGAGGACGACCACGCCCAGGTCTACCGGATGCCGCTGGGGGGAGGCGATCCCGAGCGCGTCGTCGACTTCCCGTCGGGCGTTTCGTTCTTCGCGATCTCGCCCGACGGCAGGACGCTCGCCGCGGCCGGCGACGTTTTTGCGGACTGCACCGACCTGGAGTGCACGCGCAGGCGGCTGGAGGAGCGCGAGAAGAGCGGGGTCCGAGCGGTCCTCACGGACCGGCTGTTCTTCCGCGCGTGGAACGCGTACCGCCACGGACTGGTGAGCCACTTGTTCGTCGCGCCGCTCGACGGATCGGCCCCGCCCCGCGACCTCACGCCCGGCCCGCACGACACCCCGCCGCTGAGCCTGGGCGCCTCCGAGGACATCGTCTTCTCGGCGGACGGCTCGCGCCTGGCCTACGTCCTCAACGCCGACCCGCAGCCCGCGTTGACCACGAACAACGACGTGTGGGAAGTGCCGCTCGCGGCCGGAGGCCGCGTCCGGCAGGTCACGACGGGCCGGGGCAACGACGCGGGGCCGGCGTACTCCCCCGACGGGCGTCTGCTCGCCTACCTGTCGATGGAGCGTCCCGGCTTCGAGTCGGACCGCCGCCGGCTGATGGTGGAGGATCTCGGGACCGGTTCGGTCCGCGAGATCGCGCGGGATCTGGATCGCAGCCCGGATTCGATCCACTGGATGCCCGACTCGGCCGCGATCCTGTTTCCGGCCGCGGATCGCGGCCGCGAGCGCGTCTTCCGGGTCGACCTCTCCGACGGAGTCGCCCGTCCCGTCACGGGCGACGGATCGTACTCGGACCTCCGCATCTCGCCCGACGGCGGCTCGTTCGTCGCCGTCAGGCAGAGCCACACGCGGCCGCCGGAGATCGTGCGCTTCGACCTCGCATCGGGAACGCACGAGCCGCTCGACCGGCTCAACGACCCAATCCTGGCCCGCCTTGCGATGCCCGAGGCGTCGTCGATCTGGTTCGAGGGTGCGCGTGGCGATCGGGTGCACGCCTTCGTCTTCAAGCCGGCGGGGCTGCGGCGCGGGCGAAGGGTCCCCGCGGTCTTCGTCATCCACGGCGGACCGCAGGGGTCGTTCCTCGAAGGCTTCCACTGGCGGTGGAACCTGCAGCTGATCGCTTCGCAGGGGTACGTCGTCGTCGCGATCGACTTCCACGGATCGATCGGCTACGGCCAGGCGTTCGTCGATTCGGTCTCCCGCGACTGGGGCGGCGCGCCGTTCGAGGACATCATGAAGGGCGTGGAGTACGTCGTGGCGAACGTCCCCGAGGTCGACGGCGGCCGGCTCGCCGCCGTCGGCGCCTCCTACGGCGGCTTCATGGTCAACTGGATCCTGGGGCGTTCGGACCGCTTCAGGTGCCTCGTGTCGCACGCGGGGGTCTCCGAGATGTGGAGCAAGTACGGGTCGACCGACGAGCTGTGGTTCCCCGAGTGGGAGTTCGGCGGCGCGCCGTGGGAGAACCCGGAGGAGTACGACCGGTGGAGCCCGCTGCGCGCCGCCGGCTCGTTCGGGACGCCGACGCTGGTCACGCACGGGGCCAACGACTTCCGGGTCTCCTCCGATCAGGGGGTGGCGATCTTCACGGCGCTGCAGCGCCGGGGCGTTCCGTCGCGCCTCCTCCTCTTCCCGGACGAGGACCACTTCATCCGCAAGCCGAAGAACGCGCTGCTCTTCTGGCAGACGATATTCGACTGGTTCAGGACCTACCTCGACCCGCCGCGCCCGGCATGGACGCCGCCGGAGCGGCGCGAACCGTAGCCGTCACCAGGGCGCGCCCGCGGGCCCGAAGTTTGGTGTCCACAACAGATGGCGATGTCGACTTCCGCCGCGCACCAGGGTATCGTTCCCTCGTAGCTCCCGCACGGGGCGGGAGACCAAGCTGTTCCGCCAGGGGAGGCATTCATGATCGAGCGCAGGCTGGTGTCCGTTCTGGTTGCTGCCAGGTGCGCGAGCATCGCGTCCGCGGCGGGGGGGCGATCGGGTGTGTGAGCGAGGACCCGGCGCCACGGCTGCTGCCGCCGGAACTCGTCGCTCTGCCGCCGGCTGAGGTCGCTCCGGAGCGGGCGAACTGCGGGTTCGATGTGATCGATGACTCCCCGCCGGCGGCGGATCCGTGCGCCGGGGGAGAGCTGCTCGTGGGTCCCGAGACCGTCGTGCGGTCGACGGGCGAGCCGTCGGTGGTGGAACGGACGTTCGCGGTGCGGGCCGCGGGCGAGATATGCCTGCTGGTGACGAACGCGGCCGCCTCCTCCGCGCGGTTCATCCTCAACGGCGACACGCTGCTGGGGCCTGACGAGTTCAACCCGCACGTG
>CAMTWF010000252.1:0-19595 GCA_947085355.1 uncultured delta proteobacterium
GACGCGCTGACGATCAACGCCGGCCACGAGCCGGACTGAGGCCGGCCCGCCGGCTACGGCTGGCCAGGGATCCAACCGCCCGCCAGGAGCAGCGCCGCGACCGCCTCGCAGAAGTCGTGCGCGCGTGAGATGTCGCGGCGCGCTTCCTCCTCCGTCGCGGCGAAACTGGGATCTTCTGGGAATGTTTGCCCACACGGATTCGCGCGTTTACTGAAGCCGATCTGTGGTTCCGCGTCGGCCGGGTGGGGGGGTGAACGGTTACGGGGGCCCTCTACCGCTTGCTGTACTGGAAGCGCTTGCGGGCGCCGGGCTGGCCGTACTTCTTGCGTTCCTTCTTGCGGGCGTCGCGGGTGAGAAGGCCGGCCTTCTTGAGGGCTGGGCGGAGCGCCTCGTCGACCTGGATGAGGGCGCGGGCGATGCCGTGCCGCACGGCCTCGGCCTGCCCCGTCAGGCCGCCGCCGCGGACGTTGACCGCGATGTCGTACGCCTCCTCGGTCTTCGTGAGCGCCAGCGGCTTCCGGATCTGGATCCGGAGAGCCTCCCTCGGGAAGTAGTCCTCCAGGGACCGCGTATTCACGGTGATGCACCCGCTGCCGGGCGCCATGTGAATGCGGGCGATCGCCGTCTTGCGCTTGCCCGTCGTGTGCCATCGGTCGGTCTGCGTGTTCACTCTCGCGTTCTCCTCGCGGTCCGCCTACGGCAGCGGCTCCGGCTTCTGGGCTGCGTGCGGGTGCTCCGGCCTCGCGTAGAGCTTGAGCTTGAGCAGCATCTTGCGGCCCAACGAGTTGTGGGGCAACATGCCCCGGACGGCCTCGCGAAGGATCCTCTCCGGACGCTTGGCCCTCATTTCGCCGAGCGTCCGCACGCGGAGGCCGCCCGGGTAGCCGGAGTGCCGGTAGTACTCCTTGTTCTTCTCCTTGCGACCCGTGACGGCGATCTTGTGGGCGTTCGTGACGATCACGAAGTCGCCGACGTCCACGTGGAACGTGTACTGGGGCTTCGTCTTGCCGCGCAGCACGCTCGCGATACGGGTCGCCAGGCGGCCCAGCGTCCGGCCGGTCGCGTCGACGACGAACCACCGCCGTTCCACTTCGCCCGTCTTGGCCTGATACGTCCGCATCGTCGCGGGTCTTGTCATCTCCTCATGCTCCCGTCAAGTGCCGCCACTAGACGGCGTCGGCCGTCACCTCGTCGGCCTCGGCGGGCGCCGGCGGCGCCTCGCCGGGCTCGTCGGCCTCATGCTCGATCCGGCGATACGCGGCGAACCCCGTGCCAGCCGGGATCAGGCGGCCCATTATCACGTTTTCCTTGAGGCCGCGCAGGTCGTCGGTCTTGCCGGCGATGGCCGCCTCCGTCAGCACCTTGGTCGTCTCCTGGAACGACGACGCCGCGATGAAGCTCTCGCTGGACAGCGACGCCTTGGTGACGCCCAGGAGCAGCGGCTCGGCGGAGGCGGGCTGGAGGCCCTGGGCGATCGCCTGCGCGTTGCGCTCCTCGAAGAGCCACTTCTCCACCCTCTCGTCGGCGAGGAACGTGGTGTCTCCGGGATCCTTGATCTGTACGCGGCGGAGCATCTGGCGGACGACGACCTCGATGTGCTTGTCGTTGATCCGGACGCCCTGGTGCCGGTACACGGTCTGGATCTCGTCCACCAGGTACCGCGCCAGCTCGCGCTCGCCCCGGACGCGCAGGATGTCCTGCGGATCCTGCGGCCCCTCCATGAGCGCCTCGCCGGCGCGGACGAACTGGCCGTCGGTCACGATGATGTGCTTGCCCTTCGGTATCTGCACCTCGCTCGACTCGCCGATCTGCGGCTTGACCTCCAGCACGCGCTTGCTGCGCCTGTCGGCCTTGAATTGCACGACGCCGTCGATCTCGCTGATCGCGGCCGGGTCCCTGGGCCTGCGCGCCTCGAAAAGCTCGGAGACACGGGGCAGGCCGCCCGTGATGTCCTTGGTCTTGGTCTGCTCGCGCGGGATCTTGGCGATGACCGTGCCGGCCTCGATCTTCTGCCCCTCCTCCACCTGCAGGATGGCGCCGACCGGCATGAAGTACCTGGCGTCGTTGCCGTCGGGGAGCTTCCTGGTGCCGCCCCATGACGTGGAGCCGTCGGAGCGGGCGCCTCGCTTGTAGTCGCCGGGGCAGGACTCCTTGACGGAGATCCTCGGCCGCAGGCTCGGATCGCGCGACTCGACGATCACCTTGCTGGCCTTCTCGCCGGCCTCCTTGCGTTCCTCGTACGTGACCTCCTCCTCGATGTCGCCGAACTTCGCGAATCCCGGGACGCCGGCGAGAATCGGCACCGAATAGCCGTCCCACTCGGCCAGGAGCGCGCCCTTCTCCACGGTCAGGCCCTCGACGACATGCACGTGGGCGCCCTGCTGGACGGCGTACTTGTGCTCGTGGCCGTCCTCCTCCTTGACGTAGATCGTGCCGGTGCGGTTCATGAGCACGGTCATCCCGTCGCTGCGCCGCGCGACGTTCATCTTCTCGAACCGCACCACGCCCTTCTCCTTGGCGTGGGCGCGCTGCTGGGCCGCGCCGGTGCTGAGGACGACGCCGCCGATGTGGAACGTCCTCATCGTGAGCTGGGTGCCGGGCTCGCCGATCGACTGGGCCGCGCCCACTCCCGCCGTCTCGCCGACGCTGACCATGTGGCCGCGGGCGAGGTCGCGTCCGTAGCACATGGCGCAGACCCCGCGCTTCGTCTGGCAGGTCAGCACGGACCGGATCCTGACGGCATCGCGCGTCTCCTCGATCGCCTTCGCCGCCTGTTCGTCGATCTCGTTGTCGGCCTTGACGATCAACCGCATCGTCAACGGGTCGTGGACGTCCTCGGCGGCCACCCTGCCCAGGACGCGCTCCCGCAGCGAGATCTGATCCTTGCCCGCCTCGTCCACGAGCTTGCGGACCTCGATCCCCTCGAGCGTCCCGCAGTCGAACTCGGTGATGATGACGTCCTGGGCGACGTCGACCAGCTTGCGCGTGAGGTAGCCGGAGTTGGCGGTCTTGAGGGCGGTATCGGCGAGACCCTTGCGGGCGCCGTGCGTGGAGATGAAGTACTGGAGCACCGAGAGGCCCTCGCGGAAGTTGGCAGTGATCGGCGTCTGGATGATCTCGCCGGAGGGCTTGGCCATGAGGCCGCGCATCCCCGCGAGCTGCTTGATCTGGTCCTTGTTGCCGCGGGCGCCGGACGTCATCATCATCCAGAGAGGGTTGAGCGACCTGACGGTGCGCTTCTCGCCGGTGGCGGGATCCTCGACCGTCTCGTACTGGATCCCGGCGATCATCCTGTCCATCACGGTGTCCGTGACGCGGGACCACGTATCGACCGTCTTGTTGTACAGCTCTCCCGCCGTGATCCTGTTGTCCGAATAGTCCTGCACGTAGCGGTCGACCTCGGCCTGCGCCTGGTCGATCAGCACCTTCTTCTCGGCCGGAATCCTGATGTCGTCCACGCTGATCGACATGCCGGACTCGGTGGCGTAGCGGAAGCCGAGCGTCCTGACGCGGTCGGCCAGGAGGACCGTGGTCTTGTTGCCGCACCGGCGGTACGCCTCGTCGATCAGGGCCGAGAGATCCTCCTTGCTCATGACCTTGTTCACGAGGTCGAAGGACAGCTCGCGCGGCACCACCTCCCACAGCAGGACCCGGCCGACGGTGGTCTGCACCATCCGGCCGTCCATCCTCACCTTGACCGCCGCGTGGATGTCCACCTCGCCGGCGTCGAACGCCATGCGGACCTCCTCGGGCGACCCGTAGATGCCCGTGAAGATCCCCTTCTTCTCCGAGCCGGGAACGTACTCGCCCGTGACGAACGGGCGCTGGATCGTCAGGTAGTAGATCCCGAGCACCATGTCCTGGGTCGGGTTGATGATCGGGGACCCGTGCGCGGGCGACAGGATGTTGTTCGTGGACATCATCAGGACCCGCGCCTCCATCTGCGCCTCTACCGTGAGAGGCACGTGGACGGCCATCTGGTCCCCGTCGAAGTCGGCGTTGTATGCCTGGCACACCAGCGGGTGGAGTTGGATCGCCTTGCCCTCGATCAAGACCGGCTCGAACGCCTGTATCCCCAGCCTGTGCAGCGTCGGCGCGCGGTTCAGGAGGATCGGATGCTCGGTGATCACCTCCTCCAGGATGTCCCAGACCTCCGCCGACTCGCTCTCCACCTTCTTCTTGGCCGCCTTGATCGTGTTGACGATGCCCCTCTCCTCGAGCTTGTTGTAGATGAACGGCTTGAACAGCTCGATCGCCATCTGCTTGGGCAGCCCGCACTCGTGCAGCTTCAGCTCGGGACCGACCACGATCACGGACCGGCCGGAGTAGTCGACGCGCTTGCCGAGCAGGTTCTGGCGGAAGCGGCCCTGCTTGCCCTTGATCATGTCGGAGAGGCTCTTGAGCGGCCGTTTGTTGGCGCCGGTGATCACCTTGCCTCGGCGGCCGTTGTCGAACAGGGCGTCGACCGCCTCCTGCAGCATCCGGCGCTCGTTGCGGATGATGATCTCCGGGGCGTTCAGCTCCTTGAGCCGCTTGAGGCGGTTGTTGCGGTTGATCACGCGGCGGTACAGGTCGTTGAGGTCGCTGGTGGCGAAGCGGCCGCCGTCGAGCGGCACGAGCGGCCGGAGATCGGGCGGCAGGACCGGGATCGCCGTGAGCATCATCCACTCCGGCTTGTTCCGGCTCTCGCGGAACGCCTCGACCACCTTCAGCCGCTTGGAGAACTTCTTGCGCTTGGCGTCGCTGGTCGTCGTCCGGAGTTCCTTGCGGAGCTGTTCGGCCAGCTTGTGGACGTCGATCGCCTGCAGCAGGCGGAGGACCGCCTCGCCCCCCATCGCCGCATCGAACGCGTCCTCGCCGTGCTTGCCCTGCAACTCGCGGTACTGGTCCTCGGTCAGGAGTTGCAGCGCCTCGAGATCGGTCTCCTTCTGGTCGAGCACGACGTACGACTCGCAGTAGAGGATCTGCTCTAGTTCCTTCGCGCTCATGTCGAGGACGGTGCCGATCTTGGACGGGAGGCACTTGAGGAACCAAATATGGGCCACCGGCGTGGCCAGCGTGACGTGGCCGAGCCTCTCGCGCCGAACCTTGCTCGGGATCACCTCGACGCCGCACTTCTCGCAGACGATCCCGCGGTGCTTCATCCGCTTGTACTTGCCGCAGTTGCACTCGAAGTCCTTGACCGGCCCGAATATCTTCGCGCAGAAAAGCCCGTCCCGCTCCGGCTTGAACGTCCTGTAGTTGATCGTCTCGGGCTTCTTGACCTCCCCGTGCGACCAGTCGCGCATGTTGTCCGGAGAGGCGAGCGAGATCCTCATGCCCGAGTAGACCCTGGGGCTGCGCGGCTTGTCGAAGAAGCTGCTGAACAGATCCCTCACGGCGTCACCTCCCTCGGCATCAGGCCGTCGCTCGCAGGTCGGCCTCGGCCTCCGCGGCCTCCCTCTCGAGCAGCTCGACGTTCAGGCACAGGCTCTGCATCTCCCGCACGAGCACGTTGAACGACTCGGGCAGCCCCGGCTCCATCCTCTGGTCCCCCTTGACGATCGACTCGTACATCCGCGTCCTCCCCGTCGTGTCGTCGCTCTTGACCGTCAGGAACTCCTGGAGGGCGTAGGCGGCCCCGTATGCCTCCATCGCCCAGACCTCCATCTCCCCGAGCCGCTGCCCGCCGAACTGGGCCTTCCCGCCGAGCGGCTGCTGGGTGACGAGGGAGTAGGGTCCTATCGAACGGGCGTGGATCTTCTCGTCGACGAGGTGGTGCAGCTTCATGATGTAGTGAACGCCGACCGTGACATCCGACTGGAACGGCTCGCCGCTGCGGCCGTCGAACAGGACTGTCTGGCCGGTCTCCGGGCAGCCCGCCGTCTTCAGCATGTCGCGGATCTCCTCCTCGTCGGCGCCGTCGAAGACCGGGCAGCTCACATGGATCCCCTCGCCGATCCCCCGCGCGAAGGCCAGCAGCTCGTGCCGATCCATCCCCTCCAGCCGTTCCCGGCTCTCGGGATCCGTGAATACCTTCTTGAGCAGCGGACGCACGGCGTCCATGTCCCCCCGCGAGACCTCGATGGCCGCGCGCAGCTTGGCGCCCAGCTCGCGGGCGGCCCAACCGAGATGGGTCTCCAGTACCTGGCCGACGTTCATGCGGGAGGGGACACCCAACGGGTTGATGACGATGTCGACGGGCGTGCCGTCAAGCATGTACGGCATGTCCTCGTCCGGGAGGATCCTGCTGATGACGCCCTTGTTGCCGTGGCGCCCGGCCAGCTTGTCCCCGACGGAGACCTTGCGCTTGATGGCGATGTAGATCTTCACGGTCTTGTTCACGCCGGGCGGCAGGTCGTCCCCGCGCGCCAGCTTCTCGATCTTCTCCCGGAAGTACTCGTTCGTCAGGTGTTCCTGGTCCTCCACCCGCTCCTTGACGGCGGCGATCTTCTTCGTCCGGTTCTCGTCCTCGATCGCGATCTCCATCCACAGCTTCCTCGGGATCGCCTCCAGATCGTCCGCGGCCAGCTTCCGTCCCTTCGGGAGATGGACGTGGTGCTTCTCGTCGATCAGCCTTGCGGCGACGGTCTGGCCGAGAAGGAGGCGGCGGATCTCGCCGAGCGCGGCGTCGCGGATGATGGAGATCTCGTCGTTGCGGTCCTTCTCCAGCCTGGCCCGCTCCTGGTCCTCGATCTCGCGGGCGCGATCGTCCTTCTCGATCCCCCGGCGGCTGTACACCCGCGCCCCGATGACGATCCCCGAGACCCCCGGCGGGACCCGCAGCGACGTGTCGCGCACGTCGGCGGCCTTCTCGCCGAAGATCGCGCGAAGCAGCTTCTCCTCCGGCGAGAGCTGCGTCTCGCCCTTGGGCGTGATCTTCCCGACCAGGATGTCGCCGTGCTTCACCTCGGCGCCGATGCGTATGATCCCGCTCTCGTCGATGTTCCGGAGGGCGTCCTCGCTCAGGTTCGGAATGTCGCGGGTGATCTCCTCCCTGCCCAGCTTCGTGTCCCGCGCCACGCACTCGAATTCCTCGATGTGGATCGACGTGAAGAGATCGTCCCGCACCAGCCGCTCGGCAATCAGGATCGAGTCCTCGAAGTTGTACCCGCCCCAGGGCATCATAGCGACGAGGATGTTGGCGCCGAGCGATATCTCGCCGAGGTCGGTGCCGAAGCCGTCGGCGATCACCTCGCCGGCCTTCACGCGGTCGCCGGCCTTCACTATCGGTCTCTGGTTGATGCATGTGGCCTGGTTGGACCGGCGGAACTTCTCGAGCGTGTAGATGTCGGGGATTTCCGAGCCGGCGGCCTCGGCCCGAACGACGATCCGACTCGCGTCGACGCTGTCGACGATCCCTGCGCGGCGCGCCCGCACGGTCACGCCCGAATCCTCGGCGACCTTCGCCTCCATGCCGGTCCCGATGATCGGCGCCGTGGCCCGGAGCAACGGGACGGCCTGGCGCTGCATGTTCGATCCCATGAGCGCCCGGTTGGCGTCGTCGTGCTCCAGGAACGGGACCAGCGACGCCGCGACCGACACGAGCTGGACGGGCGCGACGTCCATCAACGTGACCTTCTCGGGGAGAGCCATCACGTACTCGCCGTTGAGCCGGGCGGAGACCGCCGGTCCGACGAGACGGCCACGGGCGTCGATCTCCGCATCCGCCGGGGCGATGTGCTGGTCCTTCTCCTGGTCGGCGTCGTAGTAGCGGACGTCCTCGGTCACGCGCCCGTTCACCACGCTGCGGAACGGCGTCTCGACGAAGCCGTACTCGTTGACCCTGGCAAAGGTCGACAGCGACGCGATCAGCCCGATGTTCGGTCCCTCCGGCGTCTCGATCGGGCAGATGCGGCCATAGTGCGTCGCATGCACGTCCCGCACCTCGAACCCGGCGCGCTCGCGCGTCAGCCCTCCCGGACCGAGCGCCGAGAGGCGACGCTTGTGGGTCACCTCGGACAGGGCGTTCGTCTGGTCCATGAACTGCGAGAGCTGGCTGGAGCCGAAGTACTCCTTCACGACGGCGACGACCGGCTTGGAGTTGATGAGGTCATGGGGCTCCACCGAGTCGATCTCGGGGTTCATGCTCATCCGCTCCTTGATCGCGCGCTCCATGCGCTGCAAGCCGATCCTGTACTGGCCCTCCAGCAGCTCGCCCACGGCGCGTACGCGGCGGTTGCCGAGATGGTCGATGTCGTCGGTCTTGCCCCGCTTCTCCTTGAGTTCGATCAGGTGCTTGACGGTGTGAAGGATGTCCTCGCGGGTCAGCGTCGTGTGTTCCAGCGGCGTGTCGAAGCCGAACTTGTTGTTGAACTTGAGGCGGCCCACCCGTGTCAGGTCGTACCGATCCGGCTTGAAGAACAGGTTCTCGAACTCCTGACGGGCCGACTCCAGCGAAACCTGGTCCTGCGAGCGGAATCGCTTGTGGATCTCGATCTTGGCCTCGTCGGCCGAACGGGTCTTGTCGAGTTTGAGGGTATCGCGGAGGTAGGAGCCGACCGTGACGCCGTCGATCAGGAGCGTGTCGAAGGAACGGATGCCGGCCTCCCGGATCGCCGCCAGCTTGGCCTCGGTGATCTCCTCGTTGCACTCGAGCGGGATCTCGCCGGTCTTGGAATCGAACACGTCCCGCGCCGAGATCCTGCCTACGAGGTCCTGGACGTCCACCGGCAGCCGCTGCACGTCCAATTCCCGCATCCTGTCGACGACGGCCGCCGTGAACTTCTCGCCCTTCTGGACGACGTCGGTCTTGCGCGGCCCGAACTTCACGGTCTTGGTAGCACGCTGGCCGCGCAGCGCGTCGTAGTTCACGTCCTTCTCGAAACCGTCCGCTTCGACGCGGATCCGCTCGGTGCGGTAGAATTGCGCGAGGATCTCCTCCTCGGAGTATCCCAGGGCCTTGAGCAGCACCGTGACGGGGAGCTTCTTGCGGCGATCGATCCTGACGTAGATGATATCCTTGTGGTCGAACTCTATGTCGAGCCAGGAACCGCGCGAGGGGATCACCCGCGCAGAGTAGAGGATCTTGCTGGAGGCGTGGCTCTTCCCCTTGTCGTCGTCGAAGATCACGCCGGGGCTGCGGTGGAGCTGCGTGACGACGACGCGCTCCGTCCCGTTGATGATGAAGGTCCCGTTGTCGGTCATGAGCGGGATCTCGCCGAAGTAGACTTCCTGGACCTTCGAGTAGCGCAGCTGGCGCTGCTGCTTCGGCGCGGAGGACGGGTCGAAAAGCGACAACTCGATCGTGACCTTGATCGGGGCCTGGTACGTGCTGCCGCGCTGGCGACATTCGTCGGGGTCGTACTTCGGCTTCTCCAGCGCGTAACCCTTGAAGGACAACTCGGCCACGCCGTTGAAGTCCCTGATCGGGAAAACCGACCGGAAGACGGCCTGGAGACCGACGTCCTCCCGCTCGCCGGGCGGCACCGCCGCCTGGAGGAAGCGCTCGTACGAGCGCTTCTGGATGTCGATCAGATTGGGGACGTCCAGTATCTTCCGGATCTTCTGGTACGACTTGCGGATCCGGAAGTTGCTCTCCCCGACGTTCGGGACGCTGGGCATGCCGCCCCTCCTATACTGCCAAGCAACGGCCGTGGTGCCCCGGGCGCACCGGCCGCCGCCGGCTCATCCGCACCGGGGGGCTGTTCGGCGCACGGCGCCTCACCGCCCCCCGGACCCCCGCGGACCCCTCGCGGCAAAGCCGCTCGGGTCCTTGGGTCGCCGCCGCGAACGGCAGCCGGAGCGAACTACCGACGGTCACCTACTTGACCGCCACCTTCGCGCCGGCCTCCTGGAGCTTCTTCTTGATGTCCTCGGCTTCCGCCTTCGAAACGCCGGTCTTCACGACGCCGGGCGCGCCGTCGACGAGGTCCTTGGCCTCCTTGAGACTGACGCCGGTAATGGCGCGGATCGCCTTCACGACCTCGATCTTCTTGTCGCCGACCTCCTGAAGCTCGACCGTGAACTCGGTCTGCTCCTCGGCCTTGGCATCCTCCCCGCCGCCCGCCGCGGCGAGCGGGACGGCGCCGAAGGCGGCGACGGGCGCCGCCGAGACGCCCCACTTCTCCTCGAGGGCCTTGGTCAGACCCGCGATCTCCATCACCGACAGGCCGCTCAAGTACTCGATCACCTTCTCCTGGCTCAACTCGGACATCTCGACCACTCCTTCCTCCCGGGCCGACCGGCCGCGGCATCGATCGCCGCGCCGGTTCCCGGCGCGCAACAGGCATCCAGCCTTCCCCCCGCACCGGCTCCGCCCCACCGCACGACGCTCGTCCACGCCGCCGGCGGATGCGGATCCGACAACCTACTTCCCGCCCTCCTCCAGCGACCTCCTCCTGGCGTCGGTCACGCACACGAAACCCCGGGCCGCGGCAAGCAGCGTCCCGGCGAACCTGGTGGCCGGCGCCATGAACGTCGCGAGCAGGTTCGCGCGGAGAGCGTTCTTGCCCGGCATCGACGCGAGCGCTTTGACGCCCTGGGCGTCGAGGACGCGACCATCGAGCAGGGCGCACTTGACCTGCACCTTGGGGTTCTTCCTGGCGTATTCGGTCAGCACGCGCGCAGCGACGGCGGGATCCTCGTACGACCACGCCACGGCGGTCATGCCGGCGATATGCGGCCGGATCGCCGTCTCGTAGGGGGTGTCCCGCGCCGCCACCCTCAGAATCGTGTTCTTGACGACCCGCAGCTCGACGGCGGCGCCACGACATGCGTCCCGCAGGTCGTTCGCCTCCTTGACCTTCATTCCGCGGTAGTCGGAGAGCACGGCGACGGCCATGCGGCCGAAACGGTCCCTCACCAGATCTATGTTCTCGGCCTTGCCCTTCCGATCCATGGGACGTTCTCCCTACTTCCCCAGCGGCAGATCCGAGGTGTCGACCTTGACGCCCGGCCCGTGCGTGGTGCAGACGACGATCGTGCGCATGTAGGTCCCCTTGGCCGTCGACGGCTTGGCCTTCTGGAGCGCCTCGAGGATGGCGACGGCGTTCTCGACGAGCTTCGCGGCATCAAAGGAAACCCTGCCGATCGGGACGTGGACGATACCGGCCTTCTCGGCGCGGAATTCGACCTTGCCGGCCCTGGCCGCCTTGACGGCGGCGGCGACGTCGTTCGTGACGGTGCCGACCTTCGGGTTCGGCATCAGGCCGCGCTTGCCGAGGAACTTGCCGAGCTTCCCGACCTGGCCCATCAACTGGGGCACCGCGATGGCCGTGTCGAAATCGAACCACCCGCCCTGGATCTTCTCGATGAGGTCCTCGGCGCCCACGTAGTCCGCGCCGGCGTCGAGCGCCTCCCTCTCCTTCTCCCCCTTCGCGAAAACCAGGACACGTACGGTCTTCCCCCGACCGTGCGGCAGGACGACGGCGCCGCGGACCATCTGGTCGGAGTGCTTCGGGTTGATCCCGAGCCTCACGGCCATCTCGACGGTCTCATCGGTCTTGGCGACCTTCTTCGCCACCGCTTGGCTGACCGATACCGCTTCCGCGAGCGGGTACCTGCGCTCGCGATCGAACATGGCCGCAGCAGCGGCGGCGCGCTTGGTTGTTCCCTTCATCGCGTGCACCCTACCCGGCGACCTCGATGCCCATCGACACCGCCGTTCCCCTGACCATGCATTCGGCCGCCGCCTGGTTCTTGGTGTTGAGGTCCGGCATCTTGAGAGACGCGATCTCGCTGATCTGACCGGCGGTCACCTTGCCGACCTTGATCTTGTTCGGCTCGCCGGACCCCTTCTCCAACCCCGCCGCCTTCAGCAGGAGGATCGCCACCGGAGGGGTCTTGGTGATGAATGTGAACGATCTGTCGGCGAAGATCGAGATCACGACGGGGATGATCATCCCTTCCTGCTTGGCGGTCTTGGCGTTGAAGGACTTGCAGAAGTCCATGATGTTGACGCCGTGCTGGCCGAGCGCGGGACCGATCGGGGGGGACGGCGATGCCTTGCCCGCCGGGATCTGGAGTTTCACTTGGGCAACGAGTTTCTTCATCTCGCGTTCTCCGCCGCCGTCGGGCCGTTCCCCGTGACCTGCCGCCTCACGGGATCCGCTCCACGTGGCCGTACTCGAGATCGACGGGCGTGGGGCGCCCGAAGATCGACACCAGCACGCGGATCCTCTGCTTCTCCTGGTTGATGTACGATACCGTGCCGCTCATGTTCGCAAACGGCCCCTGGCTGACGCGCACCTGATCGCCCTCCTCGAAGGTGGCGACCGGCCGGGCGCTGATGGAACCCTCGGCGATCTGCTGCCGCACCCTGTCGATCTGATCCACCGCGACCGGCGCGGGCTTCTGGCTGCCGACGAAGTTCGTGACCTTCGGGGTCCCCCGCACAAGCGTCCAGGTCCGCTCGTTCATCGCCATCTCCACGAAGATGTACCCCGGGAAGAAACTGCGCTTGGGGCCGCGCCTCTTGCCCTCGGGCTCGGGCTCCGTCGGGACGAGAATCTCCCCGAACTGGTCCGCGATGTCGGACGTGCGGACGCGCTCCTCCAGCGCAGCCTTGGCCTTGGCCTCGAATCCCGAGTACGTGGTCACGACGTACCATTTCTTCTCGGCGGACATCTCGGGGTCCTCACCGGCTAGTAGATGACATCCGTAAACCAGCCGCAAACGGCATCGAACACGCCCAAGATCGCGGCGGCGATCATCGAGGCAACCATCACGACTACGGTGGCGGCGCCGAGTTCCTGGCGGGTCGGCCACGTCACCCGCGACAACTCCGCCACCGCCTCGTGCGCGAGCTGGTTCGTCTTCTCGTGGCGCCACAAGTGGACGGCCAACCCCCCGCCCGCAAGCAGGCCGATGCCGGCGGCGATCGGGAAGCTGACGTCGGGCGTGAAGCGGAACCAGATCTGGCCGACGATCTTGTAGGCCAGGTACGTGGCGAGCGCACCGCCGACGATGAAGAGGAAGTGGACGTGCCTGGTCATGTCCAGTTGCGTCCCCATCGTTCCCTTGGTCGTCAACGCCATCTCAGCCGCTCCAACCGCCTTCCCCGCACATCCGGGACCGTCCCCCCACCCCAACGAGCCGGCACACAGCCGGGGGACCCGTTCGCCGTCCCCCAAGATCGCCGCGGCGGGCCAGGAGGGACTCGAACCCCCAACCTACGGATTTGGAATCCGCCGCTCTGCCATTCGAGCTACTGGCCCACCTGCGTCGCGATCCCCGATCTCCGGCGCCCCGCGGCGCCGGAGGGGGAACGCGAGCGCCACCCTGTCACGCCTTCGCCTCCTTGTGCCCGGTGTGGGCCTTGCATGCCCGGCAGAACTTCTTGAGTTCCAGCTTGCCGGCCGCCGTGCGCTTGTTCTTGGTCGTCGCGTAGTTCTTCCGCTTGCACGTGCCGCACTGCAACAGGATGATGTCGCGGTTGCCCATTTCCACCGACTCCCGCCCGCGGCTCGCCGGCCGTTGCGGACGTCCAGGCGCCTACTCCAGGATCTCGGTCACCACGCCCGCGCCGACGGTCCTGCCGCCCTCGCGGATGGCGAAACGCATCTCCTTCTCGAGCGCCACCGGCGTTATGAGTTCCACCGTGAGGGTCACGTTGTCGCCCGGCATCACCATCTTGACCTCCTCGGGGAGCCGGACCGTACCGGTCACGTCGGTCGTGCGGACGTAGAACTGCGGCCGGTAGTTGGTGAAGAACGGCTTGTGGCGGCCGCCTTCCTTGTCGCTGAGGACGTAGACCCGAGCGTTGAACTTCTTGTGCGGCGTGATGCTGCCGGGCTTGGCCAGCACCTGCCCGCGCTCGATCTGGTCCCGGTCGATGCCGCGGAGCAGCACGCCGACGTTGTCGCCGGCCTGGCCCTGGTCGAGGATCTTGCGGAACATCTCGACGCCGGTCGCAACCGTCTTGCGCGTTTCGACGAAGCCGACGATCTCGACCTCGTCCCCGACCTTCACGATGCCCCGATCGACCCTTCCCGTGGCGACGGTGCCACGCCCCTTGATGGAAAAGACGTCCTCGACCGGCATCATGAACGGCTTGTCGATCTCGCGGACGGGCAGCGGGATGAAGGAGTCGATGGCGTCCATGAGCTTGATGATGGAGCCCTCGCCGACATCGCCGAGCTCGCCTCTGAGCGCCTTGAGCGCGGAGCCGCGGATGCACGGGGTCTTTTCCCCGGGGAAATCGTACTTGGTGAGCAGCTCGCGCACCTCGACCTCGACGAGGTCGACGAACTCCGGATCCTCCACCGTGTCCACCTTGTTGATGTAGACGACGATGGCCGGAACGTTGACCTGCCTGGCCAGGAGGACGTGCTCGCGGGTCTGGGGCATCGGCCCGTCGGCGCCGTCGATCACCAGGATCGCACCGTCCATCTGGGCGGCGCCGGTGATCATGTTCTTGATGTAGTCCGCATGGCCCGGGCAGTCGATGTGCGCGTAGTGGCGCTTCTTGGTCGAGTACTCGACGTGCGCCGTGGCGATCGTCAGGATCTTCGTCTCGTCGCGACGCCCGTGCGAGGCGCTGGCCTTGGCCACTTCGTCGTAGCTGATGAACTTGCCGAAGCCGAGCTTCTCCGCGACCTTCGTGATGGCCGCGGTGAGCGTGGTCTTGCCGTGGTCGATATGCCCGATCGTACCGACATTCACGTGCGGCTTGCTTCGGTCGAACTTTTCCTTGGCCATCTCCCTTCCTCCCTGGGTGGTTCCGCCACCCTCGTCAACGTCGCCCGAACAAGGACCCTGGCGGCTTTGCCGCGAGGGTCCGCGGGGGTCCGGGGGGCGGTGAGGCGCGTAGCGCCGAACAGCCCCCCGGTGCAATGAATCGGCGACCGTCCCCGGTCAGGGCGCCGGAGCCCACGACCGGGATCGAACCGGTGACCTCCTCCTTACCAAGGAGGTGCTCTACCGACTGAGCTACGTGGGCGGTCACCCGATCACCTGCCTTCGCGGCCACTGCTGCGCGCAATTCCCGCACCGGCGCTCCGGCGACGGCGCCACGGGGGCCCTGTCGGCGGAGCGGGAGACGGGAATCGAACCCGCGACAATCAGCTTGGAAGGCTGATGCTCTACCAATTGAGCTACTCCCGCGGTGGAGGGTGGTGGATTCGAACCACCGTAGGCGCAAGGCCAACAGATTTACAGTCTGCCCCCTTTGACCACTCGGGAAACCCTCCATGGCACCGGGGGGCTGTTCGGCGCACGGCGCCTCACCACCACCCGAACCGGCTTGACAACCCATCGTCAGCACCGAACGTCCTCGTCATGCCCGAACCGCGCGCCCTGGCGTACGGCCCGCCCCCAGGATCCTCGTCGCTGCCGCGACGCCGGGTTCACGTTCCCACGAGCTGGCGGTGGGGCTCGAACCCGCAACCTGCTGATTACAAATCAGCCGCTCTACCGATTGAGCTACGCCAGCCCACCCTGGCTGCCGCCTCCGGCCGGGCGGTCAGGACCCTACGAACTGCCTCCTCACCGGCCCCCAGCCACCACCGCCCGGCACGCAGCCGGCGACGGATTGGACCTCTGAAACCCTCCCGCCGGGGCCGCGCCAAACCCCATCTCCCCGGGGGTCCCGGCCGAAGGCACCGGACCTTACAAGCCGTCCATGTGCTTGTCAAGGGGTTTCTCGCACCCGTCGGCGGCGCCCTTTTTCTTCGTTGCGCGTCGCCGGCCGGCGGCCGCGCGGGGGCCGAGAACAAGCCGCCGTCCGCGTCCATCCGTTCCAGCAGCCGCTCGGCCTCGTCGTCAAGCGGCGTGCGTGCCGCGTCCCGTTCGTCCAGGAGCCGCCGCACCATGTCGATCCCGTCGGCGGTGGCCTCGACCGCCGGGCTCCGAACGCCGGTCCGTTCGGCCCGCAACAGGTTCTCCTCCCACGCGACGATGGCGTTGTCGAGCAGCACCCGTGTGCGTGCCCGAAGGAACGCCAGGTACGCCTCCTCCGCATCGGCATCGCCCGCCACGCCGTCCGGGAGCGGCGCCTCCATCAGGGAGTCGTGGACATCGAGGTAGATCCGCCCGATCGCCTCGCCGGCGGCAACGGCCCAGTACGGGCTTCCGCTCCCGATCGCCGCGGCCAGGTGCTTGAAGGCATCCGAGAACCGCGCCGCCTTTTCGACGAGCTGCTCCCGCGCGGTCCGGGTGTCGGCGGAGTCGATCGCCGCGGCCCGCATCGCATCGGCCGCCAGGCACCCCAACCGATACCGGGCCTCGGCGGCCGGGGCCGGATGCACCGACTCGCCGGGCTCCGTGTCGGACTCGGCCACCACCTCATCCATCATCGGCCGCGCCGCCTCCACGTCGCCGCCGGCCAGCAGCACGGCTGCCAGGCGCATCCGCGCGGCGCGCCGATCCCCGGGCGCTAGCGCCGGCGAATCGATCAGGCGGCGGTAGCTCGCCTCGGCCTCGGTCCACCTCCCGAGGCCCTCCTCCAGCAACGCCGCGTGTATCAGCGCCGGGATCTCCGCCTCGGCCACCGAGCCGTCGCCCGCCGCCGCGAGCCGCTCCCGGAAGGCGGCCAGCGCGGCGACCGGCTCGTCGAGGCGCTCGAAGCAGACGCCCTTGCGATACATCGCTTCGGCCGCCGCGGACGTCCCGGCGAAGCGCCTGACGACCGCGTCGTATTCGGCGATCGCCGCCCGGTACGAGCCGGCCTCCTGGAGCGCCCTGGCGCGCGCCAGCATCTCTCCCGCGTCGATCTCCGTGATCCGCGTCCCTCCATCCACCCGCTCCGCGAGCAGCAGCAGCGGATCGGCCTCCACGTGGGCCAACGGCACGCCGGCCGCGGCGGCGGGCGGGACCGTGCCGCAACCGCAGCCGGCCGCGGCCGCCAGCGCGGCGGCGATTGCAAAGGTCGCTCCCGGCCTCATCCGCGATCGCCTCCGACGGCGGTGATCCAGATTTCCCGGCTGCGCGGCCCGTCCATCTCGACGAAGAAGACGCCCTGCCAGGCGCCGAGCGCCGGCTCGCCGCCGTCGATCGGCAGCGTCAGACCGCAGCCGATCAGGCTCGCCAGCACGTGCGCCTGCGAGTTGCCCTCCGCATGGCGGTAGTCGCCCGACCGGGGCACGAGGCGCTCGAAGACGGCGACGATGTCCCGGACGACGGACGGATCGGCGTTCTCGTTGACGACCAGCGCGGCGGTGGTGTGCGGGCAGTGCAGGTGGACGATCCCGGAACGTACCCCGCACGCTCGGATCGCGTCGCGCACCTTGGCCGTCACGTCCACAAGCTCGAAACGGCTCCGCGTCGAGACAGAGAGGCGCGTCATGGCGGCGCGAGAATAGCGGGCGAGCGCGGCGAGGGCAACGGCGGCTCGGGACCCGGAGTCAACGCCGGCCGCCGAGGTGACGGAGGAGAAACTCGACGGTGCGGGCCATGCAGTCGAGGCGGTTCTCCCGGCGCGTAAAGCCGTGCCCCTCGTCGGGATAGACGACGTACTCCACCGCAAGGCCGCGCTCGCGCAGCGCCGCGACCGCCGCGTCGCTCTGCGCCCGCGGCACGTTGGTGTCGTTCTCGCCCTGGAAGACCAGCAGCGGGGCGCGGACGCGGTCGAGCGCGTGGATCGGCGACCGGTCGCGGTAGAGATCCTCGTGCTGGGCGGGGTCGCCCATCTCCGTGAGGTACCACGTGCCGAACCTGTCCTCCGTCATGCGGTAGTCCTCCAGGAGGTCGGGCATGCCGTACATGTCGACGGCGGCGCTCCAGACGTCCGGGGCGGCGGTGACGGCCCGCAGCGTCATGTATCCGCCGTAGCTGGCGCCCATGATGCCGACGCGGGAGGGATCGATCTCGCCCGCCGCGGCGAGCGCCTCGACCACGGCGATGATGTCCCGCAGGTCGCCGCCGCCCCAGTCGCGGTTGTTGAGGTCCTCGAACGCGCGGCCGTAGCCGGTCGAGCCGCGGTAGTTCACCGACAGGACGAGGAAGCCGGCCTCGGCCAGCGCCTGGATCTGCGGGTAGAAGCGGCCGCGCGTCTGGCCGTTCGGCCCGCCGTGGACGTGGACAACCGCCGGCGGCGGCGCCCCGAGCCGCTCGACCGGCGGCGCCCAGACGAAGGCGTCGATTCCCGTCCCGTCGAAGCCGTAGAACTCGCGCAGCGCGGCCTCCGCCAGGAGCGAGACGTCCACAGCGCCGAGCGTCGCGGGAACGACGACGCGCGCCGCCCCCGTCGCCGCGTCGATCGCCAGCACCTCGGTCGGGCCCCGCGACGTCTCGCGCGCCACCGCTACGACCGTACCGGCCCGGTCGACCGCCATGTCCTCGACCACGCCGCCTCGCAGCAGCACGCGCGGGGCGCCCAGTCCGCCGGCGGCGGCGATCGCGACCTCGCTCTCCCCACGGACGTTGCGCGAGAAGACGACGGCGCCGTCGTCGGCCGCGACCGCGTGCTCGACGTCCCACTCCGCCGATCCGGCGTACTCGACCCGTCCCGACGCGACGTCGACGAGCGCGATCTGCAGAAAGCCGGCGTCATTGGTGGCGGTGGCCAGCAGCCGGCCGTCGGGGAGGAAATCGATCGGCCAGGCGATCCCGCCGTCGAGGGGCGGGGCCAGCGATCGTTCGGCGCCGGCGGCCGAATCGATCACGACGATCTCGCCCACCTGATCGTCCGGCGTGCGCACGGCGACGATCGTGCGCCCGTCGGCGCTCCAGACCGGGTCGAGCACGTTGATCTCGCCGCGCGTGAGCCGCGCCACCGCGCCGGACCCGAGGTCCATCGCGTGAACGTCGAACCTGAACTCGCGGTCCGGATCGCTTGCGAACGCGATCCTCGACCCGTCGGGCGAGAACCGGACCAAGTTCTCCGCCGTCGGAGTATCGGTCAGGCGCTCCGGCTCGCCCGCGCCGCGCCGGAGCATCCAGAGATCGGTGCGCTCGTCGCCGCCGCTGTCCATCTCGAAGATCAGCAGCGACCCGTCGGGCGAGTAGACGATGCCGGAGACGAACTCGCGGGCTCTCGTGCGCTGCCGGGGGATAGCGCCCGTGTCGCCCAGCGAGACGGTCCACAGTTCGTACGCGCCCGACCGATCGCTCGTGAAGGAGATCTCGCTCCCGTCCGGCGCGACGGCGACCTCGGCGACGCTCACCACCTCGGCGAGTTCCGCGGACGAGTACGCCGGCCGCGCCGCGGGCGCCGGAACCCGCGGACCGGGTCCGCACGCCAAGGCCGCGAGATGGACCGCCAGGACCGGCGCGAACCGCCGTGCGACCCACTGGATGACTCCGGGCTCCGCCACGCGGCGCACGTACCATGGCGGCCTGCGAAGGCTCAACTATGTTGCGGCGTCCCTACCGGAACGTGTGCGACACGCGCGCCGCCCGGCCCGGCTCGGCGCGGATCGCCGTGCAGTGCCGACGCCCGTCCGACGTCTCCAGGCAGACCCGGCGGACCCCCGCCGGAACCTCCAGGTTCACCAGCGGCGTGCGGCGACCCGTGGGGCTGTCGTCGACCGTCACGTACGACCACGGACTGGAGATGACGGACAGCCTCGCCGGCGCCGGCGCCGGCGGAGCCGGATCCCGACGCGCATCGCCGGGCGCCACGGCAGCGACACGCGAAAGCGGCGGGACGGCGGCGCGCCCCGGCTGCCGGGCCGGTTCGGGCGCGGGCGCCGCGACGGCAACGACCGTCGGAGATCGGAAGAGCGTCGTGTAGGGAA
>CAMTWF010000253.1:0-2053 GCA_947085355.1 uncultured delta proteobacterium
AAGTGACCGTCGCCGCAGGTCGCCGGCAGGCAGGTCACGAGGCAGGCGTCGGCGTTGCTCGCGTTGCCGTCGTCGCACGCTTCGACACCCGCCCGGATCGATCCGTCGCCGCACCACGCGGCCAGGCAGGAGGAGAGGCAGTCATCGGCGTCGGAGAGGTTCCCGTCGTCGCATTCCTCCCCCGGATCGACCACGCCGTTGCCGCAGGTGGGGATGCCGCAGCGGGAGGTGCACTCGTCGCCGTCGAGCGTATTCCCGTCGTCGCAGGCTTCGACCCCGGCCCACAGGAAGCCGTCCCCGCAGGCGGCAGGGGTGCAGGCGATCAGGCAGGCGTCGGAGTTGTCGGGGTTGCCGTCGTCGCACGCCTCGACCCCGGCCCGGAGGAAGCCGTCCCCGCAGCGGGCGGCGAGGCAGGTCGGGAGGCAGGCGTCGAACTGCGAGAGGTTCCCGTCGTCGCACTCCTCGCCCGGGTCGACGACGCGGTTGCCGCAGGTGGGCAGCGCGCAACGGGAGGTGCACTCGTCGCCGTCAAGCGTATTCCCGTCGTCGCACGCCTCGACCCCGGCCCACAGGAAGCCGTCGCCGCACCGCGCCGCGACGCACGTCGGGAGGCACGCATCCGAGTCGTCCTCGTTGTCGTCATCGCACTCTTCGACGCCGCGCCGGATGAGGCCGTCGCCGCACCGCGCCGCGAGGCACTCCGGCAGGCACTCGTCGTACGGGCTCGTGTTGCCGTCGTCGCATTCCTCGGCGGCCTGCCGGATCCCGTCGCCGCAACGCGGCAACGTGCAGGCGTTGGTGCATTCGTCGTCGTCGACGTTATCGCCGTCGTCGCACGCTTCGCCGGCCTGGCGGACCCCGTCGCCGCACCGGGGGAGGGTGCAGGCGGTGGTACACTCGTCGTCGTCGACGGCGTTGCCGTCGTCGCACTCCTCGCCTTCGTTCCGGACACCGTCCCCGCAGCGAGGCGTCAGAGTCACGCCTCCCCCGCAGCCGGCGAGCGCCGCGGCGGCAAGGGTCCACAACCGAATTTGCGTGTGTTTCATCGTCGCGACCTCCACCGGCGCCCCAGCCGCGCTGCCGGCGGCCGTCGCGCCCTTCCAGCGACCCCGGCGGCGCGGTCCGGACCGCGCCGCGCCGCCGGTTCCCGTATCAGCCCCGCCGCGCTACCACTGGTGCTCGCAGACGTAGGCGTACGGCGTCGTGCACGCCTCGTCGCGCCAGAGTCCGCCCGGGGAGTCAATCGCTCCGCAGTCCGCGCCGGGCGGGTTCGGCCCGGGCGCGTTGTCCGGCTGTCCTCCGGTCCAGTTCGTGTAGACGGGGGCGAGCGTGCCCCGCGTCCCGAGGTACCAGATGAACGTCCCCTCGCTCCACTGGTCGGTCAAGCCGATCCACGACGTTGCGTTGATCAGCCCGCGGACGAAGTCGTTCTCTCCGAGGCTCGATATCGCCACGAGGTAGGAATCGATCACGGCGCAGGCGTCCGCGGCCTCCCGCCAGGAGACGGCGGTGCCGAATCGCATGTAGCAGTTGCCGCCGTACATGCCGCGCGCGGCGCCGTACAGGCACTCCTTGGCGCAGGCGGCAGAGCACCAGTCGCCGGCGGTGGTGTTGCCGTCGTCGCACCCCTCGACGCCGGTGCGGACGAAGCCGTCGCCGCACCGCGCGTTCAGGCATGTGTTGAGGCAGGCGTCGGTGTCGAGGCCGTTGCCGTCGTCGCACTCTTCGCCGGTCTGGACGACGCCGTCGCCGCAGCTCGGCAGGGCGCAGGTGTTCCGGCACCCGTCGGTGTCGATGGTGTTTCCGTCGTCGCACGCCTCGACCCCGACGTGGACGATGCCGTCGCCGCAACGGGCGAGGGCGCAGGTGTTGGTGCAGGCATCCCCGTTGATCCCGTTCCCGTCGTCGCACGCCTCGACGCCGGTCCGGACGAAGCCGTCGCCGCATCTCGCGTTCAGGCATGTGTTGAGGCAGGCGTCGGCGTTCGACAGGTTGCCGTCGTCGCACTCCTCGCGCGTCTGGACGACGGCGTCGCCGCAGGTGGGCAGGGCGC
>CAMTWF010000254.1:0-10592 GCA_947085355.1 uncultured delta proteobacterium
AATATGTCTTACACGACAAATGCGCACCATACAGGGAGTTTGGAGATCCCCATCCGCCTTCGGCGGACCCCGAGGAATGGAACTTGCGCGATCCTAAGAATCACGGTCACTTGCGCGCGAGTTCCTTGGCAGTTTGGAGCAGCTTGAAACCCGAAACCCGAAACCCGAAACCCCAACCCCCGGGATGGAGGAACGGTGATGCCCGAGAAGAACCCAAGCCACGACGATTTCGAGTTCGGCGACCGACTCCCGGTCCTGCCGATCCGCAACGCGCTGTTGTTCCCGTCGGCGGTCGCGCCGTTCGAGGTCGGGCGGCCCAAGTCGTTGAGGCTGGTCCAGGATCTGGAAGGTTCCGGCACGCCCTACCTGGCGATCTTCGCCCAGAAGGATCCCAACGTCGACGATCCGGGGTTTGACGAACTGTATCCGTACGGTACGGCGGCGCGCGTCCTCAAGGTGATCCGCCATTCATCCGGATCGATGAGCGTCATCCTCCAGGGCGGAGCGCGGATCCGCATGGACGCGATGCTCCAGCGCGAGCCGTATCACGTGGCTCGGGTCACGCGCCTGTACGACGTCCTGGCCCGGCCGGACGTCGAGACCGACGCGCTCGCCATGGCGCTCAAGGAGGCCGCCAAGCAGGTCGTCAAGATGACGCCGGAGATGCCGCGCGAGGCCGCCGCGCTCATCGACTCGATCGATCATCCCGGGCAACTCGCCGACCTGGTCGCCGCCAACCTGGACATACCGCTGGAGCAGAAGTCCGACCTGATCCGGACGGTCGACGTGAAAGAACGTCTTCGCACGGTGTTGCGCGTAGTTGCGCGGCATAACGAGATCCTCCGGATGAAGGACAAGATCAAGAGCCAGGTCAGCGAGGAGATGAACAAGACGCAGCGCGAGTACGTGCTGCGCCAGCAGCTCAAGGCAATCAAGGAGGAGCTCGGGGGCGAGGAGGCGGACGAGGGAGGCGATCTGGAGGGGATCGAGGAGCGTCTGGCGAAGATGAACATGCCGGACGACGCGCGCGAGGTGGCGCACAAGCAGATGCGGCGAATCAAGGCGATGCAGGTCGGGTCGGCGGAGTACACCGTCGCCAGGACGTACCTCGACTGGATCCTCGACCTGCCATGGCGCATCGAGACTATCGACAAGATGGACATCGGCGAGGTCCGCAACGTGCTGGAGGAGGACCACTACGGCCTGGAGAAGGTCAAGAGGAGAATCGTGGAGTACCTGGCGGTGCGCAAGCTCAAGCCGGACAAGAAGGGGCCGATCCTCTGCTTCATCGGACCGCCCGGCGTCGGCAAGACGTCCCTGGGACGCTCCATCGCCAGGGCGCTGGGGCGGAAGTTCGTGCGTATCTCGCTCGGCGGCGTCCACGACGAGGCGGCGATCCGCGGGCACCGGCGCACCTACGTCGGCGCGTTGCCGGGGCAGATCATCCAGCAGCTCAAGAAGGCCGGGACGCGGAATCCGGTTTTCATGATGGACGAGGTGGACAAGATCGGCCACGACTTCAGGGGCGACCCCGCGGCGGCGCTGCTGGAGGTTCTCGATCCCGAGCAGAACGACTCGTTCTCGGACCACTACATCGAGATCCCGTTCGACCTGTCCAAGGTGATGTTCATCACGACGGCCAACCTCCCCGATCCAATCCCCCCTCCCCTTCGCGACCGCATGGAGACGCTCGACCTGCCGGGCTACACCCGCAACGAGAAGGTCCTGATCGCGCGCAAGCACCTGCTGCCGAAGCAGCTCGACGAACACGGCCTGGCGGTAGGGAAGCTGGAGATCCCGGACGCCACGCTCGAACGGATCATCGACGTCCACACCAGGGAGGCCGGAGTGCGGAATCTGGAGCGGTCGGTGGCCGGGTGCTGCCGCGGCGTCGCGGTCAAGATCGCCGAGGGGACGCTTCCTGCCGAGAAACTGCCGGCCACGGTCGGACCGGACGATCTGACCGAGTACCTCGGCCCGGCGAAGTTCACGTCGGAGATGGCCGAGCGCACCGAGATCCCCGGGGTGGCGACCGGGCTGGTGTGGACCAGCGCGGGCGGGGAGATAATCTTCATCGAAGCGACCAGGATGCCGGGCAAGGGGAAGCTCACCCTGACCGGGCAGCTAGGCGAAGTGATGAAGGAGTCGGCCCAGGCCGCCCTGTCATACGTCCGATCAAACGCGGAGAAGCTCGGCATCGACTCCGCCGTCTTCGAGAACTCCGAGCTGCACGTGCACGTGCCGGCAGGCGCGATGCCGAAGGACGGCCCGAGCGCCGGCGTCGCCATCTTCGCCGCCCTGGCGTCGCTGCTCACGGGTGTCCGCGTGCGCCACGATGTCGCCATGACCGGCGAGATCACGCTCCGCGGACGCGTCCTCCCCGTCGGCGGCGTCAAGGAGAAGGCGCTGGCGGCCCACCGCGCCGGAATCAAGCGCATCATCCTGCCCGAGCGCAACGAGCCCGACCTGATCGAGATCCCGAAGGAGGTCCGCGACGGCCTCGAGATCATCGCGATTCGATCCATGGACGAGCTTCTCGACAAGGTGATCGAGTCCGCCGACGGCGCGCCCACGCCCGGCGACGCCGAACGGCAGCCGCCTCCGGCCTCCAAGTCCAGGACGACCAGGACGCGCAAAGAGGCCCCCGCGGAACCTGCCGCGTAGCCCCGGTTCGGGGCTCCAGGATTCGGGCCTGGTAACCGTTCACGTCCCTCGGCCACGGGCCTGTTTGACGGCATCCCGTGCGGGCCGTAGACTCCCCGTCGGCCGGGGCGGAAGCGGAGGTGCGGCGATGCCGATCGTTCGTTTGTCCGTCGTGCTGCTTGGGCTTTCCGGGGTTGCGTCGGCCTGCGAGGCCGCGCTTGACGACATCGGCGCCGGCGGCGCCGGCCTGCCGATCGTGGACGGCACGCGCGAGACCGGCGAAACCGCGGTCGTGCTCATCTACCACGACCGCGGCGCGATGTGCTCGGCAACCGCGATTTCACCTCGGGTCGTGGTCACCGCCAAGCACTGCGTGCAGGGATTGCGGGCGGACGGCTGGGGGGTCTTCGTGGGGTCGAGTCCGATCCGAATCATCGACGAGTATCGGGTCACCGCGACGCGGACGACGCCGGGGACCGGGATCGAGGGGTCGGACATCGCCGTGATGCTTCTGGCGTCGGATTTCGAATACGAACTCAAGCGATGGGAGTTCACGCCGTGGCCGAGGTTCGGCAGGGGCTCCCTCGTCACGTCGATCGGGTTCGGGCAGACCAACCCGGCCGACGGCAACAGCGCGGGCACGAAGTACCGCCGCGACGGCTACGTCCGATGGCTGCAGGGAACGAGGGAGTACGTCACGGACGAGAACAACGTGTGCTCGGGGGACTCGGGCGGCCCGTCGCTCTTCGAGGACGTGCTGGTCGGCGTGGCGAGCCGAGGCGAGGAGGGGTGCCTTGGAATGGGGATCATGACCCGCCTCAGCGGCTTCTACGACCTCATCGCCGGGGCCCTGCGCGACACCGGCGGCTGCGTCCCGACGTCTTTCGAGGTGTGCGACGGCGTGGACAACGATTGCTGGGGAACGATCGACGACGACCTGCCGAACTGCCGCTGCGCCGGCGGTGGCAGCCCCGCCCCCGAGACGTGCAACCGGATCGACGACGACTGCAACAACGCGATCGATGACATCGCGAACTGCGCCTGCAGGGCCGGCGCGCCCCCGGGCGAGGAGGTCTGCAACGGCATCGACGACGACTGCGACGAGCAGATCGACGAGGTGTGCCTGAGGCTCGGCGCGCCGTGCTCGGCCGATTCCGAGTGCGCCAGCCTGCTGTGCGCGGAGGTCGACGGCGCCCGGGTCTGCACCCTGCCCTGCACTCCGGGCGTCGGTCCCGCCTGCCCGGACGGCGGGTATTGCCGCGGGGCCGCATGCGAGCCGGACGGCCTGTGCGTGCCGGCCGACGGCGCCGGCGACGCGTTGCTCGGATCCCGCTGCACCGGGAACGGGGAGTGCCGCAGCCGGTTCTGCGAGCCGACGGGCGGCCGATGTTCCCTGCCGTGCGCCACGGGCGCCCTCGCCTGCCCCGCCACGCTGGCGTGCCTGGCTATCGGCGAGGCCTGCGGCGCGTGCGTCCCGCCCGGCGCCGCGCCGACGCCGCGGGGATTCGGGGAGCCGTGCAACGGCGACGCCGATTGCCTGTCGGGTAGCTGCCTGGTGGACGGCGACCCGTCGCGCTGCGGCGACGAGTGCCCGTACCGGTACTGCACCGTCTCGTGCGGCGACGGTTGCCCGTCGGGCTCGCACTGCCGGGATGGGCTGTGCGTGCGCGGCGAGCCGTCCGATCCGGGCGAGACGTGCATCTCCGACGCCGACTGCACCGGCGGCGCAATCTGCACCGACTCGGGCGACGTGGACCGCTGCATCCTGCCCTGTCCGGCAATCGGTCCGTGCCCGGACGGAACCGAGTGCGCCGACGACGGGCAGTGCCGGCCGACGACGGTGCTTCCGGGCGACCCGTGCGGCGCGGACGGCGAGTGCTCCGGCGGCTGGTGCGTCTGGACCGGCAGTGCGGACGTCTGCGCCGCGCCGTGCAACGGCGCCGGCGATTGTCCGTCGGGCCTCTCGTGCATCCCGGTCGACGGCGGCGCAGCCCTCATGTGCATCCCGGGCTGGGCGTCGGGCGCCCCGCCGGCGGACGGCTGCGGATGCCGCGCGATCCCGCCCTCCTCCGGCGGGCCGTGGGCCTCCGCCGGCCTGCTGGCCTTCCTCGCCGCCGCCGGACGGCGTCGGCGACGCGTCTCCCGCGCGCAGTAACTCGACGTCCCGCACGTTTGACCGCGGCGTCGAACCTGGTCTAGGTATCCGGACGCGAGGGAGTCGCAGGCCCCGTCAGGGCGTCCGCGCCACTAGCGCCGCGCGGGCGAAGGGAACCCCGTCGGAATCGGGGGCGGGCCCGCCGCTGTAGCCGGGGACTCCGGGTCGCAAGAAGGCCACTGCCGGCCGGGCCGGCGGGAAGGCGCGACCCGCGGGGACGATCCGGGAGCCAGAAGACCTGCCTGCGACATCGGCCGGAACGCGCCGCTCGAGGTGAGCGCGCCGCCGGCAGCGCGCCGGGATGAAGCAGGGACTCCCGGACCCGCTGGTGGTCCGGAGAGTCGATGCGAGTCCTCATCGCCCCCGCCCGTTGCCTGCCGCCGATGCTCGTCGCGGTCGCCGTCGCCGCTTGCGGCGGCGCGCCGGAGTGCGACCCCTTCGCGGACCGGGTCGTCTCCTTCTCGCCGGGCGCCGGCGCCGGCTTCGGGCAGGACCGCCTCCCTGACGTCGCGATCGGCCCTCCCGTCGGCGGCGGGACGGTCGCGGGCGGCACCGATGTCGTGAGCCTCGGCGCCGGCGGCGAGATCGTCGTGGCGCTCGACGGTGCGGGAATCCCGGACGGACCGGGACCCGACCTGATCGTCTTCGAGAATGCGTTCCTCGCGGGAGGCGACCCGTCGCGCCCGTTCGCGGAGCCCGGCGCGGTGGCCGTCAGCGAGGACGGCGTGACGTTCCACGAGTTCCCCTGCGACGCCGTCGCGTTCCCGTACGCCGGCTGCGCCGGCATCAGGCCGGTGCTGTCGAGTCCTGGCAACGGAATCGACCCGACCGATCCCGCGGCGGCCGGCGGCGATCCGTTCGATCTGGCCGACGTGGGGCTGCGCCACGCGCGATTCGTCCGCATGCGGGACGTCGGCGCCTCGATCGCGGCGCCGCCGACTGCTGGCTTCGACTTGGACGCCGTGGCGGCGGTGCACTCGTGCCCCTGATCCGCCATTCCGATCCCCTCCTCCGCCGCTCGTGGTCGTGGTCGAGCCTGTCGCTCTTCTCTGCTGCGACGGCCGTCCTGTGTCTCCCTCCGGCCTTCGCGGATCCGGTGGATCTCGCTCCGATCGAGATCGTCGCCGAGGAGGACGCCGAGGATGACGCGGCGGCGCGCAATCCGTCGCGCTTCGTGGAAGTGATCGACGCCGGCGCGGCGTCGCTGCGCGTCGTTTCGGTCGCCGACCTGGTCGAGGACGCCGCCGGTGTTCGGGTGAGGCGCTACGGCGGCCTCGGCTCGTTCGCCGCGATCTCGATCCGTGGTTCCGCGCCGAGCCAGGTTCCGATCCTCGTCGACTCCGTCCCCGTCACGGACGTGCACTCGGGCCTCGTGAACCTGGAGGACCTCCCCGTATCCGATCTGGACCGCATCGAGGTCTACCGCGGTTTCGCGCCGCTCGATGCCGGCGACGCCGGCATCGGCGGCGCCGTGAACCTGGTGACCCGCGCGGCCCCCTACGCGGGACCGGCCGTCCTGTCGTCCGGTCTTTCGACCGGGTCGTTCGGTACATGGCGAGCGTTCGCCTCCGGCGCATCCACGCTCGGCGCGTGCGAAACCGAGGACATGGAACCGGATCCGGGCGCTCGACCTGGGCGATGCCCCGGCTTGCGCCTGACGTTCGGGCACCTGCGGAGCGCCGGGGACTACCCGTTCCTGTCGGACAACGGAACGCCGCTGGAGCCTCGCGACGACCGCGAGATCCGGAGGCTCAACAACGACTTCGCCCAGACCCACGCTTCGCTGCGTCTCGGCGTGCCGGGCCGTCGCCTGGACCTGGACGCCTCGGCCTCGCTGACCGCCGTGGACCGCGGCTTCCCGGGGCTCGACTACGCGCAGGCCGAGCGCGCCCGGCTGTCGGGAACGACGTCGCGGCTGCGCGTCGTGGCGGCCGTGCCGGGGCCGGCTGGCGGCGCGTCCGATGTGACGGCGGGCGCGTTCGGCTCGGTGCGGACCGACAGGTTCGAGGACCCGGCGGGCGAGATCGGCGTCGGCAGCCAGATCGAGGACGACCTGACGGCGGCGGCCGGACTCCACGCCGCCGCGACGACGCGCCTCGGCGGCGGTGCGCACGTGGCGACCGCGCGCATCGAGGTCCGGAACGACGCCTTCCTACCGCGCCACGAGCTTCCGGCGCCGCGCGACGGTCCGAAGCAGGTCCGGTGGCTGGGCAGGCTCGGCGCCGCGTGGGAGTCGTCGCTGCTGGACGACGCGCTGGTGCTGGCGGCCGATGCGCGGCTCGACGTGTACCAGAACCGCTTCGCCGGCGACCCATGGTTCGGCGCGACCGCGCCGCCGGACGGCGACGGCGCCGGCGCGCTCTTCTCGCCGGCGGCCGGGGTGCGCTGGGCGGTCGCCGAGCGGTTCGACGTCAAGGCCAACGCGGGGTGGTTCCACCGTCTTCCGGCGTTCGCCGAGCTGTTCGGCGATCGCGGCACGGTCGTGGGGAACCCCACGCTGGCGCCGGAGTCCGCGGCGAACGTGGACGCCGGCTTTTCGGCGTCGCCGCTCTTCGATCGCGAGGGCCTGCGCCTGCGGCTGGACGCGGCGTTCTTCGCATCATTCGCCCGGGACCTGATCGTCTTCGTGGCGCAGTCGCAGAGCGTCTTCCGCGCCGAGAACGTCGGCGCCGCCAGGACGCTCGGGGTCGAAGCGACGCTGCGGCTGTCCTGGTCGGACGTCGTCGAGCTTCGGGCCGCATACACGTGGCAGGATGCCCGGGACGCCGGCGACACGCCGCACCAGCGCGGCAACCGGCTGCCTGGGCGGCCCGAACACGACCTCGGCGTGCGCGTAGCCGGAACGCTCGGCCCCGTCGAGACCTGGTACGAGTTCGACTTCGCGGCCGAGCATCACATCGACCGGGCGAACCTCCGTTCGGTCCCGGCGCGCCTCCTGCACGGCGCGGGCGCCACGCTGCGGTGGTCCCGGCCCCGGTACGAGGTCGCGGCGACGATCGAGGCCGCCAACCTCGCCGATTCCAGGGTGTACGACGCGTTCCGCTATCCGCTCCCGGGCCGCTCGATCTTCGGAACACTGAAAGTGAACTGGTGATGGAGAAGCAGTGGTCAGTGGTCGGATGGATCGCCGCCGCGGCGATCGTAGCCGCCTGTCGGGACGACGACGTCCGGCGCGACCTGCCCGAGAACCCCTCGGCCTTCGTCGTCGTCACGGATTTCGAGACGGGCGCCTTCTCGCTGCTGGACGTCGAGTCGCGCTACGCGGCGCCCAACGTCGGCCTGCTGCACTCGGACGCCGTCGCGCGCGTTCGCGGCGATCGGGTCTACGTCCTGAACCGCCTCGGCGCGGACAACCTCACGGTGCTGGACGCCGCCGCCGGCTTCCGTCCCGCGTACCAGGTCTCGACGGGGCCGCGGTCCAACCCGCAGGACATCGCCTTCGCCTCGGACGCGAAAGCATACGTCACCCGGCTGGGGGAACGCTCGGCGCTGGTCGTGGACCCGCGCGACGGCTCGCGCCTCGGCGAGGTCGACTGCTCGGCGATGGCGGACGCCGACGGATTTCCGGAGATGGCCGGGGCGATCGATGCGGCCGGACGCGTCGTCCTGGCCGCGCAGCGTCTCGACCGCAACGACCTCCTCCGCCCGACCGGCCCAGGGGCGCTCGCCATCGTCGACCCGGAGACGGACCGCATCGAGCGCGTCGTGGAGCTGCGCGGCGCGAACCCCTACGGCGACATGGCGCTCGACGCCGACGGACGGCTGCTCGTCGCGGTCGTCGGCAGGTTCGGCGAGATCGACGGCGGGATCGAACTCGTCGACCTCGCGGCCGGCGCGTCGCTGGGCCTCGCGGTCCGCGAGGAGACCCTGGGCGGCGACGCCTCGTCCTTCGCCGTGGGCCCCGACGGCGTCCTGTGGGTGGTCGTGAGCGAGCCGGGATTCTCGACGGCGGTCGTCCGGTTCGACCCATCGGACGGTTCGGTCCGTCGAGTTGCGGCCTCGTCCGGCTTCGTGCACTCGTGCGTGGAGTTCGTCGCGGACGGCGTCGTCGCCGTCTGCGACCGCACGCGGTCGGCGCCCGGCGTGCGGCTGTTCGACGCGCCGAGCGGGTCGGAGATGACGCGCGCCGCGATCCCGGTCGGCCTTCCGCCGTGGCAGATCCGCCGGCTGCCGTCCGTCCCGCCCCCTACCCCACCGCCGGTTCCCTGAAAACGGGGCCGCGCTCCGGCCCCTTGTCCTGTCGCCGGGGTAACCGTTCACCCCTCCCCGTCGTCTCCGTGCTCGTGCTCGTGCTCGTGCTCGTGCTCGACGGCGCATCGTTGCCGTTCACGTCATTCGCCGCGGCCGTCACGGTGCAAGATGCGGCCGACACGGCCCAGGCGCACGAGTGCGGGATCGAGCACGAGCACGAGCACAAGCACGAGCACGACATTCCCATGGGGCCTGAACGGTTACCCTTCGTTGACGGAGGTACGCAGGGGCGGTACACCGTGAGCCACGGTGGACGCCTCCTTCATCGACGAAACGCTGCGGCTTGGCGAAGACTCGACGACCGAATTCAAGGGCGTCGCGAAAAACAACTACAAGATCGACAGTCACGACTTGGCCAAGGGCATCACGGCCCTGGCGAACGCCCGAGGCGGCCGCCTTTCCCCGCTCTTCGCCGAAAGTCGGGCCGGGTGATCCTGGTGTGAAACCGCAGATCCAGGCCGCCTGGATTGCAGCGACTGGCGCCGGAATCAGTGCGAAGGGTCTGTCGAATTCTCGCTGGGATTCGGATGCAGAGGCCGAGGATGAGGAAGATGGAGGAGGGCGGCGCCAAGCAGGAACACGCCGAGCCAGCGCTCCTGCCCCGCGACGGGGACCTCGGTCGGGATGCCCGCGTGGTCCACCGAGCAGTCGACGACCTGGCCCGTGCCGAAGAAGATGCGCTGGCCGAGGTTGTCGTAGGCCCGGGCCGGCGCGGTGAGGTCGACGGTCAGGTCCGGGACCGGCGAGTGCTGGGTCGGCGCAGCCCCGCTGATGATGCCGTAGATCCCGAGGTCAGCCGCCAGGTTGCGGTCGGCCTTCTCCAGCAGATCGAAGGCGAGGTCGAGCTCGGCCTCGGTAACCTTCTGGCGGAAATGCGAAATCGGTGCGATCGGCCATCCGGCACTCCTTGGGCGGTCTGCCTCCAGAGGGGCAAAGCCTCGAGGGCGCCGGACGGGGACAGGGGTCATGCAGTCGACGACGTGGATGAAGTTCCGGGAAGAGGTTCCGGGATTGACAGAAGGTCGATTATCGACTACGGTTACCGTAATAGGAGGCGCCATGAAGGAGCTCGAGCGAGAGATCCTGCTTTCCTTCTGGAAGGTTCACATCCTGCACCACGCCGAGAAAAGCCCCGTTTTCGGCCAGTGGGTGATCCGCGAACTTCGGCGCCACGGCTACGAGGTGAGCCCGGGCACGCTCTACCCGCTCCTGACCCGCATGGCCGACCGTGGCTGGCTGAAGCTGAAGGCCGATCCCGATGCCGGGCCACGGGCGCGCAAGGAGTACTCGCTCACCAAGAAAGGCCGAGATGTGCTCGCCGTGCTGCGCGAGCAAGTCGAGGAGCTTTACCGCGAGGTGGTCCTCGGAGAAGAAGAGGAGGAGGTGGAGTCATGAGCTCTCCAAGTGCCCTCCGCAAAATAACCATTACACTTGGGGCCGCATGAGGGGACCATACGTCACTCGTCCGTCCGGGGGCAAGTTTCTTGCCCTGACGGCTGCGGTGTGCTCTGTACCGGTCCATGTCGCAGTCCGCGGCGGACGA
>CAMTWF010000255.1:0-10802 GCA_947085355.1 uncultured delta proteobacterium
CCCCCCCCCCCCCCCCCCAAGAAACCACGTTGTTACGCGGTGTTACGCTAGAATATCGCGAAACGAGATGAATGGCAGGCCGGCCATCCCGCAACTCCAGCGAGGGCTGCCGCGAGAAGCCGGCCGGACGACAACGCACTCTCGCTGTGCTCTCCCCTTCCATGATCGACCGCCTATGCCCGATCCGGTCGGCTCGCGCCCAGGAGCGTGGAGCGCAACCAAATCGAAGCAGATGGTAGCACGATCGTCGGGATGGATCAACTTGATCGGCTTGTTTCAGCTTATTTCAGCTTGTTTCGTCGAGTCTCCGCGACATCGCCCGCGCCCTCCTGTCGGTCGATACAACCCCGTCCGCGTCCGAACACGTAGGTTCCCGCGCACGTCGGGTTCCGCAAGACCTGGCCCAAGCGGGTGCGCGTCAGGTGATCCCACACGACGCGCGTGCCGAGGCGCACAGGGAAGCGCACGCCCTGTTGCGCGAAGTAGCGGAGCACGTCGCTCGACGATCCCGCAACCCGGTACCGCTCGAACACCAACGCGACCGCGCGGCGAACCTCCTCGTCTGGATCCATTGCCAGCCGATTGCCCTCGTACACGTAGCCGGCCGGCTGGTGCATTCGGTACTCGCCCTTCCGCGCCAAGTGCCACCGGCCGCCTTCCATCCTCTGCCGCAGCCGGACCAACTCGAAGTCGGCCATCGTTCCCTTCATGCCCAGCACCAAGCGGTCGTTCATGTCGCGCGGGTCGTAGATCGTCTGCTCGTCGATCGGCAGCGTGCGCGTCAAGCCTGCGATCTCCAGCAGCCGATGCCAGTCCGCCGACGATCGCGCCAACCTGGACACCTCCAGGCTGAAGATCGCGCCGACCCGACCAAGGCCCACTTCGGTCATCAGCCGCTGGAAGCCCTGCCGGTTCTCCGAGAACTTGCCCGACCGCCCCAGGTCGGCATCGATCCACTGCACCTGCAACCGCGGCCATCCGAGCTGCTCTGCCACCGCGCCCAGCCCGTACTGCCGCTCCGTGCTCGTGCGATGCTGGACAACCTGCGCCATCGTGGACTGTCGGGCGTAGACGAATGCTGGCCGCTCCTTGTGCTCGGGTCGGAGATCCTCAAGCCCGGTCATTGCCCACCTCGCCGTCGTCGGTGCGGATGGATCGCCGGATGACCTCCTTCTCCGCGCAGGTCGTCGGTGCCGTGAAGGCCGTCGGCGCGAGGCCAACGCGCACGTCGTATCGGTCGCCTTGGCAGAACGGAACCGCGGAACGCTGGATCGGATGTGCCCGGGCAGAACTGCTCGACCGCGTGATCGTCGTGGACGAAGCGCACCTTCGGCGTCTGCTCAGGGAGTACGTCGCGTACCATCACGAGGACCGGACGCATTGCGGGATCGAGAAGGACACGCCGATGCAGCGGGCCGTCGAACCCCGGCCGTCGGCGTCCGCGAAGGTCGTGGCGCTGCCGCGGGCCGGCGGGCTTCATCGTCGGTACGTCCGGCGCGAAGCGGCGTAGAGCAGGCCGTCGTCCGATCCGACGTCAGGTGCAGCGTGGCATCCGAGATCCGCCCGCCGGTCGTCGGCGCGGGCGCAGATCCAGGTTCCCAGCCCGACCCGTTGTGCGTCCGCCCGACCTGTCCGCAGCTTGGACCGCGTCGATGATGTCCCCGACCTCCCCGGATGGAGATTCGGCGAACTACAGGCGTCCGCCACGGTGTCCCCCGGATCGTGCCCGAATTTGTCCCCGAATTTGTCCCCCAGGTGTCCCCCAACACAGGAGTTGGGGGACAGCCCGACCGTGGGCAATCGTCCAAGTCCTCGTGAGGATTGGTGCGAAAGGGGGGACTCGAACCCCCAAGTCCTTTCGGACACAGGAACCTGAATCCTGCGCGTCTGCCAGTTCCGCCACTTTCGCGCCGGGTCGGGTAGGTAGTCGCGACCAACTCCCCATGTCAAGCACCGCGGACAAGGACCCGAGCGGCTTTGCCGCGAGGGTTCGCGGGGGTCCGGGGGGCGGTGAGGCGTGTAGCGCCGAACAGCCCCCCGATGCAGGCGATGCCCGACGTACGCTCCGGTCGCCCCGCCCTACCGTCGTCCGTCCTGAAGCGCGCGTACTTCGACGACGCTGTCCCGCATCACGCGGATCCCCTCGGCGGCGGCGCGGGCCGCCGACAACGTGGAGAGGATCGGTACTCGGCGCGAGATAGCCGCCCTCCGCAGGGCATGGTCGTCGTAGTACGACTCGGCGCCGAGCGGCGTGTTGATGACGATGTCGATCGCCCCGCTGCGGATGCGGTCCGCGGCGTGGGGCCGCCCTTCGTTGACCTTGTATACGGTCTCCACGGCCAGACCGGCGCGGTGCAGGCAGGCCGCGGTCCCCCGCGTCGCCGCCAGGCGGAACCCCAGGCCGGCCAACTCGCGGGCGATCGGCACGATCTCCTCCTTGTCCCGGTCGTTCACCGACACGAACACGGTCCCGTGCAGCGGCAGCGTCTGTCCCGCCGACATCATCGCCTTCGCAAAGGCCGGACCGAACGTGTCGGCGGATCCGTAGGCCTCCCCGGTCGACCGCATCTCGGGGCCCAGCACCGGATCGAAGCCGGGGAACCGATCGAACGGGAACACCGGCACCTTGACGGCGAACCCGACGGGAACGGATTCCGACGTCATTCCCATCTCCCGCAGCGTGCGGCCGACGATCACTTTCGCGGCAATCCCGGCGAATGGGATCCCCAGCGCCTTGGAGAGAAACGGTACGGTACGGCTCGCGCGCGGATTGACCTCGAGCACGTAGACCCGATCCTCATGCACGGCGAACTGCACGTTCATCAGGCCTCGGACGCCGAGCGCCATGGCGAGTTCGCGCGTCTGCCGGCGCATCGTCTCCAGGTGCTCGGGCTTGACCTTCCAGGTCGGCAGGACGGCGATCGAATCGCCCGAGTGTATCCCGGCCTCCTCGACGTGCTGCATGATCCCGCAGATCACGGCGTCGGCGCCGTCGGCGATTGCATCGACATCGACCTCGAAGGCGTCCTCGAGGAAACGGTCGATCAGGATGGGCCTTCCTTCGGCGGCGCGCACGGCCGCGTGCAGGTAGCCCGCGAGCCGGCTCTCGTCGTAGCAGACGGCCATCGCCTGCCCGCCGAGCACGTACGACGGCCGCACGAGAACGGGGTAGCCGATCCGCCGGGCGACCTCGCGCGCCTGGTCGAGGCTCGTCGCCGTTCCGTAGTCGGGCCGGGAGATCCCGAGGCCGTCGAGAAGGGCGCCGAACCTGCCGCGATCCTCGGCCAGGTCGATCGCGTCCGGAGGCGTGCCCAGGATCCGCAAGCCGGCCGCGGCCAGCCGTCCGGCCAGGGCAAGCGGCGTCTGCCCGCCGAACTGCACTATCGCGCCGATCGGCTTCTCCCGGTCGGCCACGGCGAGCACGTCCTCCACCGTCAGCGGCTCGAAGTAGAGCCGGTCGGACACGTCGTAGTCGGTGGAGACGGTCTCGGGGTTGCAGTTGACCATGACCGTCTCGTAGCCGAGTTCGCGCAGCGCAATCGTGGCGTGCACGCAACAGCAGTCGAACTCGATGCCCTGGCCGATGCGGTTCGGACCGCCGCCGAGAATCATCACCTTGGGCCGGTCCGAGGGCGCGACCTCGTCCTCGTCCTCCCACGTGCCGTAGTGGTACGGCGTTGATGCGGCGAACTCCGCAGCGCAAGTGTCGACCGTCTTGTAGGTCGGAACGACCCCGAGATCCTTCCGCCTCGCGCGCACGTCCTCTTCGCTCGCGCCGGCGAGGTGGGCGATCTGCGCATCCGAAAAGCCGGCGCGCTTGGCCGAACGCATCGCCTCGGCCGTCATGGCGGCGAGCGGCCTGCCGGCCATTTCGCCCGCCTTGCGGACCAGGTCGCGGATCTGCCTGAGGAACCACGGATCGATTCGCGTCAGCTCGTGCACCTCCTCCACCGTCGCTCCCCGCTCCATCGCCGCGCGCACCCAGAACAGCCTGGCCGGATGCGGGACCACGAGCTTCTCGCGGATCCGGTCCGGGTCGATCCAGTCCCGGCCGTCGAAGCCGAGACCGGCGCGGCCGATCTCCAGCGAGCGCATCGCCTTCTGGAGGGCCTCGGGGAAGGTCCGGCCGATCGCCATCACCTCGCCCACGGATCGCATCTGCGTGTCGAGCGTCTCGGGTGCGCCGGGGAACTTCTTGAAGGCGAACCTGGGTATCTTGACGACGACGTAGTCGAGCGACGGTTCGAAGCTGGCGGGCGTCTCGCGCGTTATGTCGTTGCGGATCTCGTCCAGCGTCAGGCCGACGGCCAGCTTCGCGGCGATCTTCGCGATCGGGAACCCGGTGGCCTTGCTGGCCAGCGCGCTGGATCGGGACACCCTCGGGTTCATCTCGATCACGACCATCCGTCCGGTCCGGGGGCAGACGGCGAACTGGATGTTGGAACCGCCCGTCTCGACGCCGACGCGGCGGATCACGCGGCGGGCCGCGTCGCGCATCCTCTGGTACTCGACGTCCGTCAGCGTCATGGACGGGGCGACCGTGATCGAATCGCCGGTGTGCACGCCCATCGGGTCGATGTTCTCTATCGAGCAGACGACGACGAACCGGTCGAGGCGGTCGCGCATTACCTCGAGTTCGAACTCCTTCCAGCCGACGACGCCTTCCTCGACGAGAACTTCCCGGATCGGCGAGGCGTCGACTCCCCGCGCCACGGTAGCCCGCAGCTCTTCGACGTTGTAGGCGATGCCGCCGCCCTCGCCGCCGAGCGTGAAGCTCGGCCTGACGACGAGCGGGTACCCGATGTCGGCCGCCTGGCCGACCGCATCGTCCGGCGACGACGTGAGGAAGGACTTGGGCACGTCCAGCCCCTCGCGTTCCATCGCGGCGCGGAAGAGCCTCCGGTCCTCGGCCGTGCGGATCGCGTCGAGGCGCGCGCCGATCAGCCGCGTGCCGCTTTCGCGCAGGATGCCGGCCTCGGCGAGCCGCACGGCCAGGTTGAGCGCCGTCTGGCCGCCGACGGTCGGCAGCAGCGCGTCCGGCCGCTCCCGCTCGATGATCTTCGCGACCACGCTGACCGTGAGCGGTTCCACGTACGTCCGGTCGGCCATCTCCGGGTCGGTCATGATCGTCGCCGGGTTGGAGTTGACGAGGATCACCTCGTATCCCTCCTCGCGCAGCGCCTTGGCGGCCTGCGTGCCCGAGTAGTCGAACTCGCACGCCTGGCCGATGACGATCGGTCCCGAACCGAGTACCAGGATCCTCCGAATGTCGTCGCGGCGCGGCATCAGGACTGCTCCATCATCGAGGCGAAACGGTCGAAGACCCCCGCCGCATCGTTGGGACCGGGACAACCCTCCGGGTGGTACTGCACAGCCAGGAAGCGGCGCCGTTTCGACACGAACCCTTCGAGCGTCCCGTCGTAGAGGCTGACCTGCGCGATTTCGATCTCGTCCCGCGGCAGCGTCGCCGGATCGACGGCGAAACAATGGTTCTGGGCCGTGATCCAGACCTCCTCGGTCCGGATGTCCTTCACCGGGTGGTTGCCGCCGTGGTGACCGAAGCGGAGCTTGAACGTGCGGGCGCCCAGGGCCAGCCCGAGGAGTTGGTGGCCGAGGCAGATCCCGAGGATCGGGACGCGCCCGACGAGTTCGCGGACCGTGTCGATGCCGTTGGTCACGGCCGCCGGATCGCCCGGGCCGTTGGAGAGCAGCACGCCGTCGGGGCGGCGGCCAAGCACCGCGTCGGCTGGGGCGGAGGCGGGGAGCACCTCGACCTCGGCGCCCCTCGCGGCCATGGCGGCGAGAATCCCGCGCTTGACGCCGAAGTCGAGCGCGACGACCCGGTGCCGCGCCTTGCCGACGGGCGGGACGACGTACGGCGCCGGCGTCGTCACCTCGACGGTCAGGTCGCGTCCATCGAGCGGCGGGTGCGCCAGGACCCGCTCGACGGGATCGACGCCTGCCTGGGGCTCCGAGAAGATCCCGCCCCGCATCGCGCCGCGCTCGCGCAGGTGGCGCGTCAACGCGCGCGTGTCCACGCCGGAGATCCCGACGACGCCGCGATCGGCGAGCCAGTCGCCGAACGTGCCGGTGGCGCGCCAGTTGCTGGCCTCGGCCGACATCTCGCGGACGACGATGCCCGAGAGCGCCGGCCGGTCGGCCTGCGCATCCTCGCCGTTGACCCCGTAGTTGCCGATGTGCGGAGTCGTGAACGCCACGATCTGGCCCCGGTACGAGGGGTCCGTCGCAATCTCCTCGTAGCCGGTCATGCTCGTGTGGAACACGACCTCTCCGAACGCCTGCCCCGCGGCTCCCACGGCCGTCCCGCGAAACGTCCTCCCGTCCTCCAGCACCAGAAGCGCGCTCATGCGTGCACCCCTCCTGTTCCACTCCCCCGCCGTACGTCCGGCCCGGCGAAACGACGGTCTGATACCGGATCGCCCGGCCGCTGGGAAGCGGAATCGGATGGGGCGGACGGCTTAGATCCGCCTCGGCGAGCGGCCGCAGACGGTCAAGGGCCGCCGGGAATGTCTCCGCGCAGGGTGTCCAGCGGTCTACTTCGCGTAGCGAGCGAGGATCGCCTCGTCGATCTCGGCGTTGGCGTAGACGTTCTGGACGTCGTCGTGGTCTTCGAGGGCGCTCATCAGGCGAGCGAGCGCCTCGGAGTCGCCGTCGTCGAGGGCGATGGTCGTGTCGGCCAGCAGTGCGATCTCGCCCCCGGCGGCCTTGAACCCGCGTTGGTCGAGGCCCTCCTTGACCGTCATGTATGCGGCAGGATCGGTGTAGACGGTCAGCGCCCCGTTGGAACCTTGGAGGTCGTCCGCTCCGAGTTCCAGCGCGGCTTCCATGAGACGATCCTCGTCGATGGTCCCCGCCTCGAAGATGACGGTGCCTCGCCTCTTGAACAGGTACGTCACGGAGCCCGGCGAGGCCATCTTGCCGCCGTTGCGATCGAGCAGGTGGCGCACTTCGGCGACGGCGCGGTTGCGGTTGTCGGTCAGCAATTCGATGACGAGCGCCGCGCCGCCCGGCCCGTACGCTTCGTAGGTCAGTTCCTCGTAGGCGGCGCCTTCCATCTCCCCCGTTCCCTTCTTGATCGCCCGCTGGATCGTGTCGCCGGGCATGTTCTCGCCCTTGGCCCGGTCGATCGATGCTCGCAGGCGCGCGTTCGTGGCGGGGTCACCGCCGCCGAGGCGCGCCGCGAGGGAGATCTCTCGGAGGAACTTGGACCACCCTTTCGACTTCTTCACGTCGCTGGCGAGCTTCTTGTGCTTTATCTTCGCCCATCGGCTGTGACCGGACATGGTTGCCGTCCTTTCGCCGGGTCCAACAAGCCCGGCAAGCGACTCGTACCACGCGCGGCGCCTTCGCACAACGCTTCTTGCGTGCCGGGCGGCCCGCGATCTGCTAGACATCGCCGCCCGCGCCGGAACGCCGGAGCCGCGAAGAGCGGTGAGGCGTGGCGATTCGGCGCGCGCTTGCAAGCGAGGCTCTGCGTTGGAACTCTCCCTGATCCGGAACATCGGCATCTCCGCGCACATCGACTCCGGGAAGACCACGTTGTCCGAGCGCATCCTGTTCTACACGCGACGCATCCGAGTGATGCACGAGGTCAAGGGCAAGGACGGCGCCGGGGCCACGATGGATTTCATGGACCTGGAGCGCGAGCGGGGGATCACGATCACGTCCGCCGCCACGCACTGCGAATGGCTCGGCCACCACATCAACCTCATCGATACGCCCGGCCACGTCGACTTCACGATCGAGGTCGAGCGCGCGCTGCGGGTGCTGGACGGGGCGGTGCTGGTGCTCTGCGCCGTCGGGGGCGTGCAGTCGCAGTCGATCACCGTGGATCGGCAGATGAACCGCTATCGCGTGCCGCGGATCGCGTTCGTCAACAAGTGCGATCGCAGCGGCGCCAGCCCCGCGCGGGTGGTGGAGCAACTCCGCGAGCGACTCGGCCACAACGCCGTTCTGGTCCAGGTGCCGATCGGTATCGAGGATCGCTTCGAGGGCGTGGTCGATCTGGTCCGCATGGAGGCGATCCGGTTCGAAGGCGGCTCGGGGGAGCACGTGGTGCGGGGCCCGATACCCGAGGAGATGTTGGCGGAGTGCCGCGCGCGGCGCGAGGATCTGCTCGACCGGGCCAGCCTCCATTCCGAGGCGCTGACCGATGCGATCCTCGAGAATCGGGTGACCGAGGATCTAGTGCACGCGGCGATCCGCCGCGGCGTCCTGTCCCGCGCGTTGACGCCGGTTGTCCTGGGCTCGGCGTTCCGCAACAAGGGGGTCCAGCCGCTGCTGGATGCCGTGGCGCTGTACCTGCCCAGCCCGCTGGACATGGACACGTCCGCGTTGGACGTGGAGCGCGACGGCGCGGAGGTTCCGCTGGCCGCGGACCCCGAGAAGCCGCTCGTCGCGCTGGCCTTCAAGTTGGAGGAGAGTCGCTACGGGCAGATAACCTACGTGCGGCTGTACCAGGGGCGGGTCTCGCACGGCGACGCCGTGGTCAACGCCCGCACCGGCAAGAGGGCGCGCGTGGGCCGCCTGGTCCGCATGCACGCGCACCGCATGGAGGAGATCGAAGGCGCCGATGCCGGCGACATCGTCGCCCTGTTCGGCGTGCCGTGCGAGTCCGGCGACACCTTCTGCGCGGAAGGGGTGCGCTGGGCGATGACATCGATGAAGGTGCCGGAGCCGGTGATGAGCCTTGCGGTTTCGCCGAAGGATGTCAGGTCGCGGGACAACCTGGGCAAGGCGCTCGCGCGGTTCACGAAGGAGGATCCGACGTTCCGGGCCTACGTGGATCAGGAAAGCGGATCGATCGTGATCCAGGGGATGGGGGAACTGCACCTGGACATCTACGTCGAACGAATGAGGCGGGAGTACGGCGTGGACGTTGCGACCGGCGCGCCGCAGGTGGCGTATCGCGAGACGGTGTCGCGGAGGGCGGCGTTCGACTTCCTGCACCGCAAGCAGACCGGCGGGGCCGGGCAGTTCGCGCGGATCATCGGGTTCATCGAACCGCATCCGGACGCGGACTACGAGTTCGTCGACGCCCTGGTCGGCCAGACGATCCCCCGCGAGTTCGTGTCCGCGTGCGATCGCGGCTTCCGCGAGGCGACGCGCAAGGGGACCCTGATCGGCGCCGCCGTGACCGGCGTGCGTGTCACGATCGACGATGGCGCGGCGCACGCCGTGGATTCCTCGGATCTCGCCTTCCGCCAGGCGGCAATCGGGGCGTTTCGGGAGGCATACGAGGACGCCGGTCCGGTGGCGCTGGAGCCGATCATGCGCGTCACGGTCGAGACGCCGTCCGAGTACCAGGGCGCCGTGCTGGCGGGACTGCAGCAGCGGCGCGGGACCATCGTCGGCACCGACGAGGACGGCTGGTTCTGCACCGTCGAGGGCGAGGTTCCGCTGGCGGAGATGTTCGGCTACTCGACGGCGCTGCGTTCGCGGACCCAGGGAAAGGCCGAGTTCACCATGGAGTTCGCCAAGTACCGCGCCGTACCGGCGAAGATCGCCGAGGAGCTGCGACGGAAGCACGCCGAGGCGAGGCGGCTCGGACGGTCCGGGGCATCCGGGCGGAGAGGAGACGCATGATCGAGGACGAAATCACCGCTCGGAGCGCGTTGCGCACGCTCGACCGCCGGGCCGGGTCCCCCGCGACCGGCGGACGTCTCGTCCTGGTCGCGGCACGGGCGGGCGTGGGCAAGACGGCCCTTCTGGTGCAGGTGGCAATCGACGCCCTGCTGCACGGCCACCATGTTCTGCACGTCAGCCTCGGAGAGACGCTGTCGCACGTGAAGAGATGGTACGAGGGCGTGTACCGGGACCTGACCGTCGGCATGCCGGCGGATGCCGTGCGCGCGGCCTGGGAACGGGCCGAACGCAGTCGGATGCTGATGGTGTTCCGGCACGACGCGTTCCGGGCGGACCGCCTTGCGGAGCGCATGCGGCTGCTGGAGACGCAGGGGGTCTTCGCGCCGAGGCTCGTCGTCGCCGACGGATTCCTGCCCGGGCACGCGCTGCGCGCCGACGCCGAGGTGCTCGGCCGGGTCTGCGCCGAGAAGGGCATCGAGATGTGGCTCGCCGTCCGGACGCCGCTCGAAATCGACGACGTGGGCGCGGTGGTGGACCCGGTCGCGGGACTTTTCGAGACGATCATCGCCCTGGAGCCGCAGGCCGGCGCCGTGGTGTTGCGGGAGATCCGGCGGCCGCCGGGTGTGCCGCCCGTGGCGCTGCGGCTCGACCCGGGCACGATGCTGGTCACGGCAGCCCGGTAATCGGAGGGGGGGGGGGGGGTGACGAAGTTGCGTGACAACGGCTTGACTTGTGCTATGGTGCCGCCATTCTCGCTTCGTTCGCGCCCGGTGGTTCCCGAACCGCCGCTGTCGAATGAGTCGTCCGCGAGAAGACGTGACGCTCCCACCCCGGCGGCCGTTCACGTTCACACTGCGCCGGGAGAGGTCGGCGATGTCCGACACGGAGGATCCCATGAAGCTCTTCGTTGGTAGTCTGTCTTTCAACACCCAGGACGAGGACCTGCGCCAAGCATTCGCCGCGCACGGCAACCCGGTCTCGGCCACGGTCATCATGGACCGCGCGACCGGTCGGTCCAAGGGATTCGGCTTCGTCGAGTTCGCCAGCGACGAAGAAGGGAAGAAGGCGATCGATGCCCTCAACGGCACCGAACTCCAGGGCCGAACGATCACCGTCGCCCAGGCGCGTCCGCGTGAGGATCGCGACGGCGGCGGCCGCGGCGGCGGCGGCGGCGGCGGCCGTTGGGGCGGCGGCGG
>CAMTWF010000256.1:0-2669 GCA_947085355.1 uncultured delta proteobacterium
CGCCGTCCGCGGCGGGCCTCGGCGTCGCGCCGGGGCGGCGCGACGCGCCGGCCGGGACGGCGGCGACGACGAGCCCGAACCGCCGCTCGGCCTGCCGTGAGGATCGTCATCGTCGCGATCGGGAAGATACGGGAGCCGTTTTTCCGCGAGGCCGCCGAGCACTACCTGGCGAGGATCCAGCGCCACGTCCGGGCGGATGTCGTCGAGATCGACCCTCGCCGGCGCCCGGCGCTCGTCGCGGAGGCGGTGCGAGCCGCCGTGCCGGCGCGCGCCGTCGTCGCGGCGCTCGATCCGGCCGGCGAGGCGCTATCCTCGCGCGGCTTCGCCGACCGCGTCGCATCGTGGCAACGGTCGGGGCGCCCCGCGGTCGCGTTTCTGGTCGGAGGTCCGGACGGCCTCCCCGCCGGTACGGCCGAAGGCGCCGACACCCGGCTCTCGATGGGACAGCTCACGCTGCCGCACAGGCTCGCTCGAGTCGTCCTGCTGGAGCAGATCTACCGGGCGCTGACGATCCTGCGCGGCGAACCGTACGACAAGTAGCCGCCGGACGCGGCGTCATCCGCGCGGGCGCAACTTGGACCGGCGCGCCTCGCGATCGGCGTCGCGCTTGCGGATTTCCTCCCGCCGGTCCTCGGCATGCTTGCCGCGCGCCAGGCCGAGTTCCACCTTGGCCCAGCCCTTGCGGAAGTACACGGCCAGCGGCACGAGCGTGTAGCCGCGTTCGGTGACTCGGCCCGTCAGGCGCTTGATCTCGGCGCGGTGCATCAGCAGCTTGCGGGGACGGCGTGGCTCGTGGTTGACGTAGCCGCCGTGAGAGTACTGGGCGATGTGGAAGTTGAGCAGCACCGCCTCGCCGTTGCGCACAACGGCGTAGGCATCGGCCAGGTCGGCCTGGCCCGCCCGCAGCGCCTTGACCTCGGTGCCCTCCAGCACGAGCCCCGCCTCGAACGTCCGCTCGACGGTGTACCGCTCCCGGGCTCGCCGGTTGCGGCAGACGATCTTGACGTGCCCCGCGTCCGGCCGTTGTGGATCGCGGCGCCCCTTCGCGCGCCCGGGCATCGCGGGCATCCCTACTCGACCATCGCCAGCGTCGCAACCGACACGCGGGCGGCGCCTGCGGCGAGCAGCGCCGTCGCGCACGCCGCGATCGTCGCCCCGGTCGTGCGGACGTCGTCCAGCAGGAGGACGCGCCGTCCGGGAAGGACGGCCCTCCCGCGCGGCGTGACGCGGAAGGCGCCGGCCAGCGCGAGGAGCCGCTCGGCGCGCGCCAGCGAGCGTTGCGGCACGGGACGCCGCTCGGAGACGACCAGGCCGTGGCGCAGCCGCAGGCCGAGTCGCCGGGCGGCCGCGGCGGCCAGCTGCGTTCCCGGATCGAACCCGCGCCGGACGAGGCGCGTCGGATCGGGGGGCACGGCGACCGCCAGATCGGGGGCCGACGGCGGCGGCTGGAGGACCCGGCGGGCCGCGGCGGCCAACGCGGGACCGGCCACCGACGGGAACTCGGGCACGCGCCCCGCCTTGAACCGGGCGATCGCCTCCGCAAGCGGCCCGCCGAAGATGTACGCCGCGGCGGCGCGGTCGAACGGCGGCGGCGCCTCCCGGCACCCGGCGCACTCCGTCGCCGGCCCGTCCGCCCACGACGGCGCTCCGCACCTGGGGCAGGCCGGCGCCGTCACGGGCACGAGCAGGTCGTGGCAGAAGCCGCAGAACCCCGGGACGCCGCCCGCGAGGGCGTCGCACGTGGGACAGCGGTGCGGGAAGAGGAGGTCGAGCAGCAGGTCCATCGGCGGCGCCGGTCGCGCCGCCCGCTCGCGCCGTTGTCGGCGGGCTACGACGAGCGCCACCGGTGGGCGATCGGCATTCGGCGGCCGAGGCCGAACGCCCTGCGCGTCACCTTCAGCACGGGCGGCGCCTGGCGGCGCTTGTGTTCGGCTTGCCGCACGAGCGAGACGACGTGCATGGCCGTCGTCTCGTCGATGCCCGATGCGACGATGCCGGGCACGTCCATGCCGCGCTCCACGTGCATATCGAGCACGGCATCGAGCACGGCGTATGGCGGCAGCGAGTCCTCGTCCTTCTGATCCGGCCGCAGCTCGGCGCTCGGGGGCTTCGACATCGTCGCGGGCGGTATGCGGGGCCGCGCGGCGTCGAGGTGCCGGGCCAGATCGTAGACGCGGCGCTTCAGCAGGTCGCCGATCGGGGCGAGCGCCCCGCACATGTCGCCGTACAGCGTGGCGTAGCCGACGGCCATCTCCGACTTGTTGCCGGTCGCCAGCGCCAGCGGGCCGAAGCGGTTGGACCACGCCATCACGAGCGCCCCGCGGATCCGCGATTGCAGGTTCTCCTCGGCCAATTCGAGAGGCTCCCCGGTCGGGAGGACCCTCGCGGCTTTGCCGCGAGGGTCCGCGGGGGTCCGGGGGGCGGTGAGGCGCCCGGCGCCTAACAGCCCCCCGGTGCCGCGGAAAAGCGGGCGCAACGCGTCGAGGTAGGCCGAGAACCTCGGCTCGTTCGACACGGTCTCGAGCCGGATCTCCAGCGCGGCTGCGAGGGTGCGGGCGTCGTCGAGCGACCCGGCCGATGAGAAACGCGACGGCATGGCGAGAGCGGTGACGTTCGCGGGCCCGAGCGCCTCGGCGGCGAGGCAGGCGACGACGGCCGAGTCGATTCCG
>CAMTWF010000257.1:0-15056 GCA_947085355.1 uncultured delta proteobacterium
AAGGGTTCATGCTCACCTCCATACGATCCGGCGACGGCGACGGCGACGGCGACGGCGACGGCAACGGCAACGGCAACGGCAACGGCAACGGGGACCGGGACGGCAGGCGGGAGGCTGTAGCCGGGGCCGTGAACGGCTACGTTGCCCCCCCCACAAATCGCGAATGCCCCCGCCACTTCCCCGCGACTTGACAGTGGCGCATTCTGCTGATTGGATCGGCCGCGTTCGTTTTGCCGGGGCGGCCAACGGGCATTCGCGAGCAGGTCGCCATCGAGAAAGGAAGTAGGTGATCGCATGTCGGGAATGTCGGGATTCGAGACGAAGGTCCGGAACATCATCGCGCAGTACGTAGACGAGATGCAGCGCAGGCTGTTGGGCATGCCGCTGCAGCAGCTTCTCGGGGTGATCGAGCGCATCGACCACGCGTTCGGCGGCGCGATCGAGCGGGCGGCGCCGATGCCTGGTGCGCCGGCGAAGGCGTCGAAGACCACGGCGAAGAGGGCGGCGCCGAAGAAGCGAGCCCCGGCGAAGAAGCCCGAGGCCGCGGCGGCCCGCAGGCCCAGCCCCATCCGCAGGATCCAGGGCTTCTATGCGGGCTTCCTCCGGGGCTTCTCCGGCCGCGAGCGTGCGGAGATCAAGGCGCTCGCGAAGGAGAAGGGCCAAGCGGCGGCGCTCGCCGAGATGAAGAAGCGGCGCGGCAAGGGCGAGAAGTAGACACGGCGAGGCGGCGCCGCTCCCGGCGGCGTCGCGACGGGCGGGGTCGGCGCCGCGAAACCTGCCGCCGACTCCCGGCGCCACGCCGGGATTATCCTGAAGTTCGCTACGGCGCTTCGATCACCTCGACCCGCACCGGCACGACGCCGGCGCGGATCATCCCGAGCGATTCGGCGGCGGCGCGCGACATGTCGATGATGCGCTCGCGACGGCCGAACGGCCCCCGGTCGTTGATCCTGACGACGACGGAGCGGCCGTTGCGGAGGTTCGTGACGCGGACGCGCGTGCCGAACGGCAGCGTCCGGTGGGCCGCCGTCATCGCCCGCGGATCGTACCGCTCGCCGTTGGCGGTCCGGTTCCCGGCCAGCGAGTCGGAGTACCAGGTGGCCTTGCCTTCCTGCACGGCCCCCTCGCGGGCCTCGACGGCATCGCCGGAGGGCGCGCCGCAGGTCGCGCAGGCCGCGGCGAGGGCGGCGAGCGCCGCCGGGCGCAATCGCGCGGACGCAGATCGCCGATTCCCGTTTCCCGACATGGCCGCTCCTTCCGCGTTCACGAAGCCGGTCGCCGGTTGCCGGTCGCCGGCCGCTCCCAAGCGTACGCATCCGGCCTCCTGTCGGCCAGCCTGTCGTTGCGCGCGGCGATCTTCTTGTCGCGGGCCAGGGCGAGGTCGGCGTCGGCGACGAGCGTCGTCTCCTCGTCGTCGCCGGCCCTTGCGAGCACCCGGCCGCGCGGATCGACGATCTGGCTGCCGCCGGTGAACCGCAGCGTCGCGCCGGCCCGCGACTCGGCGCCGATCCGGTTGGCCGTTGCCGTGAAGACGCCGTTCTCGATCGATCGGGTCGCCATCGCCGCCTGGCAGTACGGCAGCACCAGGTTGGCCGGGTGCGCGATCAGGTCGGCGCCGAGCAGCGCGAGAGACCGCGCGGCCTCGGGGAAGAGCCAGTCGAAGCAGATCATGATGCCGAGGCGGTGCTCCCCGAGCGGGTGGACGGCGAACGGGTCCGGACCCGGGTCGAAGCAGTCGATCTCGCGATCGAAGAGATGGACCTTGCGATAGACGGCGAGAACGCCGGAAGCGTCCACGTACGCCGCCGAGTTGTACACGTTCCGGCCGGCGCGTTCGGCGATCCCGACGACGATCCGCGTGTTCCGTTCCCCGCACGCCTCCGCAAGGGCCCGCGTGGAGGGCCCGGGAATTGGCTCGGCAAGACCGGAGCACTCGTCGTGTCCCGCGAAGAGGTATCCGGTCGTCGCCAGCTCCGGGAACACCCACAGATCGGCTTCGGTGGCGCGCACCGCCTCGACCATGCGCCGCACGTTGGCGGTCGCGTCGCCGAACGCCGGAGCGAACTGATGGACGGCGATCCGCACGGCGCCGATTGCTACCAGCGACGGCGCGGCGGCTCAAGGAGTCTCCCGTCGGGTCGCTCGACAACGGCGCCGCCGGGAATGTAGAGTGCCGGGGTCGCGGAGCGATACCAGTGAACGGATACTCCAGGTGGCTCTTTCCGGCGGCGCTCGCGGCGACGCTCGGCTGTCAGGTCAACGAGGGGCGCAGGGTGGCGCTCGACGGCCGGACCGTCCTGCTCACGATCCTGCACACGTCCGACATCCACTCGCGCCTGCTGCCGTACGACCTCCAGGTCGGCGAGGTCGACAGGCGGCTCGGGCTCCTGCAGGAGAACAGCCCGTTCGGCGGCGCGGCGCGGCTGGCGTACCTCGTCAGGCGCGAGCGGGCCCGGTCGGGGAGGAGCCTGTACATCGACACGGGCGATCCGTTCCAGGGGGCGCCGATCTTCAACTTCTTCGGCGGCGAGGTGGAGTTCCGCATCCTGTCCGAGCTGGGCGTCGACGCGATGGTGGTCGGCAACCACGAGTTCGACCTCGGAGCCGCCAACCTCTCGGACCAGCTCGATCGCTGGGCCGGTTTCCAGGCCCTCGCCGCCAACTACCGCTTCGTCCCGTCGACCCACTCGAACAACGCCCTGGCGCGCCTCGTTCGTCCCTTCGTCACCCGCAACGTCGATGGACTCCGCGTGACGATCGTCGGCGTGGGCGACACGACGTCGATGCACTCGATCTACGAACCCGGCAACCGGCTCGGGATAACGCCGACCCACGTGGCGAGGACGGTCCAGTGGTGGATCGACTTCCTGCGGCCCTCGTCCGACGTCGTGCTGGTCGCGACGCACCAGGGGCTGCGGCAGGACGAGGAGATGATCCGCTGCACGACCGGGATAGACGTCGTCCTGGGCGGTCACCTGCACGTCGTGCTCGACCCGCCGAAGGCGATTCCGGACTGCGCCGCCTGCGGGGACCCCGGGATCCGCGAGGAGTTGGAGCGCCGGGGATGCGCCTCCCGCTCCGTCGTCCTGGCCCACTCGGGCGCCTTCCTCAAGTACCTCGGCCGGCTCGACCTCGTGCTGCGCCAGGCCGGCGACCCGATCGACGGCTTCGAGGTCGTGACGCGCGACTACGCAGCTATTCCGATCGACGCGACGGTGCCGGAGGATCCCGTCGTGGCGTACCTCCTGGAGCCGTACGCCCGCGAGATGGAGCGGACGATCGACCTGGATCGCCTGATCGGCTACGCGCCGTCGATCGTGCGCCGCTTCGGCGCCGAGGGCGGCGATTCGCAGCTCGGCAACCTCGTCGCCGATTCGATGTGGATGCGCCGAGGGATCGAGACCGACTTCGCCATGACCAACACGACCGGCCTGCGCGCGAACATCGACGCCGGTCCGGTCACGATCGAGACGCTCTTCAACGTCTTCCCGTTCGACAACACGATCACGACGATGTTCTTGTCGGGGCCGGAGGTCGTCGACCTGTTCGACTACATCGCCAGGAGGACCGCGAGCCGAGGGTGCACGTCGCAGGCGCAGATCGCGGGCGCTCGCGTCGCGCTCAACTGCCGCGGCGCCGCGCGCTGTCTGTCGTGCAGGCACGACTGCGGCGGGACGCCGTGCCTGGAGCCGTGCATCGACGGTCGGTGCGGGCGTCCGTGCGACCGGGAGGCGTGCGTCGAGTCGATCGACTTCGGCACGGCCGCGCGGCCGATCGACATGTCCGGCAGCTACGAACTCGCCACCAGCAACTACCTCGCCCAGGGCGGCAGCGGCTACTCGATGCTCCGCCGCAATACGACGCAGCGCGACAGCGGCATCCCGCAGCGCGACGCCGCGATCGACCGGATACGATCCGGCCGGCCGTGCACGGTCGAACGGCCGTGTTCCGCCGACGCGGACTGCCCGCCGGGGCAGACGTGCGCGTGTCCCGGCCGGTGGCGCTGGAGCGACTCGGCCGTGCGCTGCGACGACGACGGACCGTGCGCCGGCCCCGGGTGGTGTGTGTTGCCCTCGTGCGTCGCCGGCGTGGCCGACCTCTATGCCAGAAAGGCGATCACCGGCGCCGCCGACGATCCCGAGCAGATCGCCTGTGGGTTCCGCGGACTGGCGGGCGCCGAGTGCGCCGCCGTCGCCTGCGTCGACGAGCGGATCGGCGCGGCGGAGGACGGCAGGATAAGGGCGTATCTGCCATGACCATGCGGATATCCATGCCCCGCGCGACGGAGACAGAATGACGAGGGAGCAGGTCCATGTACGCACTCGGGCCGTCACATCGCGTCCGGCGCGGGTTGTCTTCTCGTCGTCGATCGCCGACCTCGGCTCAGCGAGCTTCCGGCTCAAGCAGCCGCTCACGATCGTGCTGGAGGACTTCGGCGATGAGATCGTCGCCTCGTGGCCCGAGGTGGAGGCGTGGGGCGCGGGCGCGACGGACGCGGACGCGATCAACGACTTGAAGGGGAAGATCGTCGCTCTGCACGAGGATCTGCGGGTCGCGCCCGACGACAAGCTCGGGAAGCTGCCGCTCCGGTGGAAGCGGGCGCTCGCGGCGGCCGTCGAGCGGCGCGGATAGGTCGGTGTGAGAAGCATGGCCAAGTACCGCGAGGTCACGCGGGCGATCGAGGGCAAGGTCCCCGGTCCGCCGGCGCGCTCGGGCAGCGAGCAGAACCGATGGGCCGAGGTCGAGGGGAGGCGAGTGCTGCGGGTCACGCACCCGAAGGTGCATTCGCGAGGCGATCTGCCGACCGGCACGCTCCACAGCATCCGCAAGCAGCTTCGGCTGTCCAGCCCCGAGTTCGAGCGGTTCGTCGATTGCGACATGACCGGGACGGAGTACGAGGCGCTGATCAAGCGTCTGATCGTCGAAGGGAAGCTCTAGGAGGCCGCGATGTCCGATCGACTTCCGCCGATTGTCGTGGCCGCCTGGGCCGTCGTCGGCTGCGCGGCCGACGACGCCAGGCACGCGCCGGGGCCGGCCGCGTTCGACGTGCACGTGACCAGCGGCAACCGGGGGAGTCCGGAGGCCCGGCTGGAGTTCAGCACCGAGGGCGTCGCGTTCACCGTGGAGATCTCCGCGGTGCGGCCTCCGGCCGGGTGGTCCGGCTGGGTGGCGCTGCGGTCGGAGCCGGGCGAGATCGTGTCGGTGCGCGCGCCCGGGGCGATCCGGGGGAACGTGTTCCTGGACGGAGAGACGGTCGTTGCCGTGGAGGTATCGGTCGCCAAGGGGTACGGCGACACCTACATCTGGGCGGCCGACATCGGCTTCGTGCCCGGCCCGGTCGTCGGGTCGGGGTGCGGCGACGGCATCGACAACGACGGCGACGGCCGGACCGACTTCGGCGACGACCCAGGCTGTGCCTGGTCGAACGACGACTCCGAGACGCGCGGGAGCTTCGCCGTCGGCGTCTCCGAGCCGCTGCACTTCGCCAACCCGCGCGTCTCCGACGTGCAGGGCCGGAGTTCCAACTCGCCGCTGGAGGGCCGGGCGGTCACGATCGACGCCGGCACGCTGGTCGTGACCAGGGTGTCCACCAGCGGCCTGTACGTGACCGACATTTCCTACGTGACCGACCCCTCCGAGGATCGCGACTACACGAGCCTGTTCGCGTACAACTACAACACGCCGCACCGGGTCCGCGTCTGCGACCGCCTCGCCGCACTGGGCGGCATCGTGAGCGAGTTCTACGGACTGACGGAGCTGCTCTTCCCGTCGTGGACGCTGGACCCGTCCGTCCGCCGGGCGGCTCCGCTGCCCGCGGGACCGGACGAGTGCCCGGTGCCGGACCCGGTCGAACTCGACGCCGGGACGCTCCGGAACCCCCGCGCGATGGAATCGCTCGAATCGGCGCTCGTCGCCGTCGCCGGCGGGACGATCACGGAGAACTTCGTCGACTGCGACTACAACCGCAACCGGTCGATCGATTGGGACCTGCGCGACGAACAAGAATGCGCGGACACGTGCGATGCGGATCCCGACTGCACGGAGCGTTCGCAGTTCCGGCGATACGGCCAGTTCGGGGTCGTGCTGCCCGGACCTGCGCCGGCCGAGCGCGCCAAGGTCTTCGTCGTGACGCGCGAGGCGATTCCGGAGCAGCAGTTCAATCCGGAGCATTACCGCGGGAGAACGGTGGCGCTGGTGCGGGGCACGCTGCAGCACATCGATTTCCTGGGCGTTCCGTGGATCGTGGAGATCCGCTGCCGGGACGATCTGGTGCTCGAAGGGGCGGCGCTGCCGATGTGGCGCGCGTGCGTGCCTCCCGTGGACGACGACGAAGGATACGCGAGGTAGCGCCGGGAACGCCGGCTTCCGGCCGGCCGGAGACAGGTGGATGACGATGGGACTGCTGCTGCGTTCGGTTGCCGTGACTGCTGTCGCGCTTGTGGTGGTGCAGGCCCCGGCCCGGCGGGCGAGGGCCGGAGATTTCATGGACACCAGGATCACCTGGACGTTCGGCGACGACGACTTCCTGGCCGACGCGGGCGAGAACATCCCCAACTCGCCGCTGCCGTCGATCGGGGACCGTCCGGGCTACGAGCTGTTCATGGACAACATCGACTCGCGGTACACCGGCCGCGAGAACCAGACGCACCTCGTCATGTACAAGCGCGTCGCCGGCTTCTTCCCAAGGCTCTCGACCGAGGGCGCCATGGTGATCCAGTTCGACCTTCGCGAGTGGGGCCCCGTCCTGGCGGACGACGGCAGCTACCTGCGAATCCGGTACGGGTTCGACGACGATCCCGAGGAGGACGGCGGCGACGGGCTGGCGGTCGTCTTCTTCCCGTTCGACACCGAGCGGTTCCGGCTCGGGGCCTTGTGGGACATCTCCTGGGGCGGCGGCGGAATCTTCACGAACAAGCGCAGCGGCTTCACCCCGGGGCTGAAGCTGGAGATCGACATCGGTCCGGGGCGCTACTTCGCGGGCTTCAAGACGGCGCGGATCTCCGAGCTGCGGCCGGACCAGACGGGCGGCGACGGCGAGCCGGCCAACGTCCAGGAGACCAACTACGGCGGCCTCTTCGGCGCCGCGTTCGACCTGACGGACTGGCTGCGCCTCGACGCCGGCGGCGGCTTCTTCGAGCAGGGGACGTTCGACCAGCCCGGACTCGAGGGACAGCGCGTCTACTCGTTCGGCGGCTCGGCCCGCGTCGTGGTCCATTCCGGCATGCCGGTGCCGGAGAGCGCCGACTTCAAGCTGTACCGCAACGAGCCGTGGGCGCTCGATGCGCCGGCAGGGGAGGGCGGCCCAGGCGCCGGGGCCGACGCGGGCGGCTTCGGCTGGATGGTCTCGCTGGAGGGGACCGTGCTGGGCCAGCACCTGGCCGACCAGGGGGAACTCGGCGTGGTCGGAGCGTCGCTGATCCAGCCCGCCTACGCCGCGGCGCTGCAAGGCCGGATACGGACCGGCGGGTTCCGGGCGTACCTCCTCGGCTTCTACCGCAGCCTGGAGTTCATCCTTCACAACGTGCCGAGCTTCACGCCGTTCGTGGCGCTGCGCGGCGGGCAGGACGTCAGCCCGCAGTTCTTCCTGGCGACCGGGGTGGAGTTCCCGATCGAAGGTCCGAGGCTGACCCCGAGCGTGCTCGCCGGCGTGCAGTTCCCCGCCTCCGTGACCGCGGGGGGGCAGACGATAGTCGTCCGGGACGAGGAGAACCGGGACAACCTGCCGAAGGGCGAGGAGGCGGTCCCGGTCATCTCGGCCCGCGTGTCGCTCCGCTGGGACCTGTCGTCGATCCTGAGCCTTCACGGGATGCTGCAGTACGAGCGCGACGAGAACGCCACGCGACTCGCGCGGGACGCCGACGGCACGTACCGCACCTACCGGCGCTTCGACAGGCTGGGCGGAGCGCTGATCGCACAGGCGCGGTTCTGAGCATAGCGCACCCGCCGAAGTCTGGTGTCCACGTTCGGTGGCGAGCCGCCCGAGGGCCCCCCCCCCTCGGGGCTACAGCGTCAGATCCGGGACGACGATGCCCAGGTCGCGCTGGATCCGCCGGATGTTCGCGATCTCCTCGCGCACGACCGCCAGATGCTGCCGGGCCCTGTCCGGGGCCCCCACCGAGAGGTGATGGAAGGCGCGTTCGGCGTTCTCCAGCGCCAGCAGGAAGTGAGGGTGCAGATCCGCCAGGCGTTCCGGCGGCGTCAGGCGTTGCGCCTTCTCGACGAGCCGCTCGGCCACGGCGTGGGCGACGCCCGCCAGGGCGGTATCCGACCGATGGCGGGACACGTACGCGACCGACCGGTTCACCCAATCCATCATCAGCACGAACTGCGCGAGGTAGCCGTCGGTCCGGGTCGCGGAAGCGCCGGCGGCCAGGACGCACACGACGACGGCGAGGCCGCCGGCGGTTGCCTTCGTCCCGCGCCTGTGCCGTAATCCGCGGCCGTTCCCGGGGGCGGCGACCGGATGGAGACGGTCCAGCATGGCGAACGAGAAAGTACCAGACGGGGAGGTGGAGTTCAAAGGGCCGGCTCGGGTGATCTGGGACTCGTCGGTGCGGTGCGCCGACCTGCGGTACGCCGCCGCCCTGTGGGCCGCGGATCCGGTCGTCTGGATCGACCTGGACGGCAGGACGCACCTGCTGGTCAGGGATCTGGAGGTCGAACGCGCCGGGCGCGAGGCGCGCGTGGACGAGGTGGTGCCGCTCGCGGGCCTCGACGGGGCCGCCGAGGCGGCGGATGCGCCCAAGGCCGTGCGGGGACCGGTCGCCTTCCTGCTGCGCGCCGGCGTCCGCCGTGTCGAACTCCACCCGGACACCCCGGCGTGGATCGTCGAGGCCCTTCGCAAGACGCCGCTCGATGTGGCCGTCGGCGCCGCGCCGTTCTTCCCCGAACGGTCGGTCAAGACCGAGGAGGAGGTCCGGGCCATCGCGACGTCGGAGGCGGCCGCCGAACGCGCCGTGGGGCTCGTCGAGCAGATGCTCTGGGACGCGCGCCGCGACCGCGGCGCGCTGACGCTGGCGGGCGAGCCGCTCACCAGCGAGCGGGTCCGCCGGGAGGTCGAGACGGTCCTGTTCGCCGAGGGGTTCCTCCTGGAGCGGACGATAGTGTCGTCGGGCCGGGCGTCCGCCATCCCGCACGATGTCGGGTCGGGGCCGCTGTCGGCCGACGTCCCGATAGTGGTCGACGTGTTTCCGCGTTCGCTGTCCACCGGCTACTACGGAGACATCACGCGCACGTTCGTCAAGGGGACTCCGTCGCGGGGCGTGCTGCGCATGTACGGCGCAATCCGCGCCGCGCAGGAGGCCGCCCTGGCGGCCCTCCGGCCGGGAGTCCTCCTGCGCGACGTCCACTCGGCCGCGCAGGATCTCCTCGCCTCCCACGGCTTCGAGAACCGCGTGGAACCGGGCCGGGCCGAGGGATTCATCCACGGCACGGGGCACGGGGTGGGGCTGGAAATCCACGAGCCCCCGCATCTCGGCCGCATCGAGGGCGACGCTCGGCTCGAGGCGGGCAACGTCGTGACGGTGGAGCCCGGCCTCTACTACCACGACGAGGGCGGCGTGCGGCTGGAGGATCTCGTCGTGGTGACGTCCGAGGGGCACCGGCGCATTTCGACCCTCCCGCGCGACCTCGTCGTCATCCCGTGAACGATCCGCTCCAGAACGGTCGCAGCGCCTCGATCGTGCGGTCTACCGCCGCCGTCGCTCGCGGCGCCGCCGCGCCTGCATCCGCGGCCCTCGGCGCGCCGCCGCGGATCGCTCCGCGGACCGCGGCGACCACGGAGGTCGCGAGCGCCCGCAGGTTGTAGCCGCCCTCCAGCACCATCATGACCCTGCCGTCCGCCGTGCGGGCGGCGATGTCCCGCAGCTTCGCGCCCAGCGCGTGGAATCCGTCCTCGTCGAGCCGCATGCCGCCGAGGGGATCGTCCCGGTGACCGTCGAAGCCGGTGGACGCCAGCACGCGTTGCGGGCGGAACGATGCCGCGAGCGGCTCCACCAGCCGTTCCATCGTCCCGAGCGCGTCCGCGTTGCCCGCCCCGTGCGGCAGCGGCACGTTCGCGGTGAACCCGCGTCCGGGCCCCTCGCCGATCTCGTCGGAGGCCCCGGACCCGGGATAGTGCGGCCACAGGTGGAGCGAAACGAACAGGACCCGCGGATCCCGGTAGAAGATGTCCTGCGTCCCGTTGCCGTGGTGCACGTCCCAGTCGACGATCAGGAGCCGCTCGACCCCCTCCGCCAGCAGCGCGCCCGCGGCGACCGCCACGTTGTTGAAGACGCAGAACCCCATCGCCCGCGCCCTCGTCGCGTGGTGTCCCGGCGGCCGCGGCAGGGCCATGACGACGTCGACCTCGCCGCGGTGCATCGCGATCGCCGCATCGATGCAGCCGCCGGCCGCGCCGAGGGCCGCGGCCTCCGTTCCCTCGCAGAAGTACGTGTCGCCGTCGAAGAAGCCGGAGCCGCGTTGCAGGGCCGCCAGGGCCGACTTGACGTACCGCGGGTCGTGTACCCGGCCGAGTTCCTCCGTGGTCGCCGCCCGGGCGGGGAAGATCCTCGCCCCGCTCGATAGCCCTTCCGAATCCAGCGCCTCGCCCGCTGCGATCAGCCTGTCGGGGCATTCCGGGTGGTAGCCGGGCGCCTCGTGACCCAGGAACACGTCGTCGCGCACGATACCGAGCTTCTTCTCCACCGTATTCGTCCTCCCTTGACCCGGCGGGGCTCCGGATTTTCGGCGTTGACATATCCGGAACCGCCGTGGTAGTTCCGCGCATCATACGGCTTCTGCCGGGCCGACGGGAGGCTTTCGCGGGCCGTTTCGGGAGATGGGGATCGCATGCGACTCAAGTTGATCGGAATCTACCTGGTTCTCGTCGTCGCGCTGGGCGTCTCGGTCCGCACCTGCATCGACTGGAAGCTCGCGGCCAACCAGGAGGCGGCGCTCGATTCGGCGGTGCAAGAGGCCTCGGCGCACGTCCGTGCCGCGCTGGACGCGCGCGGCTTGAAGCTGGTGGCGCTTGCGAACCTGGCGGCCGCCAACCCGAAGGTGTCCTTGATCCTCGACCAGTGGCGCAAGGTCGCGGCGGAGGAAACCCGCCTCCGGATCCTGCGCAGGTTCCTCCAGCTCCGTGGCGAAATCGATCAGCGCGAGGTCTTCGAGCGGCTGGTCAAGGCCGATCCGAGGCTCAAGCTGGGATCCGCCGAGGCCGCGCCGTCCGGCGGCGCGCCCCCGGTCGTTCCTCCGCCCGCCGCGCCGCCTGTCGCCGGATCCTCTTCGCCGTCGGCGGCGGTCGGCGTCGAGTCCGCCGTGCGGGCCGATGCGCTCCCCGGCAAGGCTGCGATCCACGCGGGCGAGGCCGCGAAGGCGGCCGCCCCGGACCACCCGGACAAGGACGGCGTTTCCGGCAAGCCGGAGCGGTCGGCCAAGCCGGTTCCGCCGGAAGAGGCCGCGCCTCCCGCGGCCGCTCCGCCGGCCCCGCCGGCGCCTCCCGCGGCCGCTCCGCCGGCCCCGCCGGCGACCGGATCTTCACCGCCGGCCGAGGCTCCGCCTTCGGCGGATCCCGCGGCCCCGGCGGCGGCCCCGCCGGACGCCGGCGTGCCCGATCTGGCGGCGAAGGCGATCGCGTACCGCAACGGAGCGCAGATCTGCCGACTTGTGGGGTGCTCCGACGAGGAGCGTTCCGACTTCCTGTCGATCTTCTCGGCCGGGATCCCGATCTGCGAGGGGGACGCCTGTTCCGACAACGAGGTGGCCGGCCTGTTCGCGTTGCTCAACGTCGCCACGATGCTCACGGCCGATCAGTTCGGGTTCACCGCATGCCGGGAGGCGTACCTGCCGGGTCTGGAGGCGGTGGTCCGACAGGCGATCGAGCGTCAGGTCGAGCAGGTCATGGCGCAACGGGCGGGGGAGGCCCCGGCGAGGCGCCGGCCGGTCGAGGCTGACGCGCCGGTCGAGGTGGCGTTCGACCCGAAGATGGAGTTCGACCCCGGCAGGTTCGAGGCATGCACGGCGTTCGCGGCCAAGGGGATCGTCGGCCTGGCGGACGAGATCAACGGACGCCTCTTCACGCTGCTCGGCCATGAGGCGGCGGCGGCATCGATGAGCGAGATAACCGGGAAGACGGCCTTCAAGGTCGAGTTCGTCTGGCTGCTGGACGCGGTGACGGGCCGGGGCATCGCCAAGAATCGCGAGTTCCGGAGGGACACGGCGGACCGGCACTACTACCAGACGACGATCGACGGGATCTTCGAGGGGATCGCGCCGCCGGTCGCCGAGAGGATCGTTTCCCAGGTTCGTCGCGGCATGGTCTACCGCGACCTGTGGTACCCGCTCCGGAAGATCGAGGATCAGACGACCGGGTTCGTCGACGTGGCGGTCGTGCCGTCGCGCAACGCCGAAGGACGCACGGGGGGACTGGTGGCCGTCGCCGTGAAGGTCGAGAACCTGGCGCCGGTGGCGCGCGAGGCGCGGGCGAAGGTCCTGCTGTTCCGCAAGGCCCCCGCCGCGGCGGGGCAGGCCGAGGTCCAGATCGTCGGCGCGGGCAACGACAACCCGAGCGAGAAGGAGGGTCTGGCCGAGGACTTCCGGAAGGCCCTTCTGGATGCCGTGGCCGCGGACGTTCGGAGCGTGGCGGGCAACGACGCCGCGAAGGACAAGGGATCGGCCCCGCCGGGCGATTTCGAGTTCGGCGAGTCGAGCTACCGCGCGATGACGGCGGGCTTGATCAACTCGGCCGGCCAGATCGCCCGCGACGACACCGGGTTTGCCGTCGGTCCGCTTGCCGTCACGGTGCTGGTCGACAAGCGGCCATCCATCGAGGCGATGTCGACGGTCGGATGGACATGGGTCTTCACGGCCGCGGCGGCGATCCTCGCCATCGTGTTCGCCCTGCTGCTGGCCCACCACTTCATCAAGCCGATCACCCAGATCGAGGACGGTCTGCTGCGCCTCATGAACGGTGACTGGACCCACAGGTTCGACGTTCGCAGTGCGGAGGTCGGAGGCTTGTCGTACAGGATCAACCAGCTCATGGCCTCGCTCCTGGGGGACGAGGAGGAGGCCGAGCCGGGAAGCGAGGCGGCTGCGGACGCGGGGATGAGCGCCGATCCCGCGGAGGCGAGGTACCGGGATCTGTACGCGAGGTTCCAGGCGGCGCAACGCCAGGTCGGGCAGGACCCGGCGGGCACCTCGTACGAGGATTTCCGCGCTCGCATCGTCGACAACGAGCAGAAGATCCTGCAGAAGAACCCGGGCCGCCATGTCGACTTCGATATCGTCGTCTCCGGCGGCCAGATAACATTCAAGCCGATCGTCAGGTAGGGCCGGAGCCACGATCCGCTCCCGGGTCGCGACGCGGACCAGATGGGAATCCTGGACTTCTTTCGCGGGAAAGGTCGGGGGACCGCGGCCGCGGGGGACCCGCCGGACGGGCGCGCCGCCGTCCCGAGGGCGCTGGAACGTCACATCAAGCGCCTGCTGAACAAGCACCTGCACACCGAGGAGCGATGGGCGTCGCTGCAGGCCGTCGCGGAGGATCGGAGCGACGCAGCCGTCGACGCCCTCGTACGCCGCTTGGGTATCTACGTCGAGCCGTCGGCGGTGGACAACGAGGAGAAGGAGTACGTCGCCGACGTCCTCGCGGGTCGCGGCGACGCCGTCGTCCCGAGCCTGCTCCGGTCGTTCAAGGCCATGGAAACCGTCACCTGGCAGGTCAGGATCCTCGGAAAGATCCTGCACCGGGACGCCCTGCGGGACATCCTGATCGATCTGCTCGCCGGGTTCGACACCGAGTACGAGAGGAACCCGCAGCGGAAGATCGAGGTGATCAAGGAGATGGCGGAGTTCGACGGCGAGCGTGTCGCGGGCGCCGTCGCCAGGTTCCTGGAGGACGTCAACGAGGAAGTCAGGTTCCAGGCGCTGGCCGCGCTCGCCGGGATCCGCGACGAGTCGACGCGGGAGGCGGTCGTCGCCGCGTTGCTGCGCGAGGAGTCCGTGCGGGTGCGCAACGCGGCGATCGATCTGCTGGTGGATGCCGGCTGGGCCGTCCACGGCCACCGGGGCGCCGTCGAGGAGATCCTGCCGAAGGGCTTCGTCGTGGACCGATCCGGGGTCGTGAAGCGGCGTCCGAAGGCGTAGCGGGCTTCGCCGCCGCGCCCTGCCTATTCCGTGCGGCGAGCCTCCATCGGGAAGGCGAACGTGCAGCCGATGCTCATCATGTGGTTCCAGCTCAGGTACCGGTCCTCCGCGTCGATCTTGCGGTCGAGGTAGACCTCACCCTCGCCGAACTCGGTCGTCCCCCATTCGTCGGTTCCGGACTCGTTCCGCGTGAACGGCGTCGACCTGTACTCGAGGTTGAGACCGATCCATTCGTTGAAGAAGACGGTGAGGCCGACACCGAACGTCGGACCGACCGCCACCCGCGATTCCATCGGGAGGTAGCCCGTGGCCGTCGTGTTGTCGTCGTCGATGCCGTTCCCGTCGCGGTCGGTGAATGTCGGGCATCTGGCGCCCTCGACGCCGGCGGAGCAGTCGGTCGCGGCGCGCTCCTTGACGCCCGCGATTCCTACGCCCAGGAACCCGTACACGTCCATGGCGAAGAACAGCTTGCCGAACAGCGAGAACTTCCCGCGGAATGGAACGATGCGGCCTTCGATCGCTCCAAGCCACTGGAGCTGTCCGAGCTGGCTGTCGATGTAGCCCTTCCGCGGGAAGTTCAGATCGTAGTCCTGACCGGGGATGTCGTCCTCGCCCAGATCGTTGATCTGGTCCGCCACACCCGTCCGGAACCCGAAGCCGCCGGCGAAATGCACGCCCGCCGACAGCCAGTCGAAGATGTTGTACTCCGCCTTGGCGCCGAAAAGGATGTGCCTCCGGTACGTGTCCAGCAGCGTGAAGTTGATCGTCGGCGTCGCGAAGAACCGCCCCTCGCGGAACAGGACGAGCCGGCGCACGGCCGGCGCGCCGGCCAGCGGCCCCTCGAGGAGGATCTCCTGCGCCAAGCCGGGCCGGGTCGCGGCGGCAACCGCGGCCAGCGTCGCCAACACCAGCAGCTTGCTCCTCAT
>CAMTWF010000258.1:0-9362 GCA_947085355.1 uncultured delta proteobacterium
CGCGACTTGCCGATCCCGGGGTGTGTCCCTTGTCGCCTGCCGGTTTTTCGACTGTAGCGGCGTAGGCGTAGCGCGGGGACGCGCCCCCGGCAGCGGCAGTGTGTAGTTCGGGGACATGCCGGGGCGCGTCCCCGCGCAAGCCCGCCGTGGCGAACCCCTCACCTTCGGGCTGTCACGATCCGTCGCGGCGGCGGGCTTGCGCGGGGCGCGCGCAGCACTACATCTTGCCGCCACGAAACGGAGGCGCGCGCCCCGCGCTACGCCTCGCCGCTACAGTCGAAAAACCGGGAGACCGCAAAATCCGTTGACCTACGCGGTTCAGGACCCGCAGCCTCCGCCACCAGTTTTTGAGAAGCTACGATTGAAACCCGAAACCCGAAACCCGAAACCCCAGCCGGCCCGGGGGCCGTCAGAGCCCGAGCATGTCGGCGACGGACTGCGCGGCAACCGATAGGTAGCGGGAGGGGAAGAGGCCCGCGGCCAGGACCAGCAGCGACGACGCGACCACCGCCAGCGTGCCGGCGGCGGACGGCACGGGCGTCGCCGCCTCCTCAGGCTCGGCCTCGCGCATGTAGATCGCCACCAGAAGCCGCAGGTAGTAGTAGGCCGCCACCACGCTCGTCAGCACGCCGATCACCGCCAGCGGAACCATGTCGGCCTGCACCGCGGCCCGGAAGACGTAGAACTTGCCGAAGAACCCGGCGGTCGGCGGGATGCCGGTCAGCGACAGCACGCAGACGGCAAAGCCGAGCGCCATGAGCGGGCTGCGCGTGGCGAGACCCGCCAGGTCGGACACCGTCGTCGCCTCGCGGTTGCCCCGAGCGCACATCGAAACCACGGCCAGCGCGCCGGCGTTGGCCACAGTGTACGCCAGCAGGTAGTACAGCAGCCCGGAGATCGCCTCGACCTGCACGTGCGCGACCTCCGACGACACCGGGCTCCGGATCGCCCCCGCGACAATCACCGCCACCAGCGCGTAGCCGGCGTGCGCGATGCTCGAATACGCCAGCAGACGCCGGACGTTCTCCTGCGCCAGGCCCGCCAGGCTGCCGACGAACATCGTCAGGATCGCCACCCCCGTCAGGATCGCCGCCCACCCCGCCGGCGGCGACGACAGCGCCGAACCGTGCGGAAACGCGACCAGCAGCACCCGCGCCAGCACCGCGAACGCCGCCGTCTTGACCACCACCGACATGAACGCCGTCGCCGGCGTCGATGCGCCCTCGTAGGCGTCCGGCGTCCACATGTGGAACGGCGCCGCCGAAACCTTGAACAGCAGCCCGGCCGCCACCATCACCATCCCGATCGCCGCCGCCGGCTCCACCGAGCCGGGCGTTCCGAACGCCAGCGCCGCGCCCACGTCGGCCAGCGACAGGCTCCCCGTCACGCCGTACAGCAGCGCCATCCCGAAGAGCATGATCGCCGCGGCGAACGAACCGAGCAGGAAATACTTGAGCGCCGCCTCGGCGCTCCGCACCGACGCCCGCTGGAATGCGACGAGCGCGTAGGTCCCAAGCGACAGCGTCTCCAGCCCGATGAAGATCATCAGCATGTCCCGCGCCGCCGACAGGAACATCCCGCCGAGCACGCCGAGGAGCACCAGGATCGCGAACTCGCCGCGGTCGATCCCCAGCTCGCGCAGGTAGCCGCCGGCCTGCAGCAGCACGACGCTGCCGCCGATCGCCAGCGTCGCGAAGACCAGCAGCGCGAACCGGTCGCCGCCCAGGCCCGCCGTGCGTTCGACGATGGAGGCGAGCCGTTCGGGGTCGAGCGCCTCGGCGCGACGCGCAAGCAGCCACAGGACCAGGCTGCCGGCGCCGGCGGCCGCGAGCGTCCCGACCGCGAAGGCGTTGCGGATCGCCGAGCGGAGCCGGACGCGCACGATCGCGTCCACGTCGCCGCCGTCCGGTTCCGGCCTCGCGCCGAGGACCGCCTCGTGGACCATCAGCAGCAACGCCCCGGCGGACACCGCCAGCACGGGGAAGAGCGCCGTCGCGGCGTTGAACCACCTCACGGCGCCGCCTCGGGGGTCGGGAGATGACCGCTCGCGATGATGCCGCGGGAACGCAGGACCCACTCGGCGTACGACGCGGGCCCGTCGAGCGGCTCGTGGCGCCTGATGTGCGCCTCGGCGCGGGAGCGGACCTCGTAGGAGACGCAGGCGCGGCTCACCGAGTCGGCCATGCGGCCCGTGAAGAGGCCGGGGAGGACGCCGATGACGAACACGAGCGCCACGATCGGGACGAAGCAGGCGATCTCGCGCGGCCCGATGTCGGCCAGCCCCTCGTTGCGCGGGTTGCGGACCGGGCCGAAGAACATGCGCAGGTACATCCCGAGCATGTAGACCGCTCCGAGGATGATCCCGAGCCCGGCAAGCGCCACGAGCCACCGGGCGCGGGGCAGGAACTCGGACTGGAACGTCCCGAACAGCACGAGGAACTCGCCGACGAAGCCGTTGGTCCCCGGCAGGCCGATCGACGACAGCGTCACGATCAGGAACACCGCCGCGTACATCGGCATCACCGACGCCAGCCCGCCGAACTCGTCCATGTTCCGCGTGTGGCGCCGCTCGTACAGCACGCCGACGAGGAGGAACAGGGCGCCGGTGGATATCCCGTGGTTCAGCATCTGCAAGACCGCCCCGGTGACCGCCCGCGGCTCGGCCGCCGCGAGGCCGAGCATCACGAAGCCGAGGTGCGACACGGAGGAGTAGGCGACCAGCTTCTTGATGTCGCGCTGCTTCCAGGCGACCAGGGCGCCGTAGATGATCCCGACCACCGCGATCGCCGCGATCGTCGGACCAGCCAGCGACGCCGCGTACGGGAACAGGCCCATCGAGAAGCGCAGGAAGCCGTAGGTCCCCATCTTCAGCAGCACGGCGGCCAGGATCACCGACCCCGCCGTCGGCGCCTCGACGTGCGCGTCCGGAAGCCACGTGTGCAACGGCCACATCGGGACCTTGATCGCGAACGACAACGTGAAGGCCAGGAACGCCGTCATCTGCGGCCACAGCGGCAGCATCACGTCACGCAGCGCGAAGTAGTCGAACGTCCACCGGCCGCCGTGCAGCCACGAATGCTGGTACGCCAGGTACAGGATGGCGACCAGCATCAGCGCCGAGCCGACCATCGTGAAGAGGAAGAACTTGACCGCCGCGTACACCCGCCGCGGCCCGCCCCATACCCCGATGATCAGGAACATCGGGATCAGCATCGCCTCCCAGAAGAGGAAGAACAGGAACATGTCCAGCGCGACAAAAGCGCCGATCATCGCCGACTCGAGCACCAGGAACGCCGCCAGGAAACCCCGAGCCCGGTCCTCGACCGCCCGGAACGACGACAGGATCGCGATCGGCGTCAGCAGCGTCGTCAGCAGCACCAGGAACAGCGAGATCCCATCGACGCCGACCGAATACGAGATCCCCAACGACGGGATCCACTCGACCTGCTTGCGGAACGCCACGAGGAACCCCTCGGCGTCCACCTGGCCCGCCTTCAGCAACCGCAGGGACAGGAGGAAGACGACGCCCGACGCGATCGTCGCGTAGACCTGCTGCGCGCGGACGAGACGGCGCGGGAAGCAGAGCAGCCCGAGCGCCGCGACGACGGGGAGCGCCACGAGCAGCGTGAGCAGGTGGGACGTCACGGTGCGCCCTCCCCGCCGCCGATCCCGGATTCCCCGGCCCCGGCCGCACAGGGCACGGCCCCCTCGACGCGCACCGCCAGGTCGATCGTTTGCGACATCTCGAAACGGCTCCGCGCCGTGACGCGCACGACGTGATCGCCCTCGGGCAGGCAGAGGCGGATCGTATCGGCCGCCCCCGACGGACCCCGCTCGGGCGACGCCTCGGGATCGACGTCCAACTCGCCGTCGGGCCCCGCGTCGACTTCGTAGACGTACGGCGCGTCCGGCATCGCCAGCCGCAGCAGCACCTCGCCCGTCGCCGGATCCCTGCCGCCGTCGGTCGCGAACGCGATCGGCCGCTCGACCAGCGGCACCGACGCGAACGGCTTGGCGACGAACAGGACGGCCCCCGCCAGACCGATCGCCATGACCGCCGCGTAGCGGTGGATCACGCCGCTCTGGAACCTGCGGAACATGGCCCCCGCCGCCGACGCGGCGTAGGCGGAGCCGGTCACCAGGATCGTGTCGATCAGCACCCGGTCCACGATCTCGTAGCACGCGAAGGCGATCGACCGGGCGGGCCGAACGATCGACCAGCCGTACGCCTCGTCGATCCGGTACTTGTCCAGCACCAGGCGGTACAGCCGCGGCGCCGCCCCGACCACCGCCTGCGCCTGCCGCGACGGGTACTCGCGGTAGAACGTCCAGGCCGTCCAGGCGCCCAGGACGGCCGCGAGGACCGACACGCCCATGAGGAACCATTCCTCCAGCGCCGTGCCCCCGCCGCCGAACGCCGCGACCGACGGCGCCAGCCACTTCTGGAACAGGTTCGGCACGTGGAACACGTGCGGCATGCCGATCAGCCCCGCCGCCGCGGAACAGGCGCCCAGGACGATCAGCACGAAGCGCATCGACACCGGCGTGTGCGGCTCGTTCCACAGCCACGACGCCGCCGAACGCCGCTCGGGCGCGTGCAGCGCCGATCGCACCTCCTGGGGGGCGCGCGAGTCGCCCCAGAAGACGAGGAAGTACACGCGGAACATGTAGAACGCCGTGCACCCGGCCGCCGCCAGACCGGCAAGCCACAGGACGACGGGCCAGAAGTCGGGGACCAGGCCGCTGCGCAGGATCGCCGTGCCCGAGAAGGCGGTCCAGAGGATCTCGTCCTTGGAGAAGAACCCCGACAGCGGCGGGCAGCCGGCGATCGCCAGCGTCGCGACCAGGAACGTCCAGTGCGTCACCGGCATCACGCGGCGAAGCCCGCCCATCTCGCGGATGTCCTGCCGGTCCGCCATCGCGTGGATCACCGAGCCTGCGCAGAGGAACAGGCACGCCTTGAAGAAAGCATGCGTGAACAGGTGGAAGATCCCCGCCGAGAACGCCCCGACGCCGACCGCGAGGAACATGTACCCGAGCTGGCTGATCGTCGAATACGCCAGCACCCGCTTGATGTCGGTCTGGGCGAAACCGATCGTCGCGGCGAACAGCGCCGTGGCGGCGCCGACCGTCGCCACCACCGCCATCGCCGTCGGCGACAGCAGGAAGAGGAAGTCCAGCCGGGCGATCATGTACACGCCCGCCGTCACCATCGTCGCGGCGTGGATCAGCGCCGAAACCGGCGTCGGACCGGCCATCGCGTCCGGAAGCCACACGAACAGCGGTATCTGCGCGCTCTTCCCCGCCGCCCCGATCAGCAGGAACATGCAGGCAAGGAACGCGACCGACGTGCCCATGACCGTCCCCGCGGACAGCACGTCGGGATCGGCGGACGCCACCGCCTCGCGCAGGCCGTTCCAGTCGACGGCGCCCAGCCACCCGACCAGCAGCAGGATCCCCAGGATGAACCCAAGGTCGCCGATCCGGTTGACGACGAACGCCTTCTTGCCGGCCGCCGCGTTCGCCTCCTTGTCGAACCAGAACCCGATGAGGAGGTACGAGCAGAGCCCGACCCCCTCCCAGCCGACGAACATCAGGACCATGTTGTCGGCCAGCACCAGCACCAGCATCGAGAAGACGAACAGGTTGAGATACGTGAAGTAGCGCCGGTAGCCGGGATCGCGGCCCATGTAGCCGATCGAGTAGATGTGGATCAGCGAGCCCACGCCGGTGACCACCAGCGTCATCACCGCCGACAGACGGTCGAAGACGAAGCCGGCCGCGACCGACAGGTCGGCGGCCGCCGGCGGGAAGAGGCCGGCGCCGTGGTAGAGCCCGCGATCGACCAGGTCCGCCATCGGCAGCCACTGCCAGAGCACCGCGATGAACTCGCGGCCCGGCGAGCCGCCCACCAGGCGGATCGTCGCGGCCAGCGCGATCAGGAACGGGAAGACGACGCAGAGGACCGCGATGAGGCCGACCGTCGAGCGCGCCGTGAGGTTCGCCCTCGTGCCGCGCGGCAGCAGCTTGCCGATCCACGACAGGAGGAAACCGTTGAGGATCGCCCCGAGGAGCGGGAAGCCGACGATCCAGGCGATGTACGGATTCGACTCGACCATCGCGTCTCCGTCACCCCTTCAGCGCGTCCACGTCGTCGGTCCGCACCGATCGGCGGAGCCGGTACACCGCGACGATGATCGCCAGCCCGACCGCCGCCTCGGCGGCGGCGATCGCCACGACGAAGAGAGCGAACGCCTGGCCGGCGTGGTCCACCGGGTTGTACCGGTTGAACGCCACCAGCGCGATGTTGGAGGCGTTGAGCATCAGCTCTATGGATACCAGCGCGATGATCGCGTTGCGGCGCCAGACGAAACCGACGGCGCCGGTCGTGAAGACGAACGCCGCCAGAAGCAGGTAGTGGCTGAGGCCGACGTCCAACATCACGAGCCCGCCCGCCGTCCGCGTCGCCCCGCCGCCCCGTCGCCGCGGGTCACGGCCACCGCCCCGACGATCGCCGCCAGCAGCAGCATCGACAGCGCCTCGAACGGGACCAGATACGTCGTGAACAGTGCGTCCCCCAGCCCGGCGGTCGTCCCGAAGCCGGCCGGTAGCGGCGTCCGCGTCCCGCGCCCCATCTCCGCGAGTTCCGGCGCCGCGAGGTAGAACAGCCAGGCAAGCGCGACCGCCGCCAGGAACCGCACCGGCAGCCACCGCTCGCCCGGAGGCGGCAGCGCCCCCTGCTGGAGGAACATGATGACGAACGCGAAAAGCACCACCACCGCGCCCGCGTAGACGATCACCTGGATCGCCGCAAGCAGCTCGGCCCGCAACAGCAGGTACAACCCCGCCGTCGAAAGCACCACGCCCAGCAGCCCGAGCACGGACCGCATCGGCGTGCGCGAGGCCACCGCGACGCCCGCGCCGACGACGGCGCCCGCGAAACCGAACCAGAACAGCACCGCGTGCGTCCGGGACGATTGCCGGCCGCCGGCCGACTCCTCCCGGTGGCGCGTCACCAGCGCGGGCCTCGCGAACGCCGGCTCGCCGCCGGACGCGGGGGCCGACACCACGGCCGGATCGGACCCGGCGGCGACGCCGGGTTGCGCCGCGGCGGCCGGCGCCAGGACGACGACCGCCGATGCGACCAGGAGAAGGACCCGAGCGGCTTTGCCGCGAGGGTCCGCGGGGGTCCGGGGGGCGGTGAGGCGCGAAGCGCCGAACAGCCCCCCGGTGCATGCGAACCGCGTCGCCACACTCATCCGAGCACCCCGCCGAACGGGCACTTGCCCTGCTGCACGTGGGCCTCGAACTCCACCCGGAACCGATCGAGGAACCCCAGCGTCGGCATCGCGCAGGCGTCGCCGAGCGGGCAGACGGTGGTCCCCATCATGTTGTCGGCCACGCTGCGCAGCAGGTCGAGGTCGGACTCCCTCCCCAGGCCGCCCTCGATGCGGTGGAGGATGCGCTCGATCCAGCCGCAGCCCACCCTGCACGGCGTGCACTGGCCGCACGACTCGTGGCGGTAGAACCGCGCCAGCCGCCACATCGCCCGCACCGTGCAGGTCGTCTCGTCCATGACGATGACGGCGCCCGAGCCGATCATCGACCCGACGGCCTTGAGCCCCTCGACCGACAGCGGCGCGTCGAGATGCTCCGGCAGCAACACCGGCGTCGACGATCCGCCGGGGATGACGGCCTTGACCTTGCGGTCGCCGCGGATGCCTCCGGCGTGGTCGAATACGAGCGTCCGCAGGGGGGTCCCCACGGGCAGTTCGTACAGTCCGGGCCGCTTCACGTGCCCCGACACGCCGAAGACCCTCGTGCCGCCGTCGCCCGGCGTCCCGAGCGCCGCGAACCAGTCGCCGCCGCGCTCGATGATGTGCGGCACGCACGCCAGCGTCTCGACGTTGTTCACGATCGTCGGGCGCCCGAACGCGCCCACCGACGCCGGGAACGGCGGCTTGAGCCGCGGCTCGCCGATCTTCCCCTCGAGCGACTCCAGCAGCGCGGTCTCCTCGCCGCAGATGTACGCCCCGGCGCCGCGATGGATCGTGATCTCCAGCTCGAACGGCCGCCCGAAGCATCGCTTCCCGATGTACCCGCGCGCCGCCGCCTCGTCGATCGCCGCCTGGAGGATCCGCGCCGCCCGCACCAGCTCGCCGCGGACGTACACGTAACACCGATGGGCGTCGATCGCGTACGCCGCGATGATGCAGCCCTCGACGAGCTGGTGGGGGTCCTTCTCGATCAGCGCCCTGTCCTTGAACGTGCCGGGCTCGCCCTCGTCGGCGTTGACGATGAGGTACTTCGGCGCGTCGGTCTTCGGGATGAACCCCCACTTGACGCCGGCGGGAAAGCCGGCGCCGCCGCGTCCGCGCAGGTTCGCCTTCTTGACCTCGGCGACGACGTCGGCGGCGGGCATTCCGAGCGCCTTGCGGGCGGCCTTGTAGCCGCCGCGCTGCTCGTAGACGGCGAGCTTGTGCACGCCCGGCTCGCCGAAGTTGCGCGTGACGACCCGCTCCACCGCCGTACCCCTCACCCTCCCCCGGCCGGCGCGGCGCGGAGGTCGGCGATCAACTTGCGCAGCGACTCCGGCGTGAGGTTCTCGTGGTAGTCGTCGTTGACCTGCATCACCGGCGCCGTGCCGCACGAGGCGAGGCACTCGACCTCCGACAGCGTGAACAGCCCGTCGCCGGTCGTCTCGCCGGGACGGATGCCGAGTTCCCCGGCGAGCTGCTCGCGGAGGTGCTCGGCGCCCATCAGCGAGCACGAGAGGTTCGTGCAGATCCGGAGATGGTGGCGCCCGACGGGGCGCCGGTCGTACATCGTGTAGAAGGAGGCGACGCTTTCCACCCGGCCCGGCGGGACGTCGAGCGTCGCGGCGACGAACGCGACGACTTCGGCGTCGACGCAACCGCGCTCTTCCTGCGCGAGGTGCAACAACGGCAGGCATGCCGCCGCCTTGTTCGGGTATCGGCCGAGCAGCGCCTCGAGCCGCTCGGCGCGTTCCGGCGAAAGCTCGAACGCCATGCGCGCCCTCTCCCCCCGCGACATCCCCAACGGTCGCCCGACCGCAGCTGGCGCCGGGCCCGGCGTAGCTATGGCATCCGCCGGCCGAAGTCAAGGCGCGCCGCAGGCCCGGCGCAGGCCCGGGTGCATCCGCGGCGCCACGAGGTGGAACATGCCTGGCCCCTGTTGGGGGGATGCACCCGTTGGACTCTCAACTCTTGACTGCGACTGTCGAGTGCCCTAAGCGCGGGTCATGTACGTGGCGCTGGCGCGTGTTCGGCTGATGCTGCCCGGGAACCACTCGCTCAAGGGCAAGCGCCACGTCCTGCGCCGCGTGATCGAGCGGGTCCGCG
>CAMTWF010000259.1:0-11366 GCA_947085355.1 uncultured delta proteobacterium
CTGCCTGCCGCCTGCCTGCCGGCAGGCAGGGCAGGCAGGCGCCGCAACCAAACGATGAATCACCGCAGAGACCGCAGAGGGCGCAGAGAATGGTCTCTGTGTTCTCTGCGTGCTCCGCGGTGACCAATATCGTCGCGCCGTCGCCTTCCGGCCGCTGTGCTATGCTGTTCGACCGGGAGGATGCGGATGAGACAGGTCATCATTTATCCGGGCGAGGATGGCTACTGGGTGGCGGAGTGCCCGAGCTTGCCGGGCTGTGTCAGCCAGGGGAAGAGCCGCGATGAGGCGATCGCGAACATCCGGGAGGCCATCCAGGGGTATGTCGCCGCGCTGCAGGAGGATCGCTTGCCCGTGCCCGAAGAGCGGTTCGAAACGCTCGTCGTGGCCGTATGAGCAAGCTGCCGTCGATCTCCGGCCGCGACTGCATTCGGGCGCTCGAGCGGGCGGGGTTTCGCGTCCGGCGCCAGGAAGGAAGCCATGTCGTGATTCGTCGCGACGTCCCGTTCGCGCAGGTCGTCGTCCCCGATCACCACGTGTTGGACCGCGGCACGTTGCGCGCGATCATCCGCCAGGCAGGGCTCGGCGTGGACGAATTCGTTGCGCTGCTCTGATCGTTCCGGTCGGCGATCGACGACGACCCGTCTCCTGCACCATACGCGTGGCGCCTTGCCGAGCGCCGCCGCGCACTCGCCTGAATTCCGGAGCCTACCAGCAGCTCGTGACCTTCGCCGTCTCGCCCGGCCGGATCGTGACGGTCGTTCGCCCCTCCAGGCCCTGTTCCGGATTGGAGAACCGCAGCGTGTAGCTCCCCGCCGGCAGCTCGATCGACAGCGGGGTGTTCTGCGTGCCGTGGCCCTGGATCGACACGGCGGCCCAGGGGTCGCACCGCACGCGCAGCGTGCCCGTGCCGCCTGGCGGCGGGGCCGTGCCGCCGGCATCCTGGCGCGGCCCCGGTCCGCCGCCGGCCCTGGCTAGATTGATCGGCGCGGACACGGAGACTTCGGTCGGCGAACCGGCATCCGGCCGAAGGAACCGCCGCCACTCCTCGTAGCCGCGCTTCGTCACTTCGACCTTGACCGAGCCGTCCACGAGCCTCGCGCGCCGCCGCAGCCGCTCGCCGGGCCGGTAGGGCGCCGGCTCGCCGTTCAGCCGCAGTTCGGCCCCCTCGTCGGCGATCGCCAGCGACACGTAGACCTCGCCTTCCGCCAGCGGGCGCACATAGGCGGCCCCCAGGTCGATGATCCACCCGTCGCCGTAGGACTTGGCCGGGGCCAATCCGTCTTCCGGCAGCACCAGGGGGATCTCGTCGGCCACGTAGTCGGGATGATCCAGGCGCAGGACGTGATCGCCGGCACTGGTGAGGGGCATGGGCGCGTCGTCCGGGGCGACACCGCGGTTCTCGAAGACGAACTTGCCGTCGAGGAAGACCTTCATCCCCGGGGCCACGCCGGTGAAGAGCAGGACGCCGGCGACGACCGGAGTCGGCGCGGCGGCCGCCTCGGCCGCCGCCGCGGGCACATCCGGCAGGGACCGGGGCTCGATCGCATCGCCGGCCTCCGGCGCGGGCGGCAACCCGGCCGGAGTCTCGTCGGCGCCGCGCGTCGCCAGGAACAGGGCGACGACGGCGACGGCGACGACGGCGACGGATGCGCCGGCCCACAAGCCGGCTCTCGAACGCCGCGCGACCTCCATCGGCCCCGTGGGTCTCGCGCGGGTGGCCCGGGGTGTCGAGCCGATGCCCGATCCGGTGGCGTCGGCCATGTCGTCGAAGCGAATCTCGCCGGGCTCCGGCTCGGCTGCGATCACGTCCGCGAGCTGCTTGCCCTCGGCCATCGCCTGGCGTTGCGCCGCGAGCCTGTCGCCGAACAGGTCGTGCATGAAGTTCGCCAGCGAGATCGAGCTGGCCGGCACCCGCTCGTCCCTCACGAACCGCTCGATGTCCACCTGCATCTCGCGCGCCGATGCGTACCGCCGGTCGCGGTCGCGTGCCAGGGCGCGCAGGACGATCGGCTCGAGCGCCGCCGGGTAGCCGGGGCGCACCTTGGTCGGCTCCGGGTAGGGCTGCTCGACGATCTTGCGGATCGTCTCTACCTCCGACTTCCCCTTGAAGAGGCGGCGCCCGGTCGTCAGTTCGAAGAGGATGATGCCCAGCGAGAAGATGTCCGACCTGTGGTCGAGCGGCTCGCCGCGGCACTGCTCCGGCGACATGTATGGGAACTTGCCCCTGAGCTGGCCCTCCTCGGGCTGCTGCGTGTCGACTCCGGCGCCGCCCGCCAAGACCACCTCCGCCCTCCGCTTCAGGGCGGCCTTCGCAATGCCGAAGTCGACGAGCTTCACGTCGCCGGTGAACGTCACGAGGACGTTCTGCGGCGAGACGTCGCGGTGGACGATCTCGAGACTCTCGTTCTCGAAGCCCTTCTTGGTGTGGGCGTAGTCGAGCGCCGCGCAGATACCGCCGACGATCTGGAGAGCGTGCTCGATGGGGAACTCGCGCATGCCGCGCCCGACCATCGTCTTGACGATCGACCGGAGGTCCTCGCCGTGGATGTACTCCATGGCGATGAAGTAGCGGTCGGCGATCGAGCCGACGTCGAATATCTGGATGACGTTGGGGTGGTTGAGCGTCGCGGCGATCTTCGCCTCGTCCATGAACATCCGGACGAACTCCGGGTCCGCCGTGAACTGCGGCAGGATCTGCTTGATCACGATCAGCTTCTCGAAGCCGGAGATCGATCGGTGGATCGCCAGATACAACTCGGCCATCCCCCCGGTGGCCAGCTTCCGCATCAGCGTGTACTTGCCGAACTTCCGGGGAAGCTGCTCGCCGCCCGGCGCCGGTATCGCACTCTTTTCGCCGGTGTCAGCCATACTCGCCCGTCAGTATACCGGAGGCCCGAAAGCGTGGCAAAACGCCGCCAGGCAGCCGCAGCCGTCGCGGCTGGACCGCAACGCGGGCATCAGCTATGGTCGCTGGCGCCGCGCAAGGCCACGACAGGAGCCGTGCGGCGCCCGATCATGAACGCATCGAGTCGCTGGTCCGTAGCCCTGGCACTCCTGCTCCCGGCCGTCGCGGTCGTCGAGCTGATCGGGAACCGCCTCACCGAACGGATCGTGCCGCCGATGTCGTCCTTCGAACGGGCCGCGGAGATCGTCCGCCGCGGCCACCTGCCGGGCGATCTCGTCGTCTTCGCCCCCGACTGGATGTCGCAGACCCGCGTGGCCCTCGGCGAATGGATCTCGCTGGAGGACGAATTGCGCGGCGACACCTTCGATCGCCCCAGACTCTGGGAACTGGCGCTCGACGGCCGGCGCAGCCCGGAAACCGCCGGCATGACCCCTCTGGAGCGGCACCCGCTGGACCGTCTGACCCTCACGCTGTACCGCAACGACACCTACATGCCCGCCTTGTGGCGCGCCCACGACGAGTGGCGGTCGGCACGCGTGACGATCGGCGCGCCCGACGGCGAGAAGCCGTGCCCGTGGCAGGAGCGCGAGGGCCGCCATTCGTGCGCGCAGGCCGCCGGCGAGCCGTGGGTCTGGGTCGGCCAGGTTTTCATCTCCGACGTCGGCTTCCGGCCCCGCAGGTGCCTGTGGGCGCACCCGACGGAGCGCGGCCCGATGCACGTGACCTTCGCCGATGTGCCCGCGGGGACGAGGCTCACCGGCCACACCGGCCTGACCTACGCCGCGTTCCGGGACGTGAACCAGGCGCCCGTGTTCCTCGACGTCGAGGTCGACGGCGCCCTGATGGGCCGGACCGTGCATCCGGGAGACGTCGGGTGGACGACCTTCGTCTACGACCTGCCGCCGGGCCCCGCGACGCGCACGATCCGCTTCACCGTGACGACGCCGTCGCAGGGCATGAGGCACTTCTGCTTCGACGCCGCGGTTCGGGCGCCGCCGGAGGACGCCGGATGAGCTCGGATATGCCGGACGGGAAGGCGGAGACGCCCGAGTCGACCGGGGACGACCGCTCGCAGGCCCAGGTCGCGCCGGAAGCGGCCCCCGAGCCGCCCGAGGCTCCCGTTTCCGTTCCGACCGCCTGCCTGCCGGCAGGCACGGCCGACCGCCCGCGGGCGCGCCGGCACATCGTCGGCGCCGCGCTCGGGATCGCCTACCTCGCCGTGCTGCTCGCAACGGCCCGCGACGTCGGGTTCTCCCGGGACGAGGGGTTCTACTTCACGTCCGCCGACGCCTACCAGGAGTGGTTCGACGTCCTGTTCAAGGAGCCGGGGAAGGCTGCGACGAAGGAGGTCGTCGAACGCTACTGGCACGTGAACGCCGAGCACCCTCCGCTGATGAAGGTGCTGTTCGGCTTGTCGCACCGGGTGTTCCACAAGAAGCTGGAGTGGCTGTCGCCGTCGACGTCGTACCGGCTGCCTGGGATGCTCTGCGGCGCCCTGCTGATCTACCTCGTCTACATCTTCGTCGCGCGCCGCATCGGGGGGATGGATGCGTTCCTGTCGGCGTCGCTTCTGGCGCTGATGCCGGCGTTCTTCTACCACGCTCACCTGAACTGCTTCGACGTCCCGATCTCGCTGATGGTCTTCGCGACGGTGTACGCCTTCGAGAAGTCGCTGCGGTCGAACCTCTGGGCCGTGTTGGCCGGCGTGCTGTTCGGGCTGGCGCTGCTGACGAAGCTCAACGCGTTCTTCATCCCGCCGACGCTGTTGGCGATCTGGGCGCTGCGCGATCTGGTCAGGCCCGCGGCCGGGGCGATCCTGTTCGCCGCGCTCGTGGCGCTGGTGCTCGCGGCCGGGTTCGCGACCTGGGCATTGGCGGCGGCGGCCGCAGCGTTCCTGGTCGTGTTCCTGCGGGCGTGCGACCTGCGCGGCGGCCGGATCGCGGTCCCGCGGATCCCGACGGCGTTCGTCTGGATGGCGATCCTCGGGCCGCTGATGCTGTTCGGTCTGTGGCCGTGGCTGTGGCACGACACGTGGAAGCACTTCGGCGGGTTCCTCAGCTTCCACATCGACCACGACCACTACAACATCGCCTACTTCGGCGTGAACTACTTCAGGCCGCCTCTGCCGATCGGCTACCCGTTCGGCATGACTGCCCTGACGACGCCGGTGATCACGCTGGCCGCCGGGGCGCTCGGCATGGCGATGGCGATCCGCTGCCGCCTCGCCGCGATCCGTTCGGAGTTCGCCGGCCTGGCCTCGACGGTAGATCCCGACGCCCGCGGCCCGCGGGCCCGCCTGGGCGCCCTGCTCCTCTCCCCGTGGCGTTCGGCCCGCCCACGCCCGCTGCCGGACGACTCGGTCGCCGCCGCGCTCGGACGGAACCCCGGCATCGGGATGTTCCTTGCGGTGAACATGATGGCGCCGATGCTGCTGATCGCGCACCCGAAGGTGTTCATCTTCGGCGGCACGAAGCACTGGATGCCGGCGTGGCCGTTCATCGCGATCTTCGCCGGGATGGGGCTGGCGTGGGCGCTGCGGCGGATCGCGGCGCTCATCCCCGATCGCCTGGCGACGCGCACCGCCGCGCTCCCGCTGCGTCCTGCCGCGGCCGGCGCGCTGGCCATCCTGTGCCTGGCGCCCGCAGTGCAGGGGACGGTGCAGTCGCACCCGTTCGGCCTGTCGCACTACAACCTGGCGGCGGGCGGCGTGCCCGGATCGGCCGATCTCGGCATGTGCCGCCAGTTCTGGGGCTTCACGACGGGATCGCTGCTGCCGTGGCTCAACGCGAACGTGCCGCGCAACGGCGCCGTCTTCTTCCACGACACCGCGTGGGACTCGTACCGGATGTTCCAGCGCGACGGCAGCCTGCGGCAGGACATCCGCTGGGCCGGCAGCCCCGACGCCGCGGTCGTGTCGCTGGTCCACCACGAAATGCACATGGCCGAGACCGAGCACTGGATCTGGCAGGCGTACGGCACGCCGGATCCGGTCACGATCCTCACGCACCACGGCGTGCCGATCATCTCGGTGTACGCCAGGCCGGGCGCGACGCTGGGATTTGATCCCGCGGAAGATCGGGAACCGACGCGGTAGCCGGCCCCGGGCATATCGCCCCCGGCGCGCCCCGGACCGCGGGCTAGTCGGCGCGAATGCGGCCGAGGCCGATCATCTACGCCGGGGGGCTGTTCGGCGCGGAGCGCGCAGAGAACACAGACACCATTCTCTGCGCCCTCTGCGGTCTCTGCGGTGATTCATCGTTTGGTTGCGGCGCCTGCCTGCCCTGCCTGCCGCCTGCCTGCCGGCAGGCAGGGCAGGCAGGCGGCAGGCAGGCCGCCGCGCCAAGAAGCTACTACTCCACCACCACGCGGTCGCCGGCCCCGCGGCCGAACGTCTCCGGCGCGTACATCTCCTCGGCCCGCGAAGGCGGCGCGACGAATTCGCCGGGAGTCGTGGCGCGCGCCACGTAGGCGTACGTGTGGACGCCCTCCCACAGCAGCGAGGAGAACGCCTCGACACGCTCGTCCCGAAGGTTCTGATGCTCGAACCACGGCCGCGTCCACCACCACCACTTGCCCGGCTCGCCCGGGCCGCCCAGCCCCGGGCCGCCCACCACCGTCACCGCGCTCCCCTCCATCGGCACGGCGCCGGTCACGGCGAGCGCCGGGTTGAGCGCCTCGAGCCCCGCGGGCAGCGGATCGACCAGAGCGACGTGGTAGCGGCGCGACGGGGCCACCAGAGTGAGCCGCACGGCGACCTACTTGGCGGGATGGGTGTTTCCAGCGCCGGATCGGTCCGTTCCTCCGGAGGAGTGACCCCTTCGGACGCCAGATCGGTCCGTTCCTCCGGAGGAGCGGAGCCTTTCGGACGCCAGATCGGTCCGTTCCTCCGGAGGAGTGAGCCTTTCGGACGCCGGATCAGTCCGTTCCTCCGGAGGAGTGACCCCTTCGGGCGCCAGATCGGTCCGTTCCTCCGGCGGAGTGCGCCTTTCGGACGCCAGATCGGTCCGTTCCGTCGGCGGACCGGGCCGTTCAGGCGCCGATCGTGCTCATTCCGCACGTGGAGTAGGCTGATCCGTCGTTCAAAACGGAGAATCGGCCTCGAAACGGCCTGCACGCGCCTCCGTGCGCAGGCGCCACGGCGCCGGTGGTGCAAGGAAGATCGGCAACGGTTCGGGGGAGGGCCCCGCCGTTCCCGCTCGTGGCTTCTGAACCGGTTCTGCTCGGCTGTAGACAGGATGGGCGCCGCCTCCGAAGCGGCGCCGTCCGGCTGGGGCTCCGGTGGCCGGATGCCCTCACCTTGATCCCGGCGTGCGGGACGCCCGCGGTCCCAGGGCCGGGCCCTTCGACCGGCTCGGGGCCTGGCGCGGCGCCGCGAGGTGGAACATGCCGGGGCCACGCGCCGTCCCGGTAAGATCCCCCTGCCGGTGGTGAAGGGCTACATGGGGGTCCCCCCCGGGCCGGTCGCCGCGCGCGTGGCGGCCGGCTCGCGGGGGCGGATCACGGGCGGGCGAGATGGGCGACGAGGCGGGCAGGAGGATCGCGGGCAGGTATCGGATCCGCCGGCGGCTCGGATCCGGAGGGCTGGCGAGGGTGTACGAGGCGCTCGACGAGCGGGTCGGCCGGAAGGTCGCCGTGAAGGTGCTGCGCCGGGAAGTGGCCGGAATCCCCGGCGTTGCGCGCCGATTCCTGCTGGAAGCCAGGGCCGCCGCGGCGGTGAAGCACCCCGGCATCGCCCGGGTCATCGACATCGGCGAGGCGCCGGGCGAGGATCCGTACCTGGTGATGGAGCTGGTCGAGGGGGACGACCTGGCCGCGATCCTGGAGCGGAAGCGCCGGCTCGACCCCGACCTGGCGGCGGCGGTCTGCCTGCACATGCTCGACGCGCTCGAGGCGGTCCACCGCGCCGGCATCGTCCACCGCGACCTCAAGCCGGCGAACGTCGTGCTCTCGCGCAACCCCGGCGACCGGGCCGCCGTGCGGATACTCGATTTCGGCCTCGCTCGCGTTCCCGTACATGCCGGCTCGTCCAGGTTGACGGCGGAGGGCGCGGTCGTCGGGACGCCGCACTACGCCTCTCCCGAGCAGGCCCGCGCGAGCCCGGACGTGGACGCGCGGGCCGACATCTACGCCGTCGGCGTGATTCTGTTCGAGATGGCGACCGGGCGCGTGCCGTTCGACGGCGACTCGGACGCGGACGTCATGACCAAGGTGCTCCGCGAGCCGTTCCCGAGCCCGCGATCGATCCGCCCGTCGCTGTCGCCCGAACTGGAGCGGGTGATCCTCCGGGCGACCGCGCGGGATCCCGCCGATCGGTTCGCGACGGCCGCGGATTTCGCCGCGGCGCTGCGGGCGCTGCCGTGGGGCGACGGCGCGGACGGGACGCGCGCCGACGACTCGACGACATCGCGAAGGCTGCGCGACATCGCCGCGTCGGCCGGCGCCCGGGCCGCCCGGCCGGGCTCCGGCGGCGCCACGCCGTTGCCGGTCGTCGTCGGCGGTCCGCGCGCGATGGTCGTTCTGGCGGTGGTCTGCGCCGCCCTGGCGTTCCTGAGCGCCGGGCCGCTCGGGCTGTCGCTGGTCTGTTCCGGCGGGACGCCCGAGGTGAAGCGCGACGCGGCCGCCGCCGGGAACGAACCGCGGCATGCGGGTGACGGCGGACACCGCCGCGATCCGGATCGTAGAGAGGAGCCATGAAGGCCATGAACGCAAGAGCAACGGGAATCCTCGTCGCCGCCCTCGCGGCCGCCCCGGCGCGGGCGCAGGAGTTCGTCGACTACTTCGTCGGCGACATCATCCTGGTCGTCGACCACGACCGCGCCACCGAGCGTCAGATCATGGACGCCTATGGGACGGCGCTGCACCTGGCCGCCCGGGGCGTGCGGGTCGACTGGTGGATCGCGCGGGACAAGGCGTACGAGGGGTTCGACTTCACGGCCCAGACGGACGATCGGCCGGACCCGGCCACGCCGGGAGCGGACGGGACGGTCGCGGAGAGGTCGTACCGCGCGGGGCCGTTCGTCGTGCGCGACCCGGACCCGACGACGCCCGAGCGCAACGAGGTGTGGGACGATCTCGCGGCCCTGCGGGCGATGCGGGGGTACGCCCCGGTGATCCACGAGATCCGGTCCACGCCGTCCGGCCTGCGGCTCAACGTCGGGTTCCTCACGTTCATGCCGCGGATCGCGTACTCCGACAACGCGGGGATCGCGGAGGACGAGATATTCCTGGCGCGGATCCCCGGCACGCGCGTCCCGGCGCCCGGCGGATCGGCCCAGGCGGCGACGGTGGCGGGCGGCGGGCTGTTCGAGGGTGACCCGACGGATCCGTGCGGTCTGCAGCCGCGCTACGACGTCTTCATCCAGGACCACTACGACTGGGACGCTCCGGACGCCGACGAGTCGGCCGCGATCGAACAGGCCGACCGGTTCCTGCGGGCAGGGACGACGTGCATCTACGAGTGCCTGTCGGCGACGATCGACAACACGGTGCACTGGCTCACCGAGCCGGGCAACACGGCGGTCGAGGGCGTCGCCACATCCGCCTCGTACACGGTCGTGCCCGACTTCGCCGATCACCCGTTCGCCCAGACGATGGGGCCGGTCCCGATCCAGGGCGGCGCGTTCCAGCTCTGGGACGATGCGGCCAACAGGTTCCGCCCCACGGCCGAGAACATCTTCTACGACACCACGTCGCTCGACACGGGCTACATGCTCGGCCAGGTCGACGGCGGCAAGTTCTTCTTCGCGGGAGGCCACCGGCGCGGGTCGCTCGTCGATCGCCGCATCATCCTCAACGCGGTGCTCTACGAGGTGGTTTCGCCGCAGTTCGTGCACGAGTTCGTGCCTGGCGGGTTCGCGGCGGAGGTGCGGGAGCGCCGGCGGGTGCGGGTGATGGTACGCGGCGGGTCGGTCGCGATCGGGACCCGGATCGTCGACGTCCTGGACCCCGTCGTCACGCTCGTTGGGGGCTCGATCGTCGTCAACGTGCCGGGCGGGACCCACACGTGGGACGCGGTCGCGCGCACGATCATCTTCGATCTGGGCGACGTGGATCCGTCCCTGTTCCGCGACCGGCCCGTGGCGGAATACCGGATCGCGACGCTGATCCCGACGGAGGGGTACGCTCGCGTGGTCTCGACCACGACGACCTACAGCGACGCGTGGACCTCGGGGATCACCTTCACCGGCGGCCTGTGCCGCTCGGTGCGGGTCGCGGCGGAGTTCGAGGTCCGAAAGACGACGGATCGGGACACGCTGTCGGTCGGGAGCAACGACGTCACGCTCGCAATCGTCGTGCGCAACAACGGGATCGACGTGCTCCGCGACGTCGTCGTCACCGACACGCTGCCCGCCGGGGTCGCCTACGCGGGTCCGATCGACACGGCGGGCCGCGGCACGGCCGACTGGGACACGACGACCCGCGGCGCGATCACCTGGCGGGTCGGGTGGCTCGCGCCGGGGGAGTCCGCGGCGGCCCTGGTGCCGGTGCGGGCCACGCCGGGCGCGCGCGGCGAGTTCCTGCTCAACGACGGCGCCTCGGCCGTCGCCGCGACGCCCGGCGGAGGCCGCGTCGAGGAAAGCAGCAACGACCTGCGCGTGACCGTCCTGGACCGCGATCCGATCCTCATCTTCGCGCTGGAACCCCGCCGGACGGCGCCCTCCGCCCTCACGGCGTTTACTCTGACGGTGACCAACACCGGGCAGCGCGCCGACCACGGCGAGGGCGACGTCGTGGAGATCGGCTTCCCGGCCGACTGGGGCGCCCCGTCCGACGTGGTCCCGCCGGCCGGCTGGGGCTGGTCGTGGGACGCCGCCCGCAGGCGGATCGTCTTCGACCATGTCGGCGCCGTGGTAGGGTGGGACTTCCGCACGGCGTTCCGGTTCGGCTTCACGCTCGTCGCGCCGCCCTCGCCCCGGGTGGACATCTTCCGCGCCCGCGCCACGTTCAGCGCGCTGCCGCGCGCCTACGAGGTCGACCTGCCGGTAGTCGTGGGCTGGGGAACCGGCGTCGACACCGACGGCGACGGCCTGGCCGACGAGGACGAGATCCGCATCGGGACCGACCCGGCGAACCCGGATTCGGATGGGGACGGGATCCCGGACGGCGCCGAGGTCGGCGACCCGTCCGGCCCGCGCGACACCGACGGCGACACGGTTATCGACGCGCTCGACCTCGACAGCGACGGCGACACGATCCCGGACCGCGAGGAGGGCGTGGGCGACCCGGACGGCGACGGGATACCGAACTACCGCGATCTCGATTCCGACGACGGCGGCACGCCGGACGCCGTGGAGCGCGTGCGCGGCACCGACCCGTACGACCCGGCCGACGACACGCCGCCGGGCGGCGAGGACGGCGGCGATGCCGGCCCGCCCGACGGGACGGTATGGGACGGCGCCGACGACCGGCCCGGCATGGAGATCGGGGGCGCCGGCGGGTGCGGCTGCCGCGCGGCGGCGCC
>CAMTWF010000260.1:0-21302 GCA_947085355.1 uncultured delta proteobacterium
CTCCGAGTCGTCCGCCTTCATTTCCGAGTCGTCAGCCGTCATTTCCGAGTCGTCCGCGGTCGTTTTCTTGTCGTCCGCGGTCGTTTCCGAGTCGTCCGCGGTCGTTTTCTTGTCGTCCGCGGTGTCGTGTAAAGCGCCGTACGGATTGGGGTTTTCCAGGTGATCGGGTCAGGCGGGGCCGCTGCCGGGGTTACCACCCTTATCGTTGCTCGGTTCGGCCTCCTCGGGCACGTCTGCGAGCAACTTCGCGGGTGTGTCCCACATGACCCGCTGGGGCACCCTTCTCAGGGTGTAGGGGCGCCACGCAGCGCGCGGCGCGCGACCACGCAGCGGGTCGGCAAAGCAGGCCAACGCGCCGCGCGCAAGTGCGCCCGCGAGCACACTCTCCCACCGCTTGGGTGAACTCGCGGGCGCACTTGCGGCCCCTTCGGGGCGCTGCGTGGCGCCCCTACATCCGCGGAAGAACGGTTGGCGCAAGGTTCCGGCAGCCGGTCATGTGGGACACACCCGCGAATGCACCCGTGGGGAGGGATGGCCTTGATCCAGCGCGCCGAGAAGGGTACAGGGGGCGGCCTGATGGAAGGGAGAACCCACCGTCCTGTTCATGACGAGTCGCCCTGTTCGGCCTGCTCGGTCTGCGGCCGGCGGTGCCCGGCGGAGTCGCTCCTGCACCATCGCATGGTGCGCGGTTCGGTGCGCGGCGCCGTCCATCAAGTCCGGGTTTCGGGATTCAAGCCGCTCCAAACTCCGAACTCCGAACTCGAAACTCCAACCGAGCCGCCTTGCCTGGCCGCCTGCCCGTTGCACCAGGAGGTTCCGGCCTACGTCGCGGCGATCGCCCGAGGCGATCCCGCTGCGGCCATCGCGACCATCCGGCGCACCAACCCGCTGCCGTCGGTGTGCGGCGCGGTCTGCAACCGCTCGTGCGAGCGCGCCTGCGTGCGGGGCCCGCTGGACGGTCCGGTCGCGATCCGGGCGCTCAAGTCGTTCGCGGCGGCGGATGAATCGCGGCGTCGCGGCGGCAACGTGCCCGCGCCGGTCGTGCCCCGCGCCTCCGGGCCGCTCGACGTCGCAATCGTCGGCGCCGGCCCGGCGGGCCTGTCGGCGGCCCACGACCTCGCGGCCGCGGGATACGGCGTGACGATCTACGAGGCCCGGTCGTCGCCCGGCGGCATGCTCGCCTGGGCGGTCCCGCCCTTCGTGATGCCGCGCGCATTGCTGGAGGCCGACATCGAGTTCATCCGGCGCGCTGGCGTGGAGATCCGGACCGGAGTGCGCGTCGGCGGGACCGGAAACGTGACGCTCGACGCCCTGTGCAAGGTGCATCGCGCCGTCCTGCTCGCCCTCGGTGCACCGTGCGGCTCGCGCCTGGGGATTCCGGGCGAGGCCGGCTTTGCCGGCGCGACGGATCACGTCTCGTTCGCCGTCGCGGCGGCGAGCCCACCCCGGCCGCGCCTCGACGGGCCGTGCGTCGTCGTGGGCGGTTCGGGCGCCGCCTTCCAGGCGGCCCGCATCGCCGTCAGGCTCGGGTGCAGCCCCGTGACGGTGGCCTATTGGAGATCGGCCGAGGCGCTGCCGGCCGATCCGGAAGGAATCGCCGACGCCGTCGCCGAAGGCGTTCGCGTCGAACACTCGATCCGCCCGCTTGACGTGACGCTCCTGGCGGACGGCGGGGCCGAGATCCGCTTCCGCCGCGTTCGCGACGGCGAGGAGGACGCCTGGGGCTACCGGCCCGTCGTCGACGCCGCCGCCCATGGCCCGGTCCTCTCGGTCCGCACGCTCGTGGCCACCGTCGGACGCTCGGCCGACCTCCTGGCCGTGGCCGGCGATCTCGCGACGACCCCCTTCGGTTTCGTGACCGTCGATCCGGCGACGGGCATGACGTCGCGGCGCGGTCTTTTCGCCGCGGGCGACGTCGTGAGCGGTCCGAAGACGGTGGTGGAGGCGATTGCCGGCGGGCGCAGGGCGGCGTCGGCGATCCGGCGGTTCCTGGAGGGCGTCGAACTCCGGCCGGGCGTTCGGCGTTCCGCCGGCGGTGGGCGGTCGAGCACGAGCACGAGCACGAGCACGAGCACGAATGGGGGGAAGAGCATCGTTCTGCGGATCGATGGCAGGGAGGTGGAGGCGAAGGAACACGAGCCGCTGCTGGCGGTCGCTCGGCGCGAGGGGTTCGACATCCCCGCGATGTGCCGGCACGAGCGTCTGTCGCCGTATGGGGCGTGCCGGCTGTGCCTGGTCGAGGCGAGGCGTGGTGGCAGGTCGCGGATCACGACGTCGTGCAACTACCCGGCGATCGACGGCCTCGACGTGCTGACGGCGTCGGAGCCCGTGCTGCGGGCGCGCCGCCGTGTCGTAGGGCTGATGCTGGGGCGCGCTCCCCGGGCTGCGCCGCTCGCGGCTCTGGCCGCTTCGCTGGGCGTCGACTCGACCCCGTCCGGTACGAACGACGGGGACTGCATCCTGTGCGGCCTGTGCGTGCGGGCGTGCGAGGAGGCGGTCGGCGCGTGTGCGATCGTCTTCTCGGGTCGCGGCGCCGATCGCAAGGTCGAGTCGCCGTTCGGGAACGGCCCGTCGCCATCGTGCATCTCCTGCGGCGCCTGCGCTGCGGTCTGCCCGGTCGGCGCCCACCGGACGTTGGGCCGCGCGATCCGGAGGTTGCGCCACGACGGCAGGAGCGACCATCCGTGCCGGTACGCGCTGATGGGCCTCGTTTCGGACGCGCTGTGCGCGAACGTCTACGAGTGCGGCCGCTGCGACGTGGAGCACGCCGCGCGCGACCTGCGGCCGGATCACCCGTTGCTGGGCGCGTGGAGGGAGCCGTGAAGGACCCTCGCGGCTTTGCAGCGGTCCGCGGGGGTCCGGGGGGCGACGACGGCTGCGGATACCGTCCGACCCCGCCGCGTGCGCCGCGCAAGCGCCCGCCGGCCGAGCGGATCCTCGACTTCGATCCGGTCGATCTCGGCCTCGATGCGGAAGCCGCCGCGGCCGAGGGCGCCCGCTGTTTCGGCGCCTCGGTCTGCCGGGCGTGCGACGCCTGCATCCTGATGTGCCCCGACCTGTGCATCACGCGCGACCCGGCCTCGGGCCGCATCGTCGTCGATCTGGACTACTGCAAGGGGTGCGGCCTCTGCGCCAAGTATTGCCCCAAGGGCGCGATCCGGATGGAACCGGAAGCGTGATCCGGCGCCCGGCTACAACCTGGATGACGGTTCCGAGGCATCGGCCACCGGTTCTTGAGCGGGTGCGATCGACTGCACCGGGGGGCTGTTCGGCGCTTCGCGCCTCACCGCCCCCCGGACCCCCGCGGACCCGAGCGGCAAAGCCGCTCGGGTCCTTCGCCGGCGCGCCCAGTCGATCCGCTCAAGCCAGTCCGCCGCCTCCGCGCGGAAGCGCTCCGATCCGGAAGCGGCCAGCAGCGCGGCGTCGGATGCGGCCTGGTCGAGGTCTCCAGCCCGGTACGCCAGGGCGACCAGGAGGCGCACGGCCTCGAGTCGGAGGTCGTCCGGCGACAGCCCCATGGCGATGGCCGCCGTCAGCGCGGCCTCGGCGTCCGCGTGACGGTCGGCGCTCATCAGCCGCCGTCCCAGAAGGTAGTGCGCGATCGGGTCGGTCGGCGCGACCCGGACGTAGTCCTCGAGCAGGCGCAACGCCGACTCCCGGTCGCCGGCAGGGCGCTCGACGAGGTAGCCCCGCACGAACGGCTCGGCCACGGGGTCCGACAGGCCGTGGATCTTCACGAGCAGCACGCGACGCTCGGCGGCCTCCGCCGCGCGGCCGAGCAGACGGCGGCAGGTATCGATCGCCTCCTCGCGGCGTCCCTGGACCCACCAGGCATCGGCCATCATCTGCTCCACGTCGTCTCGCAGACCGCGTCCAGGCCCGCCATCGGCACTGAGGATGCTCCGGGCCTCGGCCAGGGCACGCTCGGGCCTCCCGGCCGCGATCCACGCGGAGACCAGTGTCGCTCGTTGTCCGGCATCATCCCCGGACACCTCGCAGATCCGTTCCTGCACCGCCGCCGCGCCGAGCATGTCGCCGGCCGCGGCGCGTTCGTCGCGCTGCAGCGCCAGCCGGGCCACCGTGCGGGGGCACCTCGCGCGGAAGAACCCGGGCACGTCGAAGCGCGCGCGGGCGGCGTCGAGCCTCGCGTCATCGAGAGGAACCGTCGCCAGCCAGGCGCGCCATTCCGCCCACAGATCCTCGAGCGGGCGGCCGTAGGCGGCCTCGAAGTCGGCCTGGGCGTACAGCCTCCGGAACGCGCAGGTCCCCCGCGTCTCGATCAGCCGCCGGATGAACGATCCCATCGCGGTGTATGCCAGCCCGGCGGCGTGGCCGAGGAAGCCGACGCCGACGAGGTCGCCCGCTTCGGGGAGCAGGCCCAGCCTGTCCATCGCGGCGGCCCATCCGTGCGGAGACATGACGTCCGGCGCCCACTCGACGGCGACGGCGCCGCCCTCGATCAGGCCCGGCGCCGGCAGCAGCCCGGCGACAAGCGCGGGGATCCGGAACGGCCGCGGCGCCAGATCGCCGAGAATGACGTGCGCCAGCTCGTGTTCGAGCACGGGGTGCGGGAAGCCGGCCAGGTTGACGTAGACCTCGCGCCGCCACGGCTTGGCCACGGACGTGCGGCCCGCGCCCATCAGGCGCGCTTTCTGCGCCTCGTCCCTGAACGCGAAGACCGTGATCCGTTCGCCACCCGCGTCAAGCCCGAGGAAGCGTCGGATGCTCTGGGCCCGGAAGTCGCAGTCCTCGACCAGCAACCGCAGATCGTCAGCCGCGATGTAGCTGCGCGGAGCGAGGACGTCGCAGACGCGGCCGGCTGCGCGCTCGCCCAGCTCGGCGGCGATGTGCTCGGCCGACGTGCGGTGGCCCAGGCCGGGTCCGGCGAGCCACCCGAGCGCGACCGCGCCCAGCGCGGGCAGGACGACCTGCGCCGCGATCCGCGACCGGAACAGACGCCCCGCCGACAGCCGTCGCCGGACCGGGTCGTACGACCACCGGACGATCGCCACGATGGCCGCGGCCTCCACCAGATTCGTCGCGCGCAGGGTCAGCAGCGGCGCCGAGATCGGCACGAAGGCGTCGTACAGCACGCCGGGGAACTGCCCGAAGAACGGGCCGAAGAACGCCACCGCCGGCGTGGCCATGAACCGGTATGCCACGACGCAGACGGAAGCCAGGTAGACGAGCGTCCATGCCAGCGTCCCGAGGAAGCTCGTGCGCGTCGCCAGCGCCAGAGCCCAGCCCGCGACCGCCGCGAACGCCGCCGACGCGCCGGGTAGAAGGGCGAAGAAGGCGAGCCCTTCGAGCGGGTCGCAGATCGGGGAGCGGATCATGTTGGCGACGACGAGCAGCAGCGGGACGGCGACGAGAAACTCGGCGCCGACAACGACCGCCGCGAGGGACCGCCATGGGCCGGCCGCGTCGAGCAGGCCGGAACGGCGCAGTCCGGCGCCGAGCGCCCCGGCCGCGATCGGCACGACAACGGCGCAGGCGAACGCGGCCTCGAAGCCGAGAACGCCGAGTTGGGGCAAGAGCACGAGGGCGATGCCGAGACACGCGGAGACGCCCGCGGCGATCCGCCAGCGCCGCCAGCGGAAGACCGCGGTCACCGGTTGTCCCGGGCGGTGGTCGGCCCCAGGCTCATCCGATCGCCGACTGCTGACCGCTTACCGCCGAGGGCTTGCGGCGTCTCGATGCGCGCGGCGCCGCGGCTGCGAACGCCGCGTCGATGACCTCGGTGACCGTCGAGACCATGCGGATGTCGAGATCCCGGCGGACCTCCTCGGGGATCTCGATGAGGTCCTGGGCGTTGCGGCGGGGCAGGATCAGCCTGCGGATGCCCGCCCGGTGGGCCGCCAGCACCTTCTCGCGGATGCCGCCGACCGGCAGGACGCGGCCGCGCAGCGTCAGCTCTCCCGTCATCGCCACGTCCGGCCGCAGCGGCTTGCCGCGCAGCAGGGACACGATTGCGGCCATCATCGTGATGCCCGCGCTCGGTCCGTCCTTCGGGATCGCGCCGGACGGGACGTGAATGTGGATGTCGTGCTTGTCGAAGAAGTCGTCGGGGACGCCGAGCCTGCGGCAGTTGGAGCGCACGAACGAGAGGGCGGCGTGGGCCGACTCCTTCATCACGGTTCCGAGGTGCCCGGTGAGCTGAAGGTTGGAGCTGCCGCCCATGCGGGTCGCCTCGATGAAGATGATGTCGCCCCCGGTCGGCGTCCATGCGAGGCCGGTGGCGATCCCCGCCGCCGCGGACTGCTCGGCAACGTCCCGGTGGAAGCGTTCAGGCCCGAGCATCTCCCGCACGGCCTCGGCGTTCGCCGTGAACCGGATCTCGCTCTCGCCGCCGGCCACGCGCACGGCGACCGCGCGGCACACCGCCGCGACCTCGCGCTCCAGGTTCCGCACGCCTGCCTCGCGGGTGTAGGACTCGACGATCAGATCGACCGCGGAGTCCTCGAAGACGAGCCGCTCGCCGTCCAGCCCGTGCTCGGCGACTTGCTTGGGGATCAGGAAATGGCGCGCGATCAGGTGCTTCTCCAGGCGCGTGTAGCCGGGAAGCTCGATGACCTCCATCCGATCGAGCAGGGGAGGGGGGATCGTGTCGGCCACGTTGGCCGTGCCGACGAACATCACCCTGGACAGGTCGTACGGGACCTCGACGTAGTGGTCGGAGAACGAGTGGTTCTGCTCGGGGTCGAGCACCTCGAGCAGGGCGAACGCGGGGTCGCCGCGGAAGTCGGCGCCCAGCTTGTCGATCTCGTCCAGGACGAAGACCAGATTGATCGTGCCGGCCTTCTTCATGCCCTGGAGGATCCGGCCCGGGAGCGACCCGACGTAGGTGCGCCTGTGGCCGCGGATCTCGGCCTCGTCGCGGACGCCGCCAAGGGACGCCCTGATGAACTTGCGACCCAGCGAACGGGCGATCGACTTGCCGAGCGACGTCTTGCCGACGCCCGGGGGGCCGACGAAGCAGAGGATCGGGCCGCGCCGATCCGGGCGCAGCTTCCGCACGGCCAGGTGCTCCAGGATGCGCTTCTTGACCTTCTCGAGGTCGTAGTGGTCCTCGTCGAGGATCCGGCGCGCCTCCGGGATGTCGAGCCGGTCCTCCGTGCAGGCGGTCCACGGCAGTTCGATCAGCCAGTCGACGTACGTGCGGGAGACCGTGTACTCGGGCGCGCCGCTCTGCATCAGCTTGAGCCGCGCGAGCTGCTTGCGGGCGGCGCGCAGCGGCTCCTCCGGCATCCCGGCCGCTTCGACCCTCTGCCGCAGGTCGTCGAGATCCTCGTCGTCGCCGCCCTCCCCGAGTTCCTCGCGGATCGCCTTGAGCTGCTGGCGCAGGAAGTGATCGCGATGGGTCCGTCCCATTTCCTGCTGGACCATGCCGCTGATCTCGTTCTGGACCTTGAGCGACTCGACATGGCGCATGACGAGCCGCAGTGTCGTGCGGACTCGCGCCTTCTGGTCGAACGCCTCGAGCACCGGCTGCTTGTCGTCGATGCCGCCGGGCACGTTGGCCGCGATCAGGTCGGCCACGGCTCCGGCGTCGCCGAGCGACTCCGTCTTGAGAACCACCTCCTTGGGGAAGCTCGTGGTGAGCCCCGCCAGCTCCGCCGCGGCGTCGCGCAGGCCGGAGACGAGCGCCGCGATCTCGACGTCGTCCGAGACTTGGTCCGGGACCGTCCTGGCGCGCGCGATCAGGAACGGTTCGGTCTGCACGTGCGACTCGACGGCGAATCTCCCCAGGCCCTGGAGGATCACGCGGTAGGAGTCCTGGGCCGTGCGAACCGTCTTGACCACCCGGGCGATCGTGCCGACGGCGTGCAGGTCGTTCCAGTACGGATCCTCGATGTCGGATCGCCGCTGCGCCAGAACGCCGATCCGCCTGCGCCGGTCCGGGCCGACTCCGGCCAGAAGCCGCATCGACCTGGGCCGGCCCACGTCCACCGGCATCACCGTTCCCGGCAGCAGGACCGCGTTCCGCAGCGGCAGGATCGGAAGGTTCTCGATCTGCTCGTCCATCTCGCCCTAACCCGCCCCCCACCGTGCGCACCGGCCGGCGACTGGTAGCTAGTCCGAAAAACGTCCCGTGACAACCCGGCGGCCCGGCCACGCCGAATCCGGCTACCCGAGCGACGGGGGACTGGGCGCGCCGAGGACGTGGCCGCGGGCGCGAAGCCGACGCAGCACGTCCTGCACGAGCGCCGCGTAGTCCAAGCGGCCGCGACCGTCCTCGCGCTCGTACTCGAAGATCGTCATCCGGTGCGACGGACTCGCCTTGTGCCTCGTGTCGACCCGCGCCGGCTGCGGGAAGACCAGATCCCCGAACGTGCGCCGGATGATCCGCTCGACCTCGAACGTGATCCCCTCTCGACGGTCGTACATCGTGAGCAGGTAGCCGAGCACCTGCGCCCGTGCGCCCAGCCTGCGCCGGACGTCGTCCAGGGCCTGGTGAAGCAGGCGCAGTCCGAGCATCGGAAGGAACTCGCACGACACGGGCACCACGACGTAGTCGGCGGCGACCAGCGCGTTGAGCGTCAGCAGGCCGAGGTACGGGGCCGTGTCGATCACGATGGCTTCGGCGTCCACGCCTCCCGATGCCGAGATGCACCGCGAGAGGATCCGCTCGCGGTCCGGCGCCGCCGCAATCCGGGCGTCCACGCCGCTCAGGGCGTCTCCGGCCGGCACCAGCCGCAGGCCGTCGACGTGCGTCGACGCGACGTGCTCCAACAGCGGCCGCTCTTCGAGGAGCATCGTGGCGGCATTCCGCGTCCGATCCGCCGGCCGATCGCAACGGAACGTAGCCGACGCCGATCCGGCGATGTCGAGGTCCACCAACACGGTCCGCACGCCGGAGATGGCCAAGCCGGCCGCCAGGTTCACGGCCGTGGTCGTCTTGCCGACCCCGCCCTTCTGGTTCGCGACCGCCAGGACGATCATCACGGAGCCCCTGCAACGGGTCGATGCTTTTTCACCCTTGCACCGGGTCGTGGAGTTCGAGTACAAAACTGGCACTGTCCGCGCCAGGGTGGTACAGTGGTATACATGTGGGATAACCGGAAACGACGAATGCCGAAACGGACGAAGCCGAACAGCCCCCCGGTGCAAAGGAACCTCGCGGCTCTGCCGCGAGGTTCCGCGGGGGGCCGGGGGGCAGTGAGGCGCGAAGCGCCGAACAGCCCCCCGGTGCAGGTGCAATCGAATAGGGCCGTGCTTGCCGTCGTCGCTGCTGCCGTGACGCTGAGCCTTTCCGGCTGCGCTGCCGCCCTTTGGGGCAACCTCCTGATAGTGCTGCTCACGCTGGCCATCTTCCTCGGGACGATCCGTCTGGGCAACGGCAACGAGGATCGCTGACCGCCCCGCTCGACACCCTCCCCGATTCCCGGACTCCCTCCCGTCGCGGCGCGCCTACTCGAATTCGTGGGCCACTCTGGCCGGTCGTTCCGCCGAGACCCTGACCGCCGTGCAGTGCTCGCGGCCGTCCTCGGCCCGCAAGCACACCCTGTGGATGCCCAGCGACAGCCGGTGGTTGAGCAGTGGGGTACGCCTGCCCGTGTCGACTCCGTCTATGCTCACCCATGACCACGGGTTGGAGATGACGTTGAGGGCGCCGGTGTCGCCCGCGGCGACGGTCGGCCCGGCATCGCGCGGAGGAGGAGGGGGAGGGGGTGGAGGCGGTGGAGGCGGTGGTGGCGGTGGGCGCGTTGACTCGTCGCGTGCGACCAGGTGGCCCGAACGCTCGGCGTCGCGGTCCCTTTCCCGCCTGGCATCCACTCTCGCCGTGCCGGCGTCGCGCTCCTCGACCGGCGCAGCCGCGTCCGGCGCTGTCGCGTCCGCGCCGACGTCCGGCGTGCCGGGATCCGGTCCGGTGTCCGGCGCACCGGCGTCCTGCGTCTCCAGCACCGGCGGCGGCGGCGGCGGCGGTGGCGCGGCGTCAACGGCCGCGGATTCGGCGTCCGTCGTGCCCGGCTTGGGCGGTTCGGGCAGCGGGTCCGGGGCTGTCGCGCCATCCTTGACCGGTTCGGCCGTCCCGGCGCCTGCGTCGGTCCCGGACGGCTCCTCGGATGCGTCCACCTGCGCCACCGCCACTGCCGGTGGAGTTTCCGGATCGGTGCGTTTCTCATCGGAGCCGCCGCGCAGGACGAGGTAGCCGCCGGAGGCTGCCGCAGCCACGGCCAGGGCGAGGCCGACCACGAGGGCGATCGGCTTGCGGCGCGGCTCCAGGGCCCTGCCGGCGCGGACGGCGCCTCGCGTCCCTCCGGCTCGGTCGATCTCGAACACATCGTCGGACCCGTCGTCGGCACGCGCCGTGCCGAGGCGCCTCGCGAAAGCCGGCTCCTCGGTCGGCATCGGCAGCGGCGGCGGAGCGGAGGGTTGCTTGGGCGTCTCCATGCCGGCCAGTGTGCGGGCCACGCCGGCGAGGTCTCCCGAGAGGATCGCCGTCGGGGCTTCCTCGTCGTCGAAGTCAAGGTCCGCCCCCGTCGGGAGGGCCTCGGGCGCGCCGGCGGCGGCGTGCAAGCGCGGCTTCGTCGGCACGACCACGATCTTGGCGTCGCCGGTGTCGATGATCTGCTGGGCGGACATCAAGGATCGGGCCCACGCGGGATCGGTGCCGGTGTCGGGGAACGGCGGCGACGAACGGACCGGGGCGACGGGTCCGGGTTGCGGGAAGGGCGCCGGCGGCGGCTGCCGCAGGCCCGGGTAGGGGGCCGGAGGGGTATGCTGCGCGGCGGGCGGCGCGGCCTGGGGCGCCTGCGGAACCGCGATGCGCATCTCCCCCGTCGGCCTCCTGGGCGGAGGCTGGGGCGCCGGGGCTCTCGTCGGAGGACCCGGTGCGGCCGGTGGAGAGGAGGGGGGGAGCGGTCGCGGCGCCGGCAGCGGCGCGGGGGCCTGGAAGGGGCCTGGAGAGGCGATCCCCGCGGCGGCGGGCATGCCCATCAGCGTCTTCTTCGGCGCGGGCCGGTCGGCCCGTGCGGCGGCCGACGCCTGCGCGGTCCGGGCTGCCGCCATTTCGGTCAGCATCGCCGACGGGATTCCCGGGGTGGTCGGCGCATCCTGTTGGTCGCCGTCGATCTTCACTGCGGCGTAGAGTTCGTTCTTGCGCCGCTCCTCGTCGATGTCCCTGGCGAACGTCCGCTTCATGAACTGGGCCAGCGACGTGGCATTGAACAGCGGCGGCTTGGTGACGATGAACCGCTGGAGCGCCTCCATCATGTCGGTCGTGCGGGGCCAGCGCTTCGAGGGGTGCTTCTCGATGGCCTTCAGCACGACCTCGTCCAGGTCCGACGTCACGTCGGGGTTGATCGACGATGGCGGCGGGGGGATCGCCTTGCGGATGTTCTCCAGCGTGTTGAACTCGGTGGACCCGGTGAACGGGTGCCGGTTCGTGACCAGCTCGTAGAGGCAGACGCCGATCGAGAAGACGTCGGACCGGTGGTCGACCGTCTCGCCGCCGGCCTGCTCGGGAGCCATGTAGTCGAACTTCCCCTCGAACTGCTGGGACCTGGTGTCGGTCTGGTCCGTGCCCGGCGCCTTGCCGCGGGCGATGCCGAAGTCGATCAGCTTCACGCCGCCCTCGTAGGAGACGAGGATGTTGTGCGGCGACACGTCGCGGTGGACGACGTGCAGCGGCCGACCGCCGAGCCCCACCTTGTGGTAGACGTAGTCCAGACCCTCGCAGACGCGGGACGTCACGAAAGCCGCCATCGTCAGCGGCATTGTCCGGCCGTGCTTCCGGAAGAGCTGCAGGACCGTCTGGAGGCTCTTGCCGGAAATGTACTCCATGGAAATGAAGAATGCGCCGTCGATCTCCCCGAGCTCGAAGATCTGGCAGATGCTCGAATGCGACAAGGCGGAGAGGATCTTCGCCTCGTTTATGAACATCTCGATGAAGGCCCGATCGTTGGCGACATGCGGCAGGATCCGCTTGATCGCGACGATCTTCTCGAATCCCTCGACGCCGAACGACTTGGCCTTGAAGATCTCGGCCATACCCCCAGCGGCGATCCGCTCCAACAGGACGTGCTTGCCGAACCGCTGATACTCCATGAACCGCTCCGCCGCTCCGCTTCCCGCGTCGCAGCCGCCGGACAGACGGCGGCCATGATAGTCCAAGTCCGGCGCGTGGGTCCAGGACGAAGACGTCCTTGCCCGCCGGTCGGCGTTGTTGGACGACGCGAGTGGCGATGAGGCGGTCGGGCTATTCGTTCGCGCGGGGAGCGGCGCCGGCCGCTCCAGGCGGTGGCGGGAGCGTGGGCCCCGGCCTGCCGACCTCGGGCTTGGGCGGTACCGGCGGAGCTTCCGGTGGAGGCGGCGGGAATGCGCCGGGCGCGGGCGCGCCGGGCGGCGGCGGCAGAGGCGGCGGGGGGGGAGGCGCTCCCTGGGCGATCTGTCCTGGAGTGCAGCCCGTCATGTTCTCCACCGCCGGGCGGGCGGCGAAGCCCGGGTACGCCTGGTTCTGGTAGATCAGCGTCGGGAACTGCGTGAGGCCGATCTGTACGCACCGGTCCCGCATGTCGCCCCCGCAGTTCACGAACAGCCTGCCGGAGAATGCGCCGAGCGCCGCGAGTTGCTGGTTGGTGGCGGCGTCCATCGGCAGGCCGAACACGCGCACCTGCCTGGCCTCGAGGCAGTCCGCCAGCGCCTTGTCCCGAAGGAGCTGCTCCCGGTAGTTGTCCATCCGGATCATCTTGTCCGTCATGTAGATGCAGTCGCGGGAGACGAAGAACTCCTGCAGCGGGTTGTCCCCGGCCAACACCCGGGCGAAGACCCGGTAGAACCCCTCGGTCTCGGCCACGGCCGAGACGTCCACGTCCGCCTGGCTCTGGATGCGCAGCACTTCCTTGAGCTTCTCGACGCATGCGGCGCCGGGCGAATCCGCGACCGGCGCCGCGTCGACCGCGCCGGATGGCGCACTCGCGCTCCCCTCGCCGCCGGGCCGTACTCGGGTGCACGAGAGGGCCGGGACGATCGACATGACGACGACGATTCGGGCAAGGAACATCATGGAATTCACCTCCTGGCGGCACGCTAGTCACAAATGCCGGCTCTTGCAAGTGCCGTCATCCTCCGCACCTTGACGAAGACCGCGCCGGACGACGATCATCGCTTCCAGAGAGTCCGGAGGAGCGGCGCGGTCATGGAAGCGATGCCGGAGGGGAAGATCGGGAGCGGCGAGGCGACCGCCGCGAGGCAGGCCGACGTGGCGCCGATCGCCCAGCGCGAGGTCGCCGCCGTCGCCGGCTTCGGCCCGCCGCCACGGGGATTGTTCGGCTCCATCCCGTACGCCCTCCGCGTACGACGGCGCCAGAAGGAGCTGAGGGCGTCCCTCGCGGACATCAACGCCCGGTTGGCCAAGGCCGAGACCCGCCGCAACCGGGCCGAGTCGCAGATCGGACAGGTCGCCGTCGATCAGGGGCTCGTCACGGCCGACGGCGCCAGGGACCTCACGACCAAGGTGCAGGAGGCGGAACGCTCCCTGGCCGCCGCGCGGAGCCGCACGACCAAGGATGCGGACAAGTACGCCGCCGACACCAAGCGGCTCGAAGCCGAGGAGTCGACCGTCAAGGACGTCCTCGCCCGGATGATCGAACACGAGCGCGGAATCCTCGATGAGACGGCCGTGGCCCAGACCGACCACCAGCGCAGCGAGGCCAAGCTCCATCGCGCGCAGATCGAGATGAGGAACCTCGACGAGATCGTCGCGCACGGCGATCGGACCGCCGAGGCGGAGGGCCGCAGGCCCGAGATCCTCGTCCAACTTGCGCAGGCCGAGAAGCAGGCGCGGGACCACGGCGCCGTCGTCGCCAGGCTCGGCGACGAACTGGCGGCGCTGAGGCAGAACATCGAGGCCGTGAAGGTCAGGCTCGACGAGATCGACCAGGAGCGCCAGAAGATCGACGGGGAATACGAGGAACAGCTCGGACTCCATTCGGAGACGACCCGCAGGGCGAGCACCTGGCGCCGCTCGCGGCTCGCCGCCATCGGCCGCGAGGTGCACGACCGGAAGCCGCCCCCGACGCTCCCCGGAGGAGCGCGGCTGTTCGCCGACGTCGAGTACGCCAGGAACGAGATGGCCGAGGTCGAGCGTGAGGCCGAGCTGAACATCAGGGCGCTCGACGCCTTCGACCGGGGGGCGGTCGCCCGGGCCAAGGTCGCGATGCTGGTGGCCGGCGGGATTCTCCTGGTCGGCGCGCTGGTTGCGGTGGCGGCAAGCTGCTGAACGAGCTGCCCCGCAATCCTTTCATATCCCGCTAATCATTGCGGGGTTGGGCGATCCGTCTCTCTCCGCGTGCTGGCCCCCCGGATCCCCCTGGATACCGGCGCCTCCACCGGCCCCGGTCAGGTCGGCTCGACTTGTCAGGCTGTAACACAGTGCAATCACGTCATAATACGGTCCGTGACGCATCGCCTTGGCGTACGTTCGAGATTGTCATGCCTGGCGGCACGCATCGCGCGACTGTCGCTGTCGGCCCCGTGGGTTGCAGGTACGGAACTTGCCATGATCCGACGCGGACCCTGGTGTGCCCGCGGTCAGACGGGCTCGCGATGGGCTTGTGGAATGGTGATGGTCGTGCGGATGAGCGGACGGTCCTTCGGGTTCAGCATCGTCGAGCTGATGTTCGTCGTGGTGATCATCACGGTGCTGGCGACGATCGCGGCGCCTACGTTCACGGGAACGCAGAGGTCCGACCACCTGGTCAACGTGACGCACCGGATCCACGCGGCCCTCGAACTGGCCCGCTCGCGCGCGCTGCTCAAGGGCTCGGCCGTCCGCATCATCATCCGCCCCGACGCCGCCGGGATCGTGCCCAACGTGCGCGTGGACGAGAGCTGGAACACGAACTGCGCCGGCTGGGCGGCCGGGGCGACCCAGTTCAACCCCCCGAACCCGGCCGAGGCCGACGTCAACGCCGATTGCGCAGCGTGGACGGTCGAGCAGAGGCACAGGTGCGGCGTTGCGAGGGTCGATGTCACCAACGACCTCGTCCTGCCGATCGTCAAGGAGTCGGGGATCAAGATCGAGCCGGTGAGAATCGGTCCCAGGGACGCCGGCGGATCCGCCCCGAACCCGCTGGTGCTCTGCGTGAACCGCAGGGGACGACTTCTGATGCCGGGACTCGGCGGCTGGGTGGCGGCCGCGGCCCCCGGCGAAGGGGTGCAGATCGACGTGACCCGCACGGAGGGCGGTTCCGAGCTGGCCCGCAAGACGGTCTGGATTGGGCAGGGCGGCGTGCCGCTGGTGTTGAGATGAGCAGGAGTTTCCGGCGACCAGCGAGCCAGGCCGGGTTCACCGTGGTCGAGCTGCTGATGGCGATCGTGGTTTTGGCCACGGCGGCGGCGGGGATCTTCGCGTTCGAGCGCGCCATCGTGCAGAGCAACGCGCGGTCCAACGACCTGACGGCGGCCACGGCGATCGCGGACTTCTGGATGGAGCGGGCGCGGACCGAAGCGACGTTGTGGAGGAACAACCCGGTGGCCGAACTCGGCGACGCCGCGCAGACCCCGTTGCTCGCGCCGCTTGCCCAGCCGGCCTTCCTCTTGGTCGCCGGCAACACCACGGGCTGGCTCGACATCCCGCCCCTGATCCCCGGCTCACCGCGGCTCAACCGGCATCTCGAACCCTGGACGGCGGCCTCGCCGCCTACGACCGACGTGGGCGAGTTCTGCTCGCAGTACAGGCTCACCACGCTCGCGCCCGGCCCCACCGCCCTGGTGCGCATCGAGGTCCGGGTGCTCTGGTACAAGGTCGGCGCCCCGCGCTCTGCGGGCTTGGACGTCTGCCCCAGCGCAGGGATGTTCGCCCCCACCGGCGACCCCAACCTGGAGACGGCCCACACCCTCCAAGTCGCCTCGACGCTGTGGAGCAACGCCCGATGAACGGCCGGAATCCCGTATTCGGGTCTCGTGGCGGCTTCACGATCGTCGAGCTGCTCGTCTCGATCGTGATCGCGGGGGCGGCGCTGGTCGGCGTGTACTACTACTACGCGACGGTGCAGTACTCGATGCGCGAGCAGGCCAAGATCTCGCAGACCCAGCTCTCCGCGCGCCTCGGGATGGAGCTGCTCGCCTCGGACCTCCAGCGCGCCGGGTATCTCGCGACGCCCAACACCCAGGCCGATCCGCTGGTGGTCCCGAACCCGGCGCTCAACGTCGCCTTCCACGCGATCCTGCATCGCAACGAGGATCCGCAGTCCGTGACTGGCAACGCCACGGCGAACCCGAACGTCAACCCGGACTCGCTCCTTCTCCGAGGCAACTACCACAACGCCGACGAGTACCTCGTCAATCAGATCGTCGCGGCCGGCGGCGCGGTCTTCCTCCAGCCGCTGCTGGCCTACCCCCTGCCGCAGTACGCCGACGGCGGCGGCGGGCAGCCGCTGATCCTGGACGACGCGTCGTTCTGCCGGCTCTTCCCGCGCGACGCGCTCCTGCGGATGGTGGACATGCAGGGGTTCATGCAGTTCAACCCGATCCTGGGTTGCGGCGGCGGGGTGCTCCGGAGCGTCGCGGTGCTGCCGCCGATCCAGCAGTGGGACGCCGCCAAGGGGCCCGTCTTCGGGGGGTTTTGCGAAGGATGCCGGGTGAACGTGGTGACGGGCGTGTTGTACCGCATCGAGGTCGATGCGGCGGACCCCGCGAAGTCGGACCTCGTGCGGTGGATGGTGGACAGGAACGGAAACACGATCGCCGGCACCCGCGAGGTGGTGGTCGAGTACGCCGTGGACTTCCAGGTCTGGTTCCGCGGAGCGGCCGGCGGGAATCCTCCGACCACCGTCGGGCAGGGCCCGATCCCGGCTGACAACATCGTGATGATCGGCGCGCCGACGACCAGGCCGCCGGACGGGACGGTCGCGGCGCAGCCCGAGCTGCTCCGGTCGGCGATCGTGCGTCTGGTGGTGCGGACCCGGATGGAGGACCCGAAGTTCGAGTTCAGGCCGAGGGCGAGCTTCGCCGAGCGGATCCGGTCGATTGAGGTGGCGCCGTCGCCCGGCGCCGCCAGGGTGCGGTCGTACACGACCGAAGTTCACCTGGCGAACATCGCGCTGCGCAACGCGCCGATGTGGGGAGGTACGTGATGATCGGCCCGCACCCCGCGCCCCGCGCCCCCAGCCCCCCGATCGGCGATCCCGGGGTGGTCTTGATCATCGCCATGCTGGTGGTGCTCGGGTTGTCGCTCCTGGGCGCTGTGGTGCTCGATGTGACGCGGGTGGACACCGCGACGTCGGGGCACCTGCGGCGCGCCGAACAGACCGACTACATCTCCGAGGCCGGGCTGATGCTCGCGATCCGCGAGTGGGGGATGAACCACTCGATCTGGAGTCGCGACATGGTGAAGACGAGCAGGATGGACTACACGTTCAACCTCGCCGCCTTCAACGCGGGAGCGGTCCGCGTCCTGGAGCCCGGCGACATGACGACGCCGGGGTCGCTGGGCTTCTCGGCCTTGGCGCCCGACTTCACGACGCTGATCGACCGCGCGTACAACCAGGGTGCGGCGAAGCACTACTCGATACCGGGTACGGAGGGGGAGAGCTTCTGTTTCAGGCGCTACACGTTCACGGCTGCCGGGGAGGTTGGGATGGCGGGCCCGGCAGCCGGCGATTCGACGACGTTGATGCGGGCAACCGCGGTGGTCGGGCCGACGCCCTGCGAGAAGTGGTGAGCGCGGGGCGGTGGGCCGGCGAGAGGAGGCGAACATGAGCGACGGAAGGCTTCGACGGATGGCGGGCGCGGCGTCGGCCGGCGGCCCGCGGGCGGTTTCCGCCGTATCCTGGATCATCGCGACGGCGGTCGCGGTCGGGGCGGTCGCGCAGCCGTACGACGTCCGGCTCATTCCGCCGAACGTGCTGTTCATCCTCGATAATTCGGGATCGATGCAGTACCTCCGCCAGGAGCATAACGTGCCGGTCTGCACGGGGGTGCCGGGGCGCGACAACCCGTCCAGGCGCACGCGGTGGATGAAGGTGATGGACGCGCTGCTCGGGCCGATCCCGGACGACAAGTATTTCTGCCGGGCCTACACGCGGCAGCAGCAGCCGCCGTACGGGACCGCCACGACGATGATCCCGTTTACCGGCGGGTTCCGCATGCCCGCCGAATGGTTCATCCCGCACTTCCTCCCCTGCGGCGGCTTCTCCGAGGACCCGACCACGGGCCTCGATGTGTGCGATCCGACGGCGAATCGGAACCTGTCGTACGGGATCCTCGAAAGGTATCGCGAGCGGATCCGGTTCGGGGCGGCGACGTTCGACTCGTTCTACGCCACCGACAGCAACCTAGACGGCATGTGGTCCTACGGCGACGACACGCGGTCGTGGTTCGACCCGGCGCGCCAGACGACGATCAGCTTGAACGTCGGGCTGCGGACGCCGGACACCAGGCCGTGCGACCCGAACCCGCGCGACGGCCAGATGCCGTCGGGGTGCGTCCCAGGCGGCCTCGTCGACTGGGGCGGCGACGACACCGACACGAATACGCTGAACTCGCAGGTGCGCCAGACGATCCTCGAGACGGTGCCCTACTGCGGCAGCCCCATCGCCGCGGCGCTTGTGGACGCCGCGCGGTTCTTCGCCAGCCACGAGTCCAACATGCGGCCCGAGAACGGCGGCACCGACAGGTTCTGGGCCTGCCGCGAGCGGTTCGTCGTCCTGATCACCGACGGCCTGCCGAACACGGGAGAGGGCAATCCGTACCCGACGTCGGAAGAGGCGGCCAACAGCCTGTACTCGACGATCACTCCCGGCAACATCCCGATGTTCACGATCGGCTTCTCGCTCTGCCCGGACGGCACCCCGGACGGCATCGAGGTGCGCAACGTCCTGAACGCCATCGCCCAGCAGGGCTGCCCGGCGTCCGATTCCAGGTGTCCCCCCGGGATCGTGGAGGCCGACGACGCCGACGAGCTCATCGCGGCGCTCGACAACGTGCTCTACAGGGCGTCCAGCCAGGTGACCTCGCGCACGCTGGTGCAGTTGACGAGCCAGACGACGGCGGAGGACCCGCCGAAGATCGTGCAGTATCAGTTCAACACGGCGCTGCGAACGAGCGGTACGGAGCCGTGGGAGGGGATCGTCGAGCGGATCGGCTACGTGTGCAACTCGTCGGGCAGGACGGAGGTGTCTACCGATGTGAACGACTACCTGGACTACGGGCTCAAGTTGAACGAGCGCACGACGCCGCGGCGGCTGAGGACGGTGCTCGACCCGCTGGTCGGGGGGCGGCTCGTGCAGCGGAGCACGCCGTTCCCGGCCCCTGTGGCGCTCGAACCGTTCGAGACGGCGAACGCCGACGTGACCGTCGCACAGCTCGGCCAGCCGGATGAGAGCGCCGCGTGGCGGAACTCGGTGATCGACTTCATGCACGGCGCCGCGGGCACGCCGCGCGCGACCCGGCGCCTGGCCGACGTGTACCACGCCAGCGCCGAGATCATCGGTCGGCCCGCCATGGACCTGCCGATCGTGTCCTACTACCAGTACCAGAAGGACAAAGTGAACCGGCTGCAGCTCGTGTACGTGGCGACAAACGACGGCGCGCTGCACGGCTTCCGGGCGAACGATACGGCGGACGTCACCAAGCGCGGCGAAGAGCTGTGGGGCTACATCCCCAACGCGCTCCTCAAGCAGGTTGCCAACCAGATCGAGTTCGACGGCGACCGCATGATCGGCGGCAACCACATGCCCAACCTCGATTCGACCCCGGCCGCGGGCGACATGCGCATGTTCAAGGACGGCGACCCGCTCACCCCGGACGACGACTGGCGCGCCGTCGTCGTCGGCGGCTACCGCCAGGGCGCCTACGGGTACTACGCGCTCGACGTGACCGACCCCGATCCCGATCCCCCGGGGGATGGGCCGAAGCTCCTGTGGGAGATCACCGACGAGACGCAGGACGAGTCGCACCCGGGCCTCGACGACTACGCCGACCTGGGGCTGACCTACGCCACCCCGATGCTCGGCACCGTCTTCATCCCCAACGAGGACATGCCGGGCGCGCCGCTGGGCGAGGTCGCCGTCGCGATCTTCCCCGGCGGATTCAACCCGACCGACCCGATGCTCTCCACGACCGGCCTGTACATCGTCAGCCTCAAGACCGGGCGCCTGATCCGCAAGCTCTCGCCGGTCTTCCCGAGCGAGTACGCCTGCGGCGCGGCGACCTGCACGGCCAAGCCCGAGTGTTGCGCGCAGCTCATGACGAGCCCCGTCGGATACGGTTCGATGCCGGGCACGGTGACCAGCCGCGTCTTCGTGGGCGACGACCGCGGGCGGATGTGGCGAGCCGATTTCTCATCGCAGGACATCACGAAGTGGAGCCTCGATCTGTTCTACCCCACCCCGGTCCCGCCCACGGGCGACCCGGACGCCCCGTACGGCTGCGCGTCGTGCACCCGGATGATCGGTCCGCCGGTCAAGTTCCCGCCCTCGCTGGCGCTCAACGACCGCAACGAGATCGTCGTGATCTTCGGCGCCGGCGACGTGGACAACGTGCCCCGCATCGAGAGCAGCTACATGTTCTCGCTTCGGGAGAAGATGGAGTACGACGGCATGACCGGCACGTTCGTCGGCCGCGCGCACCACAACTGGACCCGCGCGCTCGATCCGGGCGAGAAGCTGACCGGGGTGCCGATCGTGTTCAACAAGGTCGCCTACTTCGCCACGTTCGTGCCGACCAGCAACCCGCTGGACGCCTGCGAACTCGGCAAAGGGCGGATCTGGGGCGTCGTGTACGACACCGACGACCCGAACAACGACGGCGACAAGTCCGACTGGGCGGCGCTCGACCGGGACGGACTGCTCGGCGGCGAGGCCGACATGCGCAGGGAGTACGCCAACACCTACATAGCCGGCTTGGCCGCGCTCCAGAGGCCCGCGTGCATCGACACCGGCGTTCCCCCGATGCCGGGACTCTCGGCCGGCAGTGCCGACACCTACGAGATCGTCGCACAGGTCGGCGGGGACCTGGGCGCCCCCGCGGTGCCATCGAGCCAGGTGCCGCTCATCACGATCCCGATCCCGACGCCGCCGGTGGCGCACTACGCCGATTCATGGGCCGGCGTGTTCGAGTAGCACAGCAAGACGACTGTGGGACGGCCGCAGATGAAGCAACGGCTGGACGCCTCGTCAACTTTTGCTTTTTGCCTTGCCGCATCTCTTCTGGCGTCCCTGGCAATGGCCGGCTGCGGCAAGGCCGAGGTTCCGGCGGCCTCTCGTCCGACGGCGTCGCATGCGGCCCCGGCGGCTCCCGCTCCGCCGCCGACCGCGCCGCCGCGGCGGGCGGACCGTTCCGGCGAGTTGCGGGCC
>CAMTWF010000261.1:0-9686 GCA_947085355.1 uncultured delta proteobacterium
GCAGGGGGAATGGGAGGCGGGCAACGGGCAAGAAGGGGACCGACGGGAAGGGGACCGACGGGAAGGAGGCGGCGGGAAGGAGGCGGCGGGAAGGGGGCGGCGCGGGGCGGCCCCGAAGGCCCCCCCGGTTAGGACATCTTTAAGTGCTTATGGGTCGGACTTGTTTAAGTGTCTGTGACACGACGACCGGCCGGAGCCGGCAAGGACCCTCCGCGTCGTCGGACGCGCCAGGACCGCCTCCCAGCCGAAAGGCGTGACGCTCAGCCCGGACGGCCGCACCCTCCTCGTCACCAACTTCGGCCAGGGCGCCGGCAGGAACATCTACCTGTACGACGCCGAGACGCTGGAACGGAGCGGCACGATCCACCTGCGGGGCGCTTCCGCGGTCGAGTCGGTCTGGTCGCCCGACGGGACGACCGCGTACGTGTCCGACTTCGCCAACGACGAGGTGCTGTTCGTCGATCCGGTCGCACGCTCGGTGCGCCTGCGGGCGACCGTGGCCCGCCATCCGAAGGTGCTGGCGCTCGCGCCCGACGGGTCGAGGCTCTTCGCGAGCTGCTGGAGCGACACGGTGTCCGTCGTCGACACGGCGACCGGCGCGACGATCGGCCACGTGCGGGTCGGCGACCGGCCGCGCGGCCTCGCGGTGAGCCCCGACGGCGCCCGCGTGTACGTCGTCAACTTCGGATCGCACGACATGCACGAGTTGAACGCCTCGACGCCGGCCGTGCTCCGCCGGGCCGACCTCGGAGCCGGCTCCCACCCCAGGCACGCCGTGCTCGACCGCTCCGGCCGCCGCCTGTACGTCAGCCTGTCCGGCATCCAGGCGGTGCACGTCGTCGATACGGAAACGCTCCGGGTCGTCGAGTCGATCCCCGTCGGGCGATGCCCCAAGACGATCGTCCTGTCGCCCGACGAACGGTACCTCTACTCGGCCGACTTCGGCTCCGACGACGTGTCGGTGATCGATCTCGCGACGCGCGGATCCCGCCGCGTCGCCGTCGAGGGGATCCGGAGCCCGTGCGGGCTGGCGATCCGCGGCGACGGCGCACGCCTGTGGGTCACCGGCTGGGACAGCCGCGACATCGTCGCGCTCGAACCGCTCGATCCGTAGCCCAGGCGCGCGTTCCTTGCGATCCTCGGCGGGCGGCTGCTAGATTGAGGCCCTTCCGGACGCGCCGTTCCGGAACGGAGAGAGGGCGATGAGGTTCGAGATCACGCACACACTGCCGGCCGATCGCGACCGGGTCGTCGCGATCCTGGCCGATCCGGCCTACTACGAGTTCCTCCAGCGGCGCCACGCCGGCGTCGACCGCATCGAGGTGCTCTCCCAGGAGGATCTCGGCACATCGATTCGGCGCCGGGTGCGATACCAGCCCAAGCCCATCATCCGCAGCATCGGTCCCAAGAAGATCGATCCCGACGCGATGTCATGGGTGGAGGAGTCCACCTTCGACAAGGCGACCTGCCGGCTGGAGTTCCGGAACGTCGCCGTGAAGGACTGGGTCCGCAAGCGCCTCGCCAACAGCGGCACGATCGAACTGCGCGACGGCGGGGCCGGCCGCACGACCCGCGTCGTGTCCGGCGAGTTGACCGTCAGGTTCCCGATCCTCGGCGCCATCGCCGAACGGATCATCCACTCCAAGGCGCGCGACATCCTCGACGAGGAGGCGCGTCTCTTCGCCGAGTACCTGCGGGAGAAAGCGTAGGAAGGCGGGGTCCCGCCCGCCAGGTCCCCGATCCCGAGCCTCAGGCCCGCCCGTGGTCCAGCATGTCGGCCTGGTACTGCAGGCGCATCGCGTCCACGATCTCGTCGATCTCTCCGCCGAGCAGCGCCTGGAGGTTGTGGAAGCTCCTGCCGAGCCGGTGGTCGGTGAGCCGGTCCTGCGGGAAGTTGTAGGTCCGGATCTTCTCGGAGCGGTCGCCCGAGCGGACCATCGCGCGGCGCTCGGCCGACCGCTCCGCGTGCCGCTTCTCGGTCTCCATTTCCATCAGCCGCGAGCGGAGGACCTTCAGCGCCCTGGCCCTGTTCTTGTGCTGGGACCGCTCGTCCATGCAATGGACCATCAAGCCGCTGGGCTTGTGCAGGATCCGCACCGCCGAGTTGGTCGTGTTGACGCCCTGGCCGCCGGGTCCGCCCGCCGCGGCGACGTGGATCTCCAGGTCCTTCTCGTCGAGCCGCACGTCCACCTCGTCGGCCTCCGGCAGCACCACCACCGTCGCCGCGGACGTGTGGATCCTCCCCTGCGACTCGGTGACCGGCACGCGCTGCACCCGGTGCACGCCGCTCTCGAACCGCAGATGCGAGTAGACGTCCTTGCCGGCGATCGAGATGACGGCCTCCTTGATCCCGCCGGCCGCCGCCGCCGACACGTTCATCGGCTCCACCCGCCAGCCTCGACGCTCGGCGTAGCGCGTGTACATCCGCAGCAGCTCGGCGGCGAACAGGGCGGCCTCCTCGCCGCCGGTGCCGGAGCGGATCTCCAGGATGATGTTCTTGCCGTCGAGCGGGTCGCGGGGGGTGAGCAGGACGCGGATGCGCTCCGCGACGCCCTCGATCTCCCGCGCCAAGCGGGCCTCCTCCTCCCGCGCCATCGCGCGCATCTCGGGATCGGCGTCCTCCAGCAGAGCCCGGTTCGCCTCGACGTCCGCCTCCGCCCTGCGCAGCCGCCGGTACGCCCCGACCACGTCCTCGATCCCGGCCCGCTCCTTGTTGAGTTCCTGGATCCGCCTGGGGTCCGCCAGCGTCCGCTCGTCGCAGAGCAACGCCTGGACTTCCTCGAACCTCGCCTCGATGCCGGCCAGCCTGGCCATGACCCGATCGTCCACGGTTCACCGTCCCCCTTCGGCGATCGCCGCACGGACCCGAGCGACTCCGCCGGGAGGGTCCGCGGGGGTCCGGGGGGCGTCAAGCCGCGAAGCGGCGGACTGCCCCCCGGTGGTAAGGACCCGAGCGGCTCCGCCGGGAGGGTCCGCGGGGGTCCGGGGGGCGTCAAGCCGCGAAGCGGCGGACTGCCCCCCGGCGCAAACGAACGCCGCGAAATCCGCGAACACCGCCTCGCGCTCGGCAGGAGCCTTCTCCTCCCCCGCCGCCTCGCGCGCCAGCACCGTGCCGAGCGACGCGAGCGCCACTTCGATCTGCTCGTCCGTCGGCTCGCGAGTGGTCAGCCGCTGCGTGAGCATGCCGGGCCAGGTCAGCAGCCGGACCAGCGGATTGCGGCTCCACCTCGCCGACAAGCGGATCGCCTCGTACGACACGCCGGCGATCGGCAGCAGCATCACGATCTTGAGGAGGACCAGCAACGCCTGGTCGAGCCACGGGTTCGCCGTCAGCGGCTCGACGGCCGGCAGGACCAGCATGTACAGGAGGACGCCGACCAGGATCACCACCAGCATGAACGACGTGCCGCAGCGCGGGTGGAACCTCGACCTGCCGCGGGCGTTGGGGACCGCCAGATCCTCGCCCGCCTCGAACGTCGCGATCGCCTTGTGTTCCGCCCCGTGGTAGGCGAACACGCGGCGGATCTCCTCCATCCGCGAGATCAACACGATGTAGCCGAGAAACAGCGCGAGCTTCGCCAGCCCGTCGACCACGTGGAAAAGGCGGCCGGAGACGCCGGCGCCGCCGGCGAGCGAGTCGAGGCCGAGGGCGACGACGTGCGGCACGCCCTTGAAGACGGCGAGGGCGACGATGAGCGTCGGCACCAGGATCCAGGCGGGCGAGATCGCGCGCGGCGGGGGCCGCCCGTCGGTCTCCCCGGCGCCGTCCCCGGCGGCCGCGGCCGCCTCGCCCGCGACGCGGGCCGAATAGGACAGAGCGGACATCCCGTTTGCGATCGACTCGACCAGGACGACCGAGCCGCGCAGGAAAGGCCGGCGCAGGAAGCGCAGGCGCTCCCAGATCGACCGCCACGGCCGGTCCAGGACGACGATCCCGCCGCCGGGACGACGCACGGCGACCGCCATGCAGCGCGGCGACCGCATCATGACGCCCTCGATGACCGCCTGGCCCCCGACCGTCTTGGGGATTCCGGATTCCGGATTTCGGATTTCGGATTGGTGTACCGGCGGAGCGCCAAGTCCTGGATCCGAAATCCCCAATCCCAAATCCTCTCAGCCCGTCTTCTCCGGGTCGGCTGCGGCCGCTTCCGGGGCCGCCTCCTTCCCGGCCGCCCGCGTCTTGCCCGCGTACTTGCGGCGGAACCGCTCGACCCGCCCCGCCGAGTCCATCAGCTTCTGGCGCCCCGTGTAGAACGGGTGGCACCCGGAGCAGATGTCGACGCTGAGCGTTCCGCCGCGGGTCGACATGGTCTCGAAGGCGTTGCCGCAGGCGCAGTTGACCGCGACCTTCTCGTAGTCCGGGTGGATGTTCGGTTTCATGTCTTCCACCGTCGCCCGGCGATCGAAAGGCCGGACGCCTCTAGTGTTCCACGCCCATCGACTCGAGGAACTCCCGGTTCGCCTTGGTGCGCGAGATCTTGTCCAGGAGGAACTCCATGGAGTCGACGACGTTGAGCGGGTGCAGGAGCTGGCGGAGGAGCCAGACGCGTTGCAGGACGTAGTTGTCCAGGAGCAGTTCCTCCTTGCGGGTGGACGAGCGATTGATGTCGAGGCACGGGAAGATCCTCTTCTCCATCAGCTTGCGGTCGAGGTGGATCTCGCTGTTGCCGGTCCCCTTGAACTCCTCGAAGATGACCTCGTCCATCCTGCTGCCGGTGTCGACCAGGGCGGTGGCGATGATCGTCAACGACCCGCCGCCCTCGATGTTCCGGGCGGCGCCGAAGAACCGCTTCGGCTTGTGCAGGGCGTTGGAATCGACGCCTCCCGACAGGATCTTGCCGGACGGCGGGACGATCGTGTTGTAGGCGCGGGCCAGGCGCGTGATGGAGTCGAGCAGGATCACGACGTTGTGCTTGTGCTCGATCAGTCGCTTGGCCTTCTCCAGCACCATCTCGGCGACCTGCACGTGACGCTGCGGGGGTTCGTCGAAGGTCGAGCTGATCACCTCTCCCTTGACCGACCGTTGCATGTCGGTCACTTCCTCGGGCCGCTCGTCGATGAGCAGCACGATCAAGTCGACGTCGGGCTGGTTCGCGCTGACGGCGTTCGCGATGTTCTGCAGGAGCATCGTCTTGCCGGCGCGCGGCGGTGAGACGATCAGACACCGCTGGCCCATTCCGATCGGCACGAGCAGATCGATGATGCGGGTGGAGTAGTTCTTGGCGTCGTGCTCGAGGTTGAACTTCGCATCCGGGTAGAGCGGCACGAGGTTGTCGAAGAGGATCTTGTCGCGGGCCGCCTCCGGCGGCTCGAAGTTGATCGTCTCCACCTTGAGCAGCGCGAAGTACCGCTCGCCGTCCTTGGGCGGTCTGACCTGCCCGGTGACCGTGTCGCCGGTGCGGAGGCTGAACCTGCGGATCTGCGAGGGTGAGACGTAGATGTCGTCGGGGCCCGGCAGGTAGTTGTAGTCGGGCGCGCGCAGGAAGCCGAAGCCGTCCTGGAGGATCTCCAGGACGCCCTCGCCCATGATCGCGCCGTTCTGGGACGCCTGCGCCTGCAGCAGGGCGAAGATCAGCTCCTGCTTCCGCATCCCCGCGGCCCCCTCGATCCTGTACTCCTTCGCCAACGCGGCGAGGTCCGAAATCGGCTTGGCCTTGATCTCTCTCAGGTGCACCGTTGTCTCTCCTTCTGCGTTCGCTCCACGATCCCCGGTCGGTTCCGCCACTCCCGGATCCGCCGCTGCTGTGGATTCACCGAGTCTCTCGCCTCGCCCAGGGACCGCCCGCCTGACGGATGCGAGGGGAAGAAGGCCCCCGGCGGCGCGTTCGACCCGCGGTCCGCCGGGACGCCACGGCCTGACGCGGCGTTGTCTAGCCCCTCGATCCCCCGTTGTCAAGATCGACCCGGCCGCCGTCGACGGACGGGACGGCGGCGGGGTGGATGCCGAGCATGTGACGGAGCCGGTAGTCGTCGAAGCGGTCGAGCACGAGGAACTCGGCCGCCACGTTGCGGCCTCGCAGGTGGTCCGGCGTCACCTCCTCGATGAAGCGGGCCAGGGCCGGGATCGCGTGGGAGAGGTAGCTCCAGTGCCACGGCTCCGAGGCGAATCCGCCGCGGTCCCGATCGTAGACGAGATGGAACCCGTACCCGGCCGCGTGCTCCAACAGCCACCGGTGCGCGTCCAGGCACGCCGCCAGCCGCCTCGACGCCGCCGGGGATCGGCCGGCCGGCGGCGCGACCTCGGGCGCCGCGCCCAGGGGCGCACTCCCGCCGCCGGCGGATCCCCCGAACCGCTCGAGGATCGCCCTGGCGCAGTCGGGCCCGAACGTCTGGGAGATGTCGACGTCGGTCCCCCAGTGGTGGCGCGAGGTACCCGGGAACGCGACGTAGTGCAGGATCGCCGCGACACGGGTCGCCTCGGGCTCGCGGGAGTCGAGCTTCCGCGTCGACCCGTCGGGGAAGAAAACCGGGTCGTCCCCGCGGTACTTGCGGTTCCAGATGTTGCGCTGGGTCCCGAACGTCCGGTGCCCGCCCCTGGCGCAGACGTCGACGCCGTCCCTGAACGCCGCGCGGGTCATCGCCTCGAGCGCCCCGGACGGCTCGGAAAGCAGTTCGGCCACGCTCCAGCGCGTCGGCCGAAGGCGCGGGCGGCGCACGCCGACGAGCTGCTCGATCGAGAGATCCCCGATCGCCGAAGGGACGGAGCGCAGGGGATCGAGCGCCGCGCGGACGACGGCGGGCGGCGCACCCAGCGCCAGCGCGACGATCCTGACGAAGTCGCGGCGTTGCACCGGATCGAGTGCGCCCTACGGCCGGCCCGGGGTCGGCTTGTCGGCCCGGCGAGCGCCGAACATATCCAGGAACTCGATCGGGATCGGGAAGACGATGGTGGTGTTCTTCTCGGACCCGATCTCGGTGAGCGTCTGGAGGTACCGGAGCTGCAGCGACGCCGGCTGGGTGGCGAGCATCCCGGCCGCCTCGGCCAGCTTGGCCGAGGCCTGGGCCTCGCCTTCCGCGTGGATCACCTTCGCCCTGCGGTCGCGTTCGGCCTGGGCTTGGCGCGCCATCGCCCGCTGCATTTCCGTCGGCAGGTCGACCTGCTTGGTCTCGACCAGCGACACCTTGATCCCCCACGGGTCGGTGTGCTTGTCGAGCTGCTCCTGGAGGCGCATGTTGAGCTTCTCGCGCTGCGACAGCAGCTCGTCGAGTTCGACCTCGCCGAGCACCGATCGCAGCGTCGTCTGGGCGAGCTGGCTGGTGGCGTAGAGGTAGTTCTCGACCTCCACGACCGCCTTGGCCGCGTCGACCACGCGGAAGTACGTCACGGCGTTGACCTTGCAGGTGACGTTGTCCCTGGTGATCACGTCCTGCGGCGGAACGTCCATCGTCACCGTCCGCAGGTCCACGACCACGATCCGGTCGATCGGCCAGAGGACGACGATCAGCCCCGGCCCCTTGGCCCTATGCAGCAGGCGCCCGAGCCTGAAGATGACGCCGCGCTCGTACTCCCGCAGGATCTTGATGACGCTGATGGCGTACAGCACGACGACCCCCGCGACGATCGCGTACCATGGAACCTGGATCCCTCCGATGTCGACCATGACTCCTCCTTCCACTTGTCGCCGGCCGGATCCCCCGGCCAGCTTGTCATGCGGATCGGCCGCCCTCGGCGCGCACCGACCCGCCTGCCACCTCGCCGCCCCCGGCCTCGACGACCTCCACATGGAGGACCAGGCCGGCGGCCCCGACGCAACGCACGCGAGCGCCCTTCGGCACGGCCGAAGAAGCCACCGCGTCCCAGTACTCGCCGTGCAGGAGCACCTTTCCTCGCGGCGCCAGATCGCTCATCGCCTCCCCCTCCAGGCCGACCAACCCTTCGGCGCCGGTAGCCGGCTTCAGCTTGAGCGTCCTGGCGGAGAGCCATACGAGGAAGAGCAGAATGCCGCCGAGCGCCACGGCGGCGCTCACGGCCAGATACGGATCCACTCGAATGCCCTCCTCCGGGAGATCTACCAGCATGATCCCGCCGAGCGCCAGGCAGACGACGCCTGCCAGCCCGAGCAGGCCGTAGCTCTGCACCTTGAACTCGGCGATGAACAACCCGACCGCCGCCAGCAGCAGCAGCACGCCGGCGACGCTGACCGGGAGCATGGCGAGGCCGGTCAGCGCCAGCAGGAGGAGTATCCCGCCGACCACGCCGGGGACGATCAGGCCGGGGTGGTTGATCTCGATGTACACGAGCAGGGCGCCGAGCAGGAGCATGACGAAGACAAGGTTGGGATCGGTCAGGGCGCCAAGCGCCTTCTCCCGGAAGGTCCGCTCGACCGTGGCGACCGACGCCCCTTTCGTGGCCAGGACCCTGGTGGTCCCGTCTAGCATCCGCACCTCGCGGCCGTCGAGCTTCTCGAGCAACTCGCTCTCGGAGGCCGCAATGATGTCGATGAGGCCGCCGTCGAGCGCCTCGCGGTCGGTGAACGACTTGCTCTCGGTGATCGCAAGTTCGGCGGTGGTCACGTTCCGCCCGCGGCGTTCCGCCACGGTCCGCAGGAAGGCGCGCGCGTCCTGGCGGATCTTCTCCATGATCGCCGAATCGCCGGACCGGCGAGCGGGCTTCCGGGCGCCCTCGCCCGTCTCCCCGCCCGCCTCGCCGCCTCCCTCGCCTTCGCCCTCGCGCGGCGGCGCGCTCTCCTCGCCGATCGGGATGATTCCCCCGATGGCCAGGACGGGGCTGGCCGCGCCGGCCCTCGTTCCCGGCGCCATCGCGGCCACGTCGGCTGACATCAGGATGAAGAAGCCCGCCGAGGCCGCCTTCGCGCCGGGCGGATGGACGTACGCGGCGATCGGCACGCGCGAGGCGAGCATCCTGCGGATGATCTGCTCCATCGAGTCGCCAAGGCCGCCGGGCGTGTCGATCACGAGCAGCACGAGTCCGCTGCCGTCGCGCTCGGCCCGCTCGATCGCCCTGGCCACGTACTCGGCGCGGATCGGATTGATCGGCCCCTCGATCTCGATCCGGTGCACGGCGCCGGCCCGGGCATCGCGCGCCGCGAGTGCCGCGACCAGGATGCCCGCCGCCGCCGCCAGCAGGGCGGCTGTGCCGCAAGGCCCCGAGCGGCTTTGCCGCGATGATCCGCGGGGGTCCGGGGGGCGGTGAGGCGCGTAGCGCCGAACTGCCCCCCGGCGCAGATGTTCCACGACCCGGACTCTCTCTCCCGGCGTACCCCCCGTGTCAAGGGATCGGCCCCCTGGCTCCGGCGGAAGGCCCAGGCCGTCGGCGCAGCCATGAGTATCCGCAGCTCGATGCCCACTTGAAACGGTCGTCGCCTGTGTGTAGGTTCGCGGTCCCGGTGCGGGTCCCGTGGCGTCGGCCGGCTTAGCTCAGTGGTAGAGCAGCGGTTTCGTAAACCGCAGGTCCCGGGTTCAAGTCCCGGAGCCGGCTCCAAGCAAAACCCGCGCAATTCCTGCGAAACGTACCCCGCGAGACGCGATCGGCGATGTAGGCTCAAGGCGTACCTTTTTGGCCTGTTCTGGCTCCTCGACCGTAGCACTCCGGGCAGGTGTCGAGTCGGCACGCTGGGAGGAGGTCACCTTCGACCTGGTCGATCCGCGCTACACCTCGGCGACATACGAGCCTGGGGAGGGCACGATCCGGGCGGCGGCCCTCTTTGCGGGCGACGTTTTCGGAC
>CAMTWF010000262.1:0-8300 GCA_947085355.1 uncultured delta proteobacterium
CGACAACGGCAACCCCGGCGGCGGCGCGGCCTGCGGCAGCGCAGTGGGCGAGTGCCGCCAGGGCACGACGCAGTGCGCCGGCGGCACGGTCACCTGCGTCGGGGCCGTCGGCCCGGCCACCGAGACGTGCAACGGCCGCGACGACGACTGCGACGGCGTCATCGACGACTCGCCGACCCTCACGATTACCTGCACCCCGCCACCGCTCGGGATCTGCACCGCGGGCACTCCGGCCTGCGTGGGCGGCGTGCAGGTGTGCGCCGGCGAAGTGCCAGGCGTGCCGGAGATCTGCAACGGCATCGATGACGACTGCGACACGCTCACCGACGAGGGGTTCGACCTGGCGATCGACCCGCGCAACTGCGGCGTCTGCGGACGGATCTGCAACCTGCCCAACGTCTCCTCGAACGTGTGCATCGGGGGCGTCTGCCGCGTCGGCGCCTGCGCCGCCGGATACTGGGACGTCGACGGGAACCCGGCGAACGGCTGCGAATACGCCTGCACGTACAACGGCGCCGAGACGTGCAACGGCCGCGACGACGACTGCGACACGCTCACCGACGCGGCCGACCCCGATATGGCCGCCACCCAGCCGTCGCCCGCCGGCTTCTGCAACACGACCGGCGCCTGCTCCACGGCGACCGTCCAGTGCGGCCTGTCCGGAGGCACGATCCGCTGGTACTGCCAGTACAGCCCCCCGGTCGTCGTCGACGCCGGCGGGGTCATCCAGCCCGAGACGCGGTGCAACGGCATCGACGAGGACTGCGACGGCACGACCGACGAGAACTGGCCCGGCGTGCGGCACAGCGGCGTCGATCCCGCCGACCCCTGCAGCGTCGGCATCGGCGCCTGCCAGAGCACCGGCGTCTTCGTCTGCTCCGGCGACGGCCTGAGCCAGGTCTGCAACGCCACGGCGGGCGCCCCCGTCGCCGAGTCGTGCAACGGCATCGACGACAACTGCGACGGCCAGACCGACAACATCGCCCAGGACAACTTCGCGGCCTGGGGCGCCGTGCAGATCCAAGGATGGGTCGACGCGAACCGTCCTCGAGACGGCGCCCGCGAGAGCGCGCGGAACTTCTACGTGATGCGATGGGAAGCTTCCCGCCCCGACGCGACGGCAACCTCGACCGGTACGATCACGAATCAGAGGGTCTGTTCCAGGGCGGGCGTCCTGCCGTGGACCGACATCACGTGGACGCAGGCCCGCGACGCCTGCTGCCGCCTCAACAACACCGGCACGTGCGACGGCACGGGAACGTTCTGGGGCCTCTGCCACGCCTGGGACTGGGAACTGGCGTGCGAACTCAGCAGCACCGCCACGTACTACACGTATCCGTACGGCAACACGTACCAGCCCAACACCTGCAACGGCAACGACTTCGACACGAACACCGGCGTTGCCGACGACCAGGATGACATTCTCGCCACCGGCGCGATGACCGGCTGCCGCAACCGCGACCCCTTCCCGCCGTCCAACAGCTGGATCTTCGATGCAAGCGGCAACGTGAAGGAATGGACGCGGACCGGCAGGGTGGTCAGCGGCACGACCTACTACGAGATCCGCGGCGGCGCGAGCAACAACGCCGCCTCGGGCCTCACCTGTCCCTTCGACTTCACGCTGGGATCCGTGTCCTTCGCATTCCCCAACCTCGGCTTCCGCTGCTGCTACTACCCCTGACGGGGCGTTTTCAGGCTGCAGGCGTCGGGAGATCTACAGGACCATCCGACCGCCGCTGTCGACCACGGCCACGCGGACGGCCGACACGCGGGACTCGGGGATGCCGAGAAGCAACGCGCCGAGGAGGCGGATCGGCGGGGCCGGATCGAGCGCGGTCCGCAGCAGCAATCCCCAGCCGGCGGGTTCGGCGCCGAGCGCGCTCGACGACGCGCCGAGCGGCCCGGCGTCGAGCGACGCCACGTGCGGCCTCGCGTTCCAGCCGTGCCGTCGGCCGCGACGGGGATCGTCGATCGGCCACGCCTCCAGCCGCCCGGCACGCTCGACCGCCGTTCGGGCGCCCGCCTCGTCGAGGCCCGGCGTGGTGACGACGCAGTCGGCGTGCGACGCCAGACGCGCGGTGCGCGGGTTTGTTTCCCCGAGCGGTCTGAGGTCGGTGAACTCGATCCCGTCCGGCGTCAGCGCCCGCAGCCGATCGAGGCGGGACGGAACGTCGTCCGGGGCGAAGTCGAGATGGACGTCGCCGGGCTCGGCGAGGCCGGCGATGCCGAGCGCCAGGGGCGACGTCATCGAGATGCGCGGGCCGGGGTGGAAGCCTTTCGTGTACGACAAGGGGAGGCCGGCGCGCCGGAGCGCCTGCGCGATCGCTCGGACGAAGTCGAGGTGCCCGATGTAGATCGCCGGTCCCGTCTTGCGCACCACGATCCGGAACCAGACCGGCGGACCGACGACAGCGGGTCCCGAATCCCGACCCGCGACTCCCGACTCCCGACCGCCGACCGCCACCCCACGCCCCCCGCCCCCCGCCCCCTCCTGCCGGCATCCGACGCCGCACCCCTGACACCGGAACCGTTCGGGCGCCGGGTCGCAACGCTCGCCGGGCTCGCCCGCAAGCGCCCGCTCGCGCTCGCGCAGGAGGAACCCGGTCGACACGCCCACGTCCACGTGGGACCACGGGGTCGGTGCGCCGGGGTCGAGCGGCCTGGTGGCGTCGTCCGGGGAGATGCCGGTCGCGGCAAGCGCCTCGAGCCACGTCTCCCAGCGGAACCGTTCGGTCCAGGCGTCGAGGTACGCTCCGCGTCGAAACGCCTCGAAGACGGCCGCGGCTGTCTCGGGACCGCCCCGCGCCAGCAGCGCCTCCAGCACGCCGGCGCGGGGGTCGTGGAGCTTGATCTCCGCGCGCCGGCCGCGGAGGAGCCGGCGGAGGATCTCCTGGCGCCGCCGGATCTCGTCGAGCGGGATCATCGGCTCCCACTGGAAGGGCGTGTGCGGCTTCGGGACGAAGTTCGAGACGGATATCGTCGCCGCGAACGAGCGGTCCCCCGCGGCGCGGCCGGCGGACGCCACGCGAAGCGACAGGTCCGCCACGGCGGCGACGTCGTCATCGGTCTCGGTGGGCAGGCCGATCATGAAGTACAGCTTGACGCGGCGCCAGCCGGCGCCGGCGGCGCGGCGGACGGCGCCGAGCAGGTCGTCCTCGGATACGCGTTTGGAGATGACGTCGCGCAGGCGCTGCGTGCCTGCTTCCGGCGCCAGCGTGATGCCGGTGCGTCGAGTGCGTCCCAGCGTTTCGAGTACGGCGTCCGGGAGGCCGTAGGCGCGAAGTGAGGAGATGCCGAGCGCCACCTTGCGGGTGTCGCAGAGCGGCGCGAGCGATTCGATGAGCGGCCCGAGGTCGGGGTAGTCCGCGGTGGACAGCGCCGACAGCGACACCTCGTCGTAACCCGTGTGGCGAAGCGAGGCTGCAATCTCCTCGACGACCGATTGCAGGGGGCGCGGGCGCTCGGGTCGCAGCGTCCAGCCCGCCTGGCAGAACCGGCACCCGCCGCCGCAGCCGCGGGCCACCTCGACCGTGACGCGGTCGAACACGGCGGCGATCGACGGCACGGGACCGGAGACGAACGGAGCGACGCGCGGCGGTCCCGGAGCGATCCGGCGCACGGCGCGGCCGCCGGGGGAGTCCGTGCCGCGCAGCGCGGGCACGAGGATCTCCGGGCGACGCCCGAGACGCTCGATGATCGCCTCGCGCGGTTCGCCGCGCAGCCGTGCCTCGCCCGTCTCGCGGACGATCGCGGGAAGCGCGCCCTCGCCCTCGCCGACGAAGAGCGCGTCGAGGAACGGTTCGACCGCGGCGGCGTGACACGCCCACCCGCCGCCGGCCAGGACGATCGGGTCGGGCCGCGTGCGCTCCGAAGCGCGCGGCGGAATGCCGCCTAGCGTCAGAATGCGGAGCACGGCGGTCGCCGCCAGTTCGTGTGGCAGGCTGATGCCCACCACGTCGAAGTCGCGCAACGGGCGGCCGGACTCGATCGATCCGAGCGGGATGCCGGCGGTCTCGATCGCCGCGGCCATGTCCGGCCACGGCGCGAATGCGCGCTCGGCGAGCAGATCGGACTCTGCGTTGACCTCCGCGGCCAGGATCCGGAGCCCGAGGTTGCTGGTGCCGATCTCGTAGACGTCCGGGAACACGAGGCAGATGGTTCCGACGGGTCGCGGTCGATCGGATGGTCGGACGGCGCCGAACTCGCCCCCGGCGTAACGGCCGGGCCGCTCGACGCGGAGCAGGATCTCGGGTCCCGGGCGTGGCAACGAGAGGGCGGCGGGGCGGTCGCGGTCGCCGGGCTAGGCCCGGAAGCGCGATGGGAAGCTCGCCCCGAAGTCCTTGCTTGGGTGAAGCTTGCGGGCGCGGGCGATGAGCTGCTCCTCGGTCTCGGGCCGGTCCGGGTCGGGGACGCAGCACTCGGACGGGCACACCTCCTGGCACTTCTCCTTGGCATAGAACCCGACGCACTCGCAGCACTTCGCCGGATCGATCACGGCGCGTCCGAGGCTCTGGTCCTCGGTGATCGCCTCGTTGGGGCACTCGGTCGCGCACGCCCCGCAGTTGATGCAGTCCTCGGTGATCTTCGTGGCCATCGGTTTCCTCCAGGCCCCCCGGTTTCGCGAAAAACGACACGCAAGCGCCGGCGTCGCGCGCCATTCGAAACGTGCGCCGTATACCCGGCCCGGAACGCCCGTGTCAACATCCTGCGAGCATTCGGCATTCAGCCCCCCCGCCCCTCGCCTTGCGCCGCCGTGACGGGGCGTGATAGCGATTCGGCGCGGAGGTTGCGCGCCGGTTGGACGACTTGCCCTTGAACGATCTGCTGGGGATCGGTGTCTGCCTGATCGCATCGGCGTTCTTCTCCAGCGCCGAGACGGCGCTGACGGCGCTGTCCGAGAGCCGGATCCGGCAGATCCAGGAGGAGAACCCGCGCCTGCGCCGCCGGCTGCAGACGTGGCTGGACAACCCGGCGAGGATCCTGACGACGCTGCTGGTCGGCAACAACATCGTGAACGTCGCGGCGTCGGTGATGGGCGCCCGGGTCGCCCACCGCTACCTTGGAAGCTGGGCGGACGCCGCAGCGGTCGGCACGATGACGCTGCTGCTGCTGAGCTTCGGCGAGGTGGCGCCCAAGACGTTCGCCAAGCGCGCCGCGACGTTCTGGGCGCGGCGCGCGATCGGCCCGGTGTGCCTCATCGATTCGGCCCTGCGACCCCTGTCGTGGCTCTTCGACCGGCTGGGCAGGGCGACCGCGCGCACGGCGGCCGGAGCAGGCGTGCCGGAGGAGCAGTCGGTGACCGAGGGGGAGTTGCAGCACATGATCGCGATCGGCCGGCGCGAGGGCGTGCTGGGGGCCGAGCACGGCGAGATGCTGCGGTCGGTAGTCGAGTTCAAGGACACCGTCGTCAAGGAAGTCATGGTGCCGCGGACCGGGATCCACGCCGTGCGCGAGGACGAGAGCGCGCCGGATGTGCTCGCCGTGGTAAGCACCGGCGGCCACTCGCGCCTGCCGGTCTATCGCGACAGCCTCGACAATATCGTCGGTGTCCTGCACGTCAAGGACCTGCTGCGGCACCTCGGATCCCCGGAGGCGTGCGCCGGGTTCGACTGGAAAGCCCACGTCCGAAGTCGCGTCACCTTCGTGCCCGAGACGCAGAAGGTGTTGGCGGTGCTGCGCGGGATGCAGACCCGACGCGAGCACCTCGCCATCGTGGTGGACGAGTTCGGCGGCACCAGCGGGATGATCACGCTCGAGGACATCGTCGAGGAGATCGTCGGCGAGATCCAGGACGAGCACGACGCGGAGGAGCCCCTGGTGCGAGAGGATGCCGACGGACGACTCATCGCCGACGCCCGGCTGCCGTTGTGGGACCTGGGCGAGAGGCTCGGCGTCCGCTTCCCCGACGAAGGCGACTACGAGACGCTCGGCGGCTTCGTCACTCACATGCTCGGCCGGCTTCCCGAACGCGGCGCGCGGGTCGTGTGGGAGGCGTTCGAGTTCGTCGTGCTGGACGCGGACGCGCGGAGGGTGCGTCAGGTGGAGATCGTGCGACTCGCCGCGGCCTCCGGGGACGCCGGGCCGGAGCCGGCGGGCCGGTGACCGGGATCTTGACGGTCGTCGTCGCGGCGGGGGATCCGATCCGCGAACTCCCGGCGGAGGCGGCGCTCGCGATTGTCTCCTCCCGCGCCGCCGCCGCGGCGCCTGCGGCCGCCGGACGATCCGTCTGCCTCGCCCTCCCGTCGGCGCTGCCGCTGGCCCCTTCCAGCATCGACCGGATCGCGATCCGGCGCGGCGCCGTCGCGGCGGTCGGGCTGCCGGCGGTGCTCGGCGCGGCCGCAGCGGCGCTCCGCCCCGGCGGTACGATCGACCTCGCCGTGTCCCTTCGCGCAGGCCCGGCTGGGATGCTCCGCCGCCTGGCCTCCGCGATCCTCCCGGTCGGCCCCGCCCACCGTCCCCGGGACGTTTGTCGCGATCTCGTGCTGGCCGGCTTCGACCGCGTCGAGCAGGACCTCCGCGGATCGATCGGGCGCTACGTTGCGCGCCGCCTGCCCGGGTGACGCGGCGCTGCGCCTCGGATAGTGCCCGCCCGGCAGGCAGGGAACTCGCCCCGGGGCGCCTGGATGGGCTACAATATCCTACATGCGACCCATGCTGCCCGTTCGCGCGAGACTCCCGTCGCTGTTCGTGCAGCGGCGCGGCGTGGTGATGACGCGGGCCGCGGCCGAGCGGCTGCTGTCGTTGGCCGAGCGGCAGAGCGAGGGGGCGGTTGACGGGGCGGTCGATCCGCCGACGTATTTCGGGTCCACGTATTTCGCGATCGGGTTGTCGGCGGTCCGGGCGGCGTTCGCCGGACGCACGGTCGGCGAGCTGACGGCCGGCGACCTGGCGCGTGCGGTGCATGCGCACCCGTGGTTCCGTCTGGGGGTGGCGCGAGCCGCGCGGGAGGAGGCCGAGCGGCGCATTGCGAGGCCGCTGGCTCCGGGGACGGCTCGCGTGTTGCTGACGGCGCGCCAGTCCGGCGACACCGTAACGGTGGAGGCGGCCGTCGAGTTGCCGTGCGCGGTGGCGGATTCTTGGGTTGCGGGCAAGATGCCCGCGCTACGGGGCCCGTCGTGCCGGTCGTGATCCCGCTTCCGTGGGTTGCGTTGCCGCGGCCGTCCGGTGGGCGGTGTGGATCGCGCGGGGTGTCGCGCGCTAGCATGGCGGCCGCCGCCGCGGGAGGCGCCGGCCGGGATCGCGAGGCCGCCGGTCCGGCGCCCGGATCCGGGGAGCGGCGAGCGGCGCGAGGGATCTGGATGGGGACGAGGTACACGGTCGAGCAGGTCGCCAGGCTGTTCCACCTGCAGGCCGCGACCCTCCGCAGGCTCCATCGCGACGGGACGCTTCCGGCGTCGATCGAGGACGGTCGCCGGAGGTACTACTCGTTCCAGGACTTGATCGCGGTGAAGGCGTACGCGGACCTGTCGGGGAACGGGATCGATGGGCGTCGGGTGCGCCGGGTGGTCGAGCAGATCCGGTCCACGCTGCCCGGCGTGACGCACCCGTTGCGCGAGTTGCGCGTCGCCAGCGACGGCGATCGCGTCGTCGTCTCGCGGGCCGACGGGAGGGCGTTCGATGGCGAGTCCGGGCAGGTGCTGCTCGACTTCAACGTCGAGTCGCTGTCCGAGGACGTCGTGTCGCGGATCGAACCGGGGCGGGATCCGGGCAGGCGCACGGACGACCTGTTCCTGCAGGCATGCCGCCTGGAGGACGCCGGCGACATCGACGGCGCCGAGCGCATCCTGGTCGGGCTGCTCGACCGCGATCCGTCCCACGTCGGCGCCGTGATCAACCTGGGCAACCTGCGCTACCGTCGCGGGGATACCGACGGCGCCCGCACGATGTACGAGCAGTCGGTGGCCATGGCGCCCGACCGTGCCGAGGGATTCTACAACCTCGGCTTTCTGCTCCTGGAGGCCGGCGAGGCCCGCTCGGCCGTGCCGCTCCTGCAGGCCGCGATCGCCCGCGACCCCGACTTCGCGGACGCATACTTCAATCTGGCCCTGGCCTACGACCGCATCGGGCTGGCCGACCGCGCCCGCGAGTTGTGGCGGCGCTGCATCGAGGTCGATCCGGCCGGATCGTTCGCGGACGACGCGCGCGAACGGCTGCAATCATAGCGCGGCGGCCTGCCTGCCGGCAGGCAGGCGCCGCAACCAAACGATGAATCACCGCAGAGACCGCAGAGGGCGCAGAGAATGGTCTCTGTGTTCTCTGCGTGCTCCGCGGTGACCAATATCGTCGCGCCGTGCGACGAA
>CAMTWF010000263.1:0-14400 GCA_947085355.1 uncultured delta proteobacterium
CTCGGGCCGCGCACCAGCGTGACCGTCGCGCCGCGCCGCGCGGCGGCCTCGGCGATCGCCTGTCCCATCCGGCCGCTGGAGCGGTTCCCGATGAAGCGGACCGGATCGATCGGCTCCCACGTCGGCCCGGCGGTGACGAGCAGCTTCCTGCCGCGCAGGTCCCGGCCGCGTTCGACGATCGCGGCCAGCGCCCGCGCGATCGCGGCCGGTTCGCTCATCCGGCCCGTCCCCTCCCAGCCGCAGGCCAGCTCGCCGCGCTCGGGACCGACCCATCGCACGTTCGGCAAACCCGACAGAGTCGCGACGTTCCGCCGCGTCAGCGGGTGCTCCCACATCCGCTCGTTCATCGCCGGAGCGAACAGGATCGGTGCGCGGGTCACGAGCAGGCAGGCCGAGAGCAGGTCTTCCGCCCGGCCCCCCGCGGCGCGGGCCAGCAGGTCGGCGGTTGCCGGCGCGACCACGACGACGTCGGCCCGAGCGGCCAGATCGATGTGGTCCATCGAGCCGGTTTCGACGCCCTTCCACATCGAGGAGTGCACGGCCTTCTTCGTCACGGCCGCCAGCGCGGCGGCGGAGACGAGCCTTCGCGCGGCCCGCGTGAGGATCGCGTCCACCTCGTGGCCCGCCTTCAGCAGCAGCCGCGCCAGTTCCGGCGCCTTGTAGGCGGCGATGCCGCCTGAAACCCCGAGCAGGATTCTCGCCATGTTCGCGGCCTCCGCAGAACGGGCCATCACGGCCGCGGCGGCGTCCGCGGGTGCGAATCTCCACCGCCGGCACGGCCCGCTCGACGGGCCGACGCATGCTGCGACTCTAGGCCGCGGCCGCGAGAGGTGGCAAGCTCGGTCTGGTGGGGGCATGTACCCCGATTTTCCGGTGCATTGCCGCCGCCTCGGCCGCGGCGTATACTGCCCATCGTGTCGGAGGAGGGTGCCATGCGGAACAACACGACTCGACGTCGTTCGCTTTGCGTCCGTCTTGCGGGTCTGGTCGCCATGGTGGCGGCCGTGCCGGCCTGCTCGGGATCGGCGGGTCTTCCGCCGGACGATACGGGGAGGGAAGGCGGCGTGGACGACGGCGCGGTCGAAGGCGACGTCGTCCGCCCGGATACACCCGACGCCGAGGCGGGCGACTGCCGAGCGGGCGACGTGCGCTGCGGCGCCGACGGGCGTCGCGAGGTGTGCGTCGCCGGCGGTCGGTGGGAGATCGACGAGTGCCCGGCCGCGACCGCGTGCACCGGCGCCGGTACGTGCGCCCCCGTGATCTGCCTGCCGGGCGACGGCAGGTGCGAGCGCGAGGGAGGGAGGACCGTCGAGCGCTGCAATGCGTCGGGCACCGCGTGGGAGACGGCCGAGGAATGCCCGGCCGGCCAGGTGTGCGAACACGGACGTTGCGTGGCGACCGCATGCACGCCCGGCTAGACGACGTGCACGGCCGACGGGCGGATCCGCAGGTGCAACCCGTCCGGCAGCGGGTTCCTGCCGCCGGAGTCGTGCCCGAGCGGCGAGGCGTGCGACGGGACATCGTGCCGGCCCGTGATCTGCACGCCGGGCGAGACCGCGTGCTCCGGAACGCCGACGAGACGCACGTGCAACGCGATCGGCACCGCCTGGGTGTCCGAGACATGCCCCGACGGGACCGCCTGCAGCGGAGGGGCGTGCCTGACGGTGATCTGCCGGCCTTCGGACCGGCGCTGCGACCCGGCGAACCCGCTCGCCTACCAGACCTGCGACCTCACGGGCACGACGTGGTCCTCGTCGACCACGTGCCCCGCCGGTCAGGGATGCGTCGGGGGGTCGTGCCGCACCCAGGTCTGCACGCCCGGCGAGACGATGTGCGCGGCCGGCGGGCTGATCCAGACATGCGATCCGTCCGGGACGGAGTGGAGCCTCGCGGTGGCGTGCCCCGCAGGCAGCGCGTGCAGCGACGGCACGTGCAGGCCGGTGATCTGCACCCCGGGCGGCGGCGCCACGTGCGTGGATTCATCGACCCGCCGGGTCTGCAACGACGTCGGCACCGACTACGTCAACGAGCCGTGCTCCGGCGGCTACGTCTGCGTCGGCGGCGCCTGCACGCTCCAGATCTGCCCGCCGGGCCTCTTGCTGTGCGCATCGACCACGACGCTGGAGCGGTGCAACGCGACCGGCACCGGCTTCGAGCCCGCGGGGAGCTGCAACGCCGCCAGGGGCGAGCGGTGCTACATGGGCGTCTGCCAGACGCTCTGCCAGCAGGCCGAGCTGGCGCCCTCCAGCGTCGGCTGCGTCTTCTACGGCGTCGACCTGGACCAGGCGGATGAGCTGGCCGCCGATTCCTCGCCGTACGCGATCGTCGTCAGCAACATCAACACCGCGGTCAGCGCCGTGGTCCGGGTGGAGGACCGAAGGGGAGCGGGCGGGACCTGGCGGACCGTGCTGGGACCCACAACGATCGCCCCCAACAACCTGAACGTATTCCGGACGGCCGCGGACCAGCACGTGGAGGACACCGGCAGGAGCAACGGCTTCGCGTTCCGGGTCACCAGCGACGTCCCCGTCATCGCCTACCAGTTCAACCCGATCGATTCGGCCAGCCAGTACTCCAACGACGCCTCGCTGCTGCTGCCGAGGCATACGCTGCACGGCACCAACTACGTCGCGAGTTGGAGGCACCTGCAGGTGGTGAGCTGGAGCGGCTACCTCACCGTCGTCGGAGCGCAGGACGGCACGAGCGTAACGATTCGCGTCACGACGAGCACGCTTGCGGGCGGCGGCATTCCCGCCCTCTCGGCCGGCGGAACGTATACGACGACGATCAACGAGGGCGACGTCCTCCAGATCGCCACGGCGGCGCCGAACCTGGATCTGACGGGAAGCCTGGTGACGACCACGGGCGGCCGCGTCGCCGTCTTCGGCGGCACCGAGTGCGCCGACGTGCCGCAGGCGTGCGCCTGGTGCCGCACGGCGACCGGCGGCACGCTCCCCAGCACGCACGGCGCCAACACCTGCGCGTGGTGCGATCACATCGAGGAGCAGATGTTCCCCGTGAACACGTGGGGGCAGAACTACATCGCCGCCCGAACGCCCAGGAGATCGACCGGGACCGCCGTGGAAGCGGCGTTCTGGCGGGTCCTCGCGTCGGTGAACGCCACGACCGTGACGATCAACGCCCCGGGCATGACGCTCCGCTTCCCGCCAGGCACGCCCGTGCCCTACACGCTCAACGCCGGCCAGTACCTGGAGTTCCAGATGACCGGCCCCGCGGCCACCCCGGGCGACGCGCTCATCACGGCCAACAACCCGATCATGGTGGTCCAGTACATCGAAGGCCAGGAATGCACGAACGTCGGCGCCGGATCGGGAGGCGATCCCGCGATGATCCTGATGGTGCCGGTGGAGCAGTACCTGCCCGGCTACGTCTTCCAGGTCCCGAGCACGTACACCAGCAACTTCGTCGCCGTCATCCGGCGGACCGGCGAATCGGTCACGCTGGACGGCTCGGCCGTCACCGGCTTCATCACCGTCGCCCCCGGCTACGAGGTGGCCCGGCCGGCGGTGAGCCCGGGCGTGCGGCGCATCACCGGCAGCGCGCCGTTCGGCATCCTCGGCGTCGGCTACTCGCCGTACGTCTCCTACGGCTACATGGGCGGCCTGCGGCTCCAGGTGATCAATCCGCTGTAGGCAGTGGCCAGTGGTCAGTGGTCAGTGGTCAGTGGTCAGTGGTCAGTGGGAATCGGATGGCGGTTCGGTCGTACAGGGATCTGGTGGCGTGGCGGAAGGCGATGGATCCGGTGACGGACGTCTATCGGGCCACGAACGGGTTTCCGAAGGAGGAGACGTACGGCTTGATGAGCCAGGTCCGCCGAGCCGCTGTCTCGGTTCCCAGCAACCTGGCCGAGGGGCAAGGCCGCTTGACCCGAGGCGAGTTCCAACATTTCATCGGACAGGCGCGCGGATCCCTGATGGAGCTGGAGACTCAACTGCAGATCGCGCGGAATCTCGGCTACCTGGAGTTCGAGCGGACCGAAGGTCTGCTCGGGACGTGCGCGGAGGTCGGTCGCATCCTCAACGGCCTTCTCGTTTCCCTCAGGGACTGACGCGAAGGAGCCCGGACTGACCACTGACCACTGGCCACTGACCACTGCTTCCTGCCCCCACCGTCCGCCATGCGGCGGCTGCCCGCTCCTCCACCTTCCGATCGAGGAGCAGCTTGCCCTCAAGCGGGAGAGCGTGGCGGCGGCGCTGCGGAGGTTCCCCTCGCTGGCCGGCGTCGAGGTGCGGCCGTGCATTGCCGCCCCGTCTCCGATCGGATACCGCACCCGCGTCAAGTTCGCCGTCGATGCGTCTCGCGGATCGCCCCGGGCCGCGATCGGCCTGTTTCTCCCCGGCACGCACCGCGTGATCGACCTCCCGCGGTGCCTGGTCGTGCACCCCGGCCTGCTGCCGGCGCTCGACACCCTGCGCGGCCTGCTGCGGATGGCGTCCGCGCCCATCGCCCACGTCGACCTGCGGTGGTCGCTCGCCGAAGGCCGCGGGCACGTCGTGCTCGTCTTCGCCGGTGTCCCCGACAGGGCCGGCGCCGCGCGCATCGCGGAGGCGCTGACGGCCGAGCGGCCCGAGATTGCCGGCGTCGGCCTGCGCGTCGCCCCCGCGGGCCCCGTCCCGAGGCCGCTCGGCGGCACGACCGGGCATGTCGCGGGCGAGCGGCATCTCGTCGAGCGGATCGGCCGGGCTCGGTTCCGCCTTTCTCCCGGCGCGTTCTTCCAGGCCGACCCCGCGATGGCCGAGCGACTTCATGGCGTCGTCCGGGACTGGATCGCCGACCCCGCGGCGGGACCGGCGCGCCACCTCGTCGACCTGTATGCCGGCGCCGGGGCGTTCGCCGTGGCGATGGCCGACGTCGCGGAGCGCACGACGGCCGTGGAGGGCGTCGCGGAGGCGGCGGACGATGCGGTGGCGAGCGCCGCTCTGTCCGGCGTTCGGGTCGAGGTGGTGAGATCGGCGGTCGAGCGATTCCTGCGCCCCCCGGACCCCCGCGGATCCTCGCGGCAAAGCCGCTCGGGACGTTTGCACCCCGACCGCATCGTCGCCGATCCGCCGAGGCGCGGCATGCCGGCGTCGGTCCTGCGGGCCCTGGCTGCGGCGCGTCCGGCCCGCGCCGCGTACGTCTCGTGCGATCCGGAGACGCTGGCCCGCGACCTGGACGTCCTTGCGGTCCTCGGCATGTTCGTCCGGGCGGTGATCCCGATCGACATGTTCTCGTTGACCGACGAGGTCGAGGCGGTGGCCCTGCTGGAACCGGCCGTCGCGCCGTGGGCGCCTTCCGTGCGGTGGCGCGGCGCGGACGCGGCGGCGGTCGAGAAGCCGGCCGTCCTGCCGACGCACCCGCAGGAGGCGGGCGGGCCCTCGCTGCTGGTTGCCGCGCGCGCCGTCGTCGGAGCCGAAGGTTTCCACGCGGTCCACAGGCTCGATGTCGGCACCTCCGGCCCGGTCCTGCTGGCGCGCGGGGAGGCGCTGGGGCGCTTCTCTCGCGCCTTCGCCTCGGGGCTCGTCGGGAAGGAGTACCTCGCGCTCGTGCGCGGCATCCCGCGGCGCAAGGGGAGGATCGCCGCCGCGGCCGACGAAGAGACGCGCTATCGCCTCGAGGAGGTCGTCGGCGGCTACGGACTGGTGCGAGTGTTTCCGCTCACCGGCCGGCGGCACCAGATCCGGCGCCACATGCGACGGATCGGCCACCCGGTGCTCGGGGACGAGCGGCACGGCGATCCGCGGGCCAACCGGTTCATGGCCGAGGCGTGCGCGTTGGCGCGGCCCTTCCTCCACCTCTGCGCGCTGTCGTTCGAGGACGGCGGCCGGCCGGTCCGAATCGAGTCCCCGCTGCCGGCCGAGCTGGCGCTGGTGCTCGACCGGCTGCGGCGGGTGCGCTTCCGCCACCATTTCTTGACCACTGACCACTGACCACTGACCACTGACCACTGACCACTGCCTACGCCGGCTTGCGCCACGTCCAGGCGAGGTTGACGAGGAAGTTCCAGGCGGCTTCATGACCCCGACCGGTACGGAGAGGTTCGCAGCGTCGGCAACAACCCCGGCTTCACAACCCCGACCGGTAGGGAGGCTATGAAGGGGGGAGGGTGAACGGCTACGCACCCCGCTTCCGCCACCACTTGCGGTTGCGAAGGGCGGCCGCCGCAGAGAGGTACCATAGCCGGCGCCAGGCCGGGGTACGCCCAGGTTCCCGCGAGCGCGAGCTATCACGCATCGAGACGCGAGGGGAAATCGGCGCAGTACGCCGCGAGGAGCGAGACGATTTCGCCGAGTTCGGCGTCGCCGGTCCCTGCCGCCGCGGCGCGCACGGCCTCCAACGCTTCGTCGCACTCGTCCTGCGCCTCGCTTCCGCGTCCGGCCCGGTGCAGACGGTAGACCTTCTTCAGCGTCTCCGCGTAGACGACGATCGCGTTCCCCTTGCGGAGCTGCGCGGCGCCGCCCTCCAGCAGATCCGCGATCGTCGATTCGAAGACGTCCGAACGCCGCGCGCGCGTCGCCGGGTCGGTGTACTCCGCCACCGCGCGGATCACATCGGTGTCGGCCAATCCCGGGCAGGCACGCAGGTGCTGGTGGAAGATCATCGCGTCGTTCGGCGCCAGGTGCTGCGGCTCCACCTCCTCGGGGATCGTCGAGTACTCCTCGCCGTGGAACTCATCCATCCGGAGCTGCGGCGGCAGCGTCAGCTCGACCCGCACGTCCATCACTGCGATCTCCATGTTCTGGAAGAAGAGGTCCACGAGCTGCTTCCGCGCCTCCGCCGGCGAGTCGATGAAAATGTACGCTCCCTTGCCCTCGTCGGTCACCGTATCCATCAGCGTGTCGTTGTACCCGTAGCCGCACCCGACGCCGACGAGGTAGATGCCCTCCCTTTCGGCGTCGTTGGAGTGTCGCGAGATGAGCTGCTCGTCGGTTATCCCCACGTTCGCCTGCCCGTCACTGACCAGGACGACCCGGTTCAGCGCGCCCGCCCGGAAGTTGCGCGACGCCAGATCGTAGCCCATCGCGAGCCCCGACTGCAGGTCCGTGCCGCCGCCGGCCGCGAGCGAGGCCGCCAGCGAGAGCAACACCGGGTCATCGGGACCGGAGACCCGATGGGAGTCGAGCGTGATCCGTCGCGAGGTGTCCCATTCCACGGCCGACACCATGTCCCCGGCCCGCAGGCTCGACGCGATCGCCCGCACCACCTCGCGCTCGAGATCGATCGGTTCCCCGGTCATCGATCCCGACGTGTCGAGCACCAGCGTCAGCACCAGCGGGCGCCGCGTCTCCTGGGTCATCTCGTGGCCCTGGACGCCGATCTGGAGCGCGTACCGTCCCTCGGGGTCGAGATCGGCCCGCATCTGCGACACGACGGTGACTCGCCGATACTCCGGGAGCGGGTAGGAGATGTCGTAGTAGTTGAGGAACTCGTACGTCCGGACCAGCCACGACGGCACGAGCCTCCCCTGCCGGATGAGCTTGCGGGCGATGACCGGCGACGCCTGCGAGTTCGAGTCGTCCGCCGACAGGTACAGCACCTGCGGTTCGGCGATCACCTCGTCGCAGATGTCCACCGTCGCCGCCTCGTCCGCGTCCGCGTCGACCGCGTCGCCTTCGGACGGCGCCTCCACCGCGACGGAGTCGGAGACACCCCGGGAAAAGCTATCGGCCGCGCCGCTGTCGGCCCCCGCCTCCCAGGGCGTCCAGCCTTCCGATCGGCTGTCGGATGATATCGCGTCGCGTTCGTCCGGGGGGTTAAGGTTATCCGACTCGCTCCCCATCGAGCAGCCGTGCAGGACGACTCCGACGACCGGCATGGCGATCGCAACGGCGACGACGAACGCGCAGGGCGAGACTCTGGTTCCCATCATGACTTGCCTCCGTGGTACGGGCCAATCGAGTCCGACCGGCACATCGTCGGGGACCGCTGGGCCACCGCTCGCGAAGTGTAGCAAGCGCGAGGCGATGCGCAAGGTCGGGCCTTCGGGCCACCAATGCCTCGAACAAAGTCCTCGGCCGACTCCAGGCTCCAGGCTTCGGGCTTCGGGGAAGCTACGCCGGCTTGCGCCACGTCCAGGCGAGGTTGACGAGGAAGTTCCAGGCGGTGGCGACGGCGATGCCGACGAGCATGGCGATCAGGTCGTACATGCCGAACTTGCGGAAGCAGACGTAGAAGACAACCCAGTTGATGGCGGCGCCGCCGAGCGACACCAGGTAGAAGCGGACCAGTCGGCCGGCGAAGCCGGCGGCGCCGCCGGTGCCGCGGTCGCGGAAGGTCCACGCCTCGTTGAGGAGGAAGTTGGTCAGGATCGAGACCAGCAGCGCCGCGACGTACGCTGCCTCATGCAGCACGCCGAGCATTCTGGTGGCGGGGATGTAGACGCCGTAGCTGACGCCCATGCCCGAGACGCCCACGGCGCCGAACTTCAGGAAACGTCCCCAGGGGAACCGGCGCGCCGGGTCGACGAGGCCCACGTCAGCCGCCCCTCTGCTCGCGGCGCACGCGGAACTTGAGCTGCCAGACGCGGACCAGAGCCTCGAAGAAGATGCGTCGCGACATCTTGGATTTCCCGGCACGCCGGTCCACGAAGAGTATCGGCACCTCGCGGATGCGGAGGCCCTTGCGCAGGGCCCTGTACTTCATCTCGATCTGGAAGGCGAACCCAGCCGAGGCGACCCGGTCGAGATCGATCTCCTCCAGGGCCCGGCGGCTCCAGCAGACGAACCCGGACGTGAGGTCGCGCACGGGAACGCCGAGCACGAGGCGCGAGTACAGCGAGCCGCCCGACGAGATGACCTTGCGGGCCAGGCCCCAGTTCTCCGTGCCTCCGCCCTCGACGTAGCGCGACCCGACGGCCACGTCGGCGTCCGACATCGCGTCGAGCATCGCGGGGAGGCGCTTCGGGTCGTGCGAGAAATCCGCGTCGAACTCGATCGCGTATTCGTAGCCGCGCGGCAGCGCCCACCGGAAGGCGTCGAGGTACGCTCGGCCGAGGCCCTCCTTCGCGGGCCTGTGCAGCACGCTGACCCGCGCGTTGCCGGCGGACAGTTGGTCCGCGATGGCGCCGGTGCCGTCCGGGGAGTTGTCGTCCACGATGAGGATCGACGCCCCCGGAACGGCGGCCTGCACGGCGCCGACCACCGGCACGATGTTCTCCGCCTCGTTGTACGTCGGTATGACGACCAGCGCCTTCTCGGCCCGAGTCGCAGCCGCGGCGGCCGCTTCATCGCATCCGTCCAACTCAATTGCTCCTTGTCCCCCCCCGGTCACGGGCTCCGAGCACCATCCTGGCCGCCTCGATCGCGGGCCGCCCCTGACGCTCGATCGCCTCCGCAGCCGCCCGTCCCACCCGCGCCGCGGCCGCCGGCAGCCGATCGACGAGTCCTGCGTACAGCACGGCCGCGGCGACCAGTCTGCCCGAGCGGAACATCGCTTCCGCGAGCAGGGCCTCGGCGGCGTCGCGTTCCACCCCGAGCGCCGCGGCGCGCCTCAGGTGCGCGATCGCTTCGGCGTGGCGGCCCGTTCGCACCAGCAGGTCCCCCAGCCCCAGGTGGAGCCGCTCGGCGCCGGCAACGCCGGGGAAGGTCTGGAGACCGAGCCGGATCACCTCCTCGCCGTAGCGGACGTGGTCCGGGCTTGCGGCCGAGTGCGCCATGCCGAGCAGCGCGAGTCCGTCGCACACCGTCGCCATCAACTCCGGGTCGGGCGGCGCCTGTTGCGAGCGGCGGCCGAAATCGAGCGCGTAGCGGAAGAGGCCCCCGAGCAGGTCGATGACGCGGCCGGGGTCGGTTCGGAGCAGCGCACGGGCCCGCTCAACCGTGTCGCGGCTGACCCCGGCCAGCGGGTCCAGGTACCGGGACCACTCGGCCTCGACATCCGCCCGCAGCATGACGGCCAGCCGGTCGAGCGTCAGAGTTTCGGCCCGGCCGGCGTGATGGACGTCCAGGTGGACGTCGCACGGGCCGCGGGGAGGGCCGGCCAGGTAGATCCACTCGAGCGTCCAGTCGAACAGGCCCGCCAGGAGCAGTTGCCGGTTTCCGACCAGCTCGACCGCCTTGCGGCGGTCCACCGGCGGTTCGAACTGCCCGGAGGGCGGGCGCTCCTCGACCAGCGCGGTGACGATGCGCCGCTTGAACTCGCGCATCGGCAGGTGTTCGACCTTGGCGTCGCCCAGCGTGAACCCGACGCGACTATGCTCGACGTCGTCGGCGCGGACATCTAGCGTCACGATCTGCACTCCGAGCAGCGTTGCGAACCCGACGAAGGGGCGTCCCACGATGTCGCACAGTTCCTCGAAGCCGGCGACGCCGGCGCCCAGGTGGTCGAGCCACCCGTCCGTACGGATGTCCTCGAGCGATCTGGCCAGGCCCATGTCCGCCAGCACGTGCAGGGCCCGCGTGCGCTCGACCCCCGCCAGCAGGTTGCGCGACAGCGCCGCCACCAGGTCCGGCGCCACCTCGGGCGACGCGATCGCGACGCACAGATCGAGCCCCTCGGACCGCTTCTCCCGGTCCGCGTCCACGAGCAGCTCCCGGGCCCGCCTGACCTCCCGCTTGGAAGCCCCCGACATCAAGTCGCAGCCTACACCAATCCGGCGCCGGCGGCCCAAGACCGGCAGGCCTGTCGCCGGGGTCCGCGGCCCCGCCGTGTTGTCGCTCCCGGGGTCGCGTGGTACGGTCCGCGCGATGTCTCGCAGCGTCTTCAATCCGTCGGTGGCCGTGCGCGCACGCCTGCTCGGCGCCTACGCGGGCGAGGTGCGTCGCCGCGCCGGCTACCGCGCCGCCATCCGCTCCGCGGCCGCGCTTGCGACGTTCCCCGCGCTCCGCCGCCGCGCGCGGCTCGGCACCGATCTGGCCGGACCGATCGTCGACGGCGTGGTCGGATCCGTCGCCTCCTACCGCGCCATCGTGCCGTTGCTCGGTCCCCACAGGGCGCTGGGCGCCGTCCGCAGCGCCGTGCTGGCCGCCGCGCGGGAGCTGGCCGCCACGCTGCCGCCCCTGCGCGGCGCCACGGACCCGCTCGACGCGCTTGCCGACGCGCTCGATGCGACCCTCTGCGCGGGCCAGGAAATCGGGGTCTACGAGATCCGCTGGCATGACGGTCCTCCCGGCACCGTCCAGTTGGAAGTGCTGCGCTGCAGGATCCATGAGATCTGCCATGCGCTGGGCGCGCCGGAGATCACCGCGTGCTTCTGCGAGGCCGAGGTCCCGGTGCTCACCCGGGCGGACCGCCACCTGGCGCTCGTGCGCGACTCGACCATCGCCCGCGGCGGGGCCCTGTGCCGCTTCACGTTCCACGTCATCGAGGATCTCGACGCCCGGCGCGAGCGCAAAGGGAGCAGTCAGCAGTCGGCAATCGGCATGAGGAATGATTCCTCGAAGCCGACTGCCGACTGCTGACTGCCGACTACGGCAGGATGATGCCGCCCGGGCTCCGCGGCGGTTCGTCGTCGGGCTCGGGTTGCCGTTCACCCCGTTTCTTCACGCGGGTCATGGCGTAGGCCTCGACGAACCGGGCCGCCTCTTCGGATCGCGGCGCGCGCAGAAGGACCGAACCGATGCAGGCGTCGCGCTCGGCCCCCTCCGCGTCGCCGGCGGCTCGACGCACCCAGGCGCGGTCGAGGTGCCGCATGGCCAGGCCGCGCCGTATCTCGTCGTCCACCAACCGATCGCATGCGGACCTGACGATCTCCCGCTGCCGGTCCTTCGCGGCCGCGGGCGGCAGGACAATCGGGCCCGCATTCGCGTCGTTGAGCAGGTCCACTACCTCGGCCGATACCTCGTCATCGAGCGGGAAGATGATGTCATCCTTCCGCAGGGTCGCCGCCGCCCGGACCACCTGCCGGCCGGCCTCGGCCGGGTCGGAGGGGGCCGGCGCCAGCGCGGGGTGCTCCGCATCCGGGATGCCGTCGAGCAGGCTCAGATCCGAGAGGAGGCTGTCCCGATTCTGGCGGCGAAGTTCCTCCATTTCGAGGTCGAGGTCGGTGGAGGCCGGGAGGGAGGCGGAGGCGCGAAGGCGCGCCGCGATGTGCCCGGCCGGCGCCTCCACAAAGCGGCACTCCTCCGGCATGGGCGACTCCAGCAACTCGCGTACGGCGCGCCTCGATGCCTCGAACCAGCCACCGGTGATGATCCGCTCGCGCCGGTCGAGCAGCACGTCGCAGCCGATGGGCCGGCGGCCGCCGCGCATGGTGACGACCAGCCTGACACCGATCCCGATGATGGCGATGTAGCCGGCGGCCTCGACCGGTTCGGCAAGGGGTGCGCGCGGTTTCGGCGCGGCGCGCTCCGGCTCCGGCACCGCCACTCCACGCGAGCGCAACCCGTGGACGGCGCGGCGGACCTGCTTGCGAAGCGGCTTCGGCACCGGGTCGTGGTCCAGCGCGGCGAGGGCCGCGCCGTCGGCGCGTGCCGCGAGCGAGGCGACGAGCCGTTCGGCGGTCGCGGCGGGGACCGCGGCGAACGCGGCGCGGAGGGCGTCGCGATCGTCGCCGGCGGCCATCTGGAGCAGCGCATCGAGAGTGTCGTCGTGCACGGCGTCAGGCTCCCCGGAAGGCCACGGCGTCGATCTCGACGCGGGCGCCCCTCGGCAGCGCCGCGACCTGAACTGTCGCGCGAGCGGGCGGATCGCCGGCGAACCGGCGACCGTACGCGTCGTTCACGGCGGCGAAATCGCCCAGATCGACGAGGTAGATCGTCGTGCGGACGACGTGCCGGAATCCGAGCCCCGCGGCGGCGAGGACGCCGCCGAGGTTGTCCATGACGCGTTCGGCCTGGGCGGCGGCGTCGCCCTCTACGATCGCGCCCGTCGCCGGGTCGATCGGTATCTGACCTGACAGGAAGACGAAGCCGCCGGCCTCGACCGCCTGGCTGTACGGGCCGATCGCCGCCGGCGCCGAGTTCGTGCTCACGGTCCTCTTCATCTCAACTCCTCCAATCGCACCGTCTCCGGCTCGGGCAGCGGCAGGACGTCGAATGCGTTCCGTACTTCGTTCCACACGCGCCTCTCGCCGCCCTCGAACCCGGCCGGCCCGAACCTGTACCTGTGGTAGCCGCGCGTCCGCTCGGATCGGCCCCCACGGTCGCTGGCCGAGGGGACCCCGATCACTCGGACCGGGCCGCGCGCCGTCTCGACAATCGAGTGCAACGCGAGGTGGCGGTGCCCGTGGAGCACGACGGCGCCGGTGCCTCCGAGCAGCCCGAGCAGCGCCTTGTGGTCGTGCAGGCCGTTGAGCCACTGCTCGACGGGGTTGGGATAGGGGAGCGGCGGATGATGCACGAGGACGGCGAGCGGCCCGCGGGCGGCCGGGTGGCCGAGCAGCACCTCGATGCGCCGGATCTGGCGCTCGCCGATGGTCCCCCTCGCCTGGATCGGCGAGGAGGGCCAGCCGGAACAGACGCCCAGCACGGCGAGTCCGTCGCGCACCTGGAGGAACGGGAACGCCTCGTCGGGGAAGGGCGCGACGCTGGACGTGAAGACGCCGAAATACCGTTCGAACAGCCGCGCGCGGTACGCCCCGCCGATGTACCGGTCGTGGTTCCCGGGCACGACGGAGATCGCGGACTGCGGCAGGCCGGTCCGCGCCACGAGAGTCCTGGCGACGGCGAACTCCGCGGGCAGGGCGAGGTTCACCAGGTCGCCGCCGACCAGCAGGTGGTCGGGCCGGTCGTCGCGGACGTCGCCGATGACGCGCTCGAGGATGTGCCGCGGGTGCCGCCGGTTGCGGCGCAGCAGCAGGGACAGCAGCCCGAGCGGCCTCTTGCCGGCCAGCAGCGCGAACGACGGGCGCAGGATGCCGGTCGGGTGCAGGTCCGAGATGTGCGCGACGACGAGGTGCGTGTCCGGCACGCGGCGACCCTAGCGGAGCGATCCGCCCGCCGCAACCGGCGGACGCTGCTTCCGAGGCCGGCACGTATGGGCCGGAAGCCCGGCCGACACCCCGCGTTGCAGCGCCGCGACTGCCGGAAGCCCGGTCGACACCCCGCGTTGCAGCGGCGGGACTGCCGGAAGCCCGGCCGACACCCCGAGTTGCAGCGGTGCGACTGCCGGGAGCTTGGCCGGCAACCCGAGTCGCAGCGGTGCGATTGCCGGAAGCTTGGCCGGCTACCCGAGTTGCAGCGCCGCGACTGCCGCAAGCCCGGCCGACACCCCGAGTTGCAGCGCCGCGACTGCCGAGAGCCCGGCCGACACCTCGAGTTGCAGCGCTGCGACTGCCGCAAGCCCGGCCGACACCCCGAGTTGCAGCGGTGCGACTGCCCAAAGTGCCCTCCGCAAAATAACCATTACACTTGGGGCCGCATGAGGGGACCATACGTCACTCGTCCGTCCGGGGGCAAGTTTCTTGCCCTGACGGCTGCGGTGTGCTCTGTACCGGTCCATGTCGCAGTCCGCGGCGGACGA
>CAMTWF010000264.1:0-1526 GCA_947085355.1 uncultured delta proteobacterium
CGCCGATCTCGGTGCACGCTGCGCGGAGTTCAGTCCCGGCGGCGACGACGTCCGGCTTGGCTGGTTCGTCGTCCGGCAGTCGGGGGAGGTCTTCTCGGTGTCGCGGGACGGCCTCTCGGTGCCGCGGGACGGCCGGTCGGTGTCGCGGGACGGCCGGACGGTGTCGCGGGACGGCCGGACGGTGTCGCGGGACGGCTTCTCGGCGCCGCGGGACGGCTTCTCGGCGCCGCGGGACGACTGATCGGCCTACTTCGGCGCGGACGGCTTGGCCCCCCCTGGTGAACGGATCGCCTCCTGGATCTCCAGCGCGTCGGCCAGGACGAGTGCGACCATCGCCTCGGCGACGGGGACGATCCGCGGGCAGAGGCATGGGTCGTGGCGCCCGCGCACGGCAATCGTCGTCGGCGCCCCCGATGCGGTGACGGTCCGCTGCTCGATGGCGATCGACGAGGTCGGCTTGACGGCGGCGCGCACGACGATCGGGGCGCCGGTGGAGATGCCTCCAAGTGTCCCGCCGGCCCGGTTGGTCGTCGGCCCGTCGGGTCCGAGCGGGTCGTTCGCCTCGGATCCGTGCAGGCGCGCCAGCGCGAACCCGTCGCCGAACTCGACCCCCTTGACGCCGCCGATCGAGACGAGCGCGCCCGCGATGCGGGCGTCGAGCTTCCCGAACACGGGATCGCCGAGCCCCGCGGGCACGCCGAGCGCGTGCAATTCGACGATGCCGCCCACCGAGTCCCCGGCTGCCTTGGCCGCCAGCACCGCCCGGCGCATCGCCTTCGCGGCCGCCGCGTCGGGGCTCCTCATCGGGTTGCGCTCGATCTCGTCGTAGTCGACCGCCTCGGCGCGCACGCCGCCGGCCTCCCTCGTGAAGCCGACAGTCCGGATCCCGCGCGCCGCCAGCAGCTTCTTCGCCACCGCTCCGGCCGCCACTCGGGCCGCCGTCTCGCGGCCGGACGAGCGCCCGCCGCCGCGGTGGTCGCGGATGCCGTACTTGCGGAGCCAGGCGAAATCGGCATGACCGGGCCGCAGCGCGTCGCGCAGCGGCTCGTACTCCGCCGGGTCCGCGCCGCGGTTCCGGATCACGAGGCAGATCGGCGTCCCAAGCGTCCTGCCCTCGAAGACGCCGGACAGCACCTCGACCGCGTCATCCTCCGCCCGCGCCGTCGTGACGTCGCTTCCTCCCGGGCGCCGGCGGTCCATCTCGCGCCGTATCCGGTCCAGGTCGAACTCGAGTCCCGGGCGCACGCCGTCGATCACCACGCCCACCGCGGGTCCGTGGGATTCCCCGAAGGTCACGATCCTGAAACGTTCGCCGAATCCGCTGAAGTTCATGCACCACCTCCACCGGCGACCGCACCCCGGCGTCCACCTCCGCCTCCGCGACGGCGCGGTACAGCGGCTCGCGCCGGGCCGCCAGCACCGCCGCCTCCTCGTGGGCCGGCCGCCCGGTCAGCGACGGCCGGGGCTGCGCCCGCAGCCGGCGGACGATCGCCGCCTGCGGCGCGCGCAGCCACACCACCGGGCCG
>CAMTWF010000265.1:0-7707 GCA_947085355.1 uncultured delta proteobacterium
AACGGCTCGACGAGCGGAACCCACAGGTCGACGTCGGCCGCGAGGCGCCCGGCGACGCGGCGCACGAAATCCTCGAACGCCGTCTCGAACGCATCCGAGTCGCTCGCCAGGAGGTCCACCGGCGGACGGGCGCTCGGGTGCTGGATCCACTGCGGCACGACCCAGTGGTACAGCGCGACCATCACCTGCAGGCCGCGGGTCCGCGCCGCCCGCACCACCGCGGCGTAGTGCTCCAACTCGGCGTCGTTCCAGACGTCGTCCTCCGGCTCGATCCGCGCCCACTCGACGCTGATGCGGATCGCATTGTTTCGCATGCCGACCGCACGATCCAGATCCTCCTGGTACATCTCGCGGAATCCGGCGCCGCGGCCCGAACGCTCGCCCCCTCTGATTCGATCCGCGGCCTCCCAGTCGGACCAGTTGCTGGCCGCCGTTCCCCCATCCGCCGCCGCCGCCCCCTCGACCTGGTACGCCGACGACGCCGTCCCCCAAAGGAACCCCTCCGGAAACCGCACGTCCACCGCCGCGTCCCCCCAGAACCCGCCGGCGTCGTCCGCGATGTCGCCGTCGCCCGCGTCGCCGGCGTCGATCGGCGGGCTCGGGCCGCCGGAATCGCAGCCGGCTGCGAGCGACACGAGCAGGCACCACCCCAAGACCTTGTCCATCGGCACCTCCGCGCCCCATGATATAGTCGGCGCCGTGATGAAGGAAAGCATGGTCCTGGCGGCGATCGTCGCGGCGGCGTTCGCGTCGGCGCCCGCGTGCGGCGGCGGCGGCGCGGCCGGTACGCCGACGCCCTGCGGCGCGGTCGACCCCGCCACGGGCCTCGTCGCCCACTGCGGGGAAGGCGGCTGGTGCGTCTGCAATCCGGCCACGCGCGGATGCGCCGTCGCGCACCGCCCGTGCGTGACCGGCTACCTGTTCCCCACGGGGCTGTGCATATCGCCGGCGGACCTCCTGACGCTGGTGCCTTCAACCCCGTCCGAACGGACCCCGTGCCCGGCCGGGGACGATGCCGACGTCCAGGACGACGCCGGGGCCGACATCGAGGAGGACGCGGTTCCGGAGGACGCGGACGACATCGAGGATCCGCCGGACGGGCCGCGGACGATCGAGTTGACGGTGTTCGCCGGCGAGCAGGTGTACGCCGCTCCCGCGGATCGCCGCGAGGTGGCGCGCGAGTTCGTCTTCCCGCTGTCGCAGCCGTACGAACGGGTGCTGCTGGAGTACCGGCTCCGCATGGGGTGTCCGCAGGTCTGCGAAACGACCGCGCGCCTCACGAACGTCACGATGCGCATGGAGGACGGGACCACGGTCGAACTGCTCCGCGCCATGACCCCGATCGGCGCCGGCGGCGTCTTCACCGAGGACCTCACCGACCTGGCCGCGTGGTTCGTCGGCCGCAAGAGGCTGGCGGTGTTCGTCGACGTGGTCGACGGCGCGTGGGTCGTCGACCTGCGGCTGCTCATGAGCACCGGCGAACCGCCGCGCGACGTCCTCGCCGCGATCCCGCTCGCCTACAACCGGGAGATGACCGCCGCGACGCCGTCGCCGAGCCGGCGGATCCGGATCCCGGCGGGCGCCGCGTCGGCCGTGCTGCGGTACCGCGCGTCGGGGCACGGCGCCGATGCGGAAGGCTGCGACGAACGGTGCCCCAGGCGGTCCGCGATCGCAATCGACGGCGCGGATAGCATTGCGATCGTGCCGTGGCGCACCGACTGCGCCGACTTCGTGGACGCCAACCCCGCGGCCGATCCGGGCGACGTCGCCGTCCCGCGCTCGGGCTGGTGCCCCGCCGACCTCGTTCGCACCGAGACGCTCGACGCGACGCCATGGCTGGCCCCAGGCGCCCGGACGATCGATCTGCGCATCGAAGAGATGGCGCCCGCCGCGGTTTGGGCCGCGAGCCTGGATCTGGTGACGTACCGATGAGGTCGGGGGTCGGGGGTCGGGGGTCGGGGGTCGGGGCTCCTGTTCTCCCGACCGCCGACCGCCGCCCGCCGCCCCCCGTTCCTTTTTCCCTTGCCCTCGCGATCGTGGTCGCAGTCATGGTCGGCCCGGCCGCGACGGGCGCCGACGGGCCCCGGCAGTCCGCGATCGGCACGCCCGCTCCGGCGGGCCCGCCGGCCCAGACCGAGGAGTTCGCGCCGCCGGCGCACGAGGACTGGATGCTGGGTGGGGTCCACGGCATCCTTCCGCGAGCGCGCGGGGAGTGGATCCCGCGCTTCCCCCGCGGGAAGCCGGTCGACGGGCATCTCGCCGGCCGCAGGCTGCTGCTGACGTTCGACGACGGGCCGTTCCCCGCGACGACGCCGGGGCTGCTGGACATCCTCGCGCGCGAGCGCGTCCCGGCCGTCTTCTTCGTGATCGGCTACAAGATCGTCGACAAGACGGACCAGCGCGTCGGGCGCAGGATCGTGAGGAGGATGGCGGCCGAGGGGCACGTCGTGGCCAACCACAGCATGAACCACCCGCAAATGCCGCGGCTGCCGGAGGCTCGGTGGAAACGCGAGGTCACGGACGCCCATCAGGCGCTGCGATCCGTCGTCGGCTATTCGCCCACCCTCTTCCGGCCGCCGTACGGGGAGATCAACGGCGCGATCGATCGCTGGCTCACCTGGCGAGGATACACGCGGGTACTGTGGAGGTACTCCGCGGACGAGTTCAGGCGCCTCGCGGCCCCGGCCGTCGCGCGCAGCATCCTGCGGAAGATCCGCGAGCGCGAGCGCGCGGGCGCCGACGTCGGCGGGATCGTCCTGCTGCACGACGCGTACGCGGCATCGGTGGACGCCGCCGCGATCCTGATCCGCCGGATCAAGGCGGAGAACTGCTCGTTGCTGGAGAAGGGCGACGAGGATATCTGGCGTTTCGTCGGGTTCCAGCCGTTCTTCGAGCCGATCAACGGGCCGCCGCTCGCGGACGCCGGCCCGCCGGCCGCCACGGCCGACGAGATCGAGGAGGCGCGCCGGTGGTGCCGCGAGAACCGTGCCGAACTGCCGCGGATCCTCGCGATCGATCGGGAAGAGGACCAGGAGTAGGCGCTATGCGCCGTGCGCATAGCGCATAGCGCACGGCCAATCAGCGCACGGGCGCGGTCACCGACACGCGGAAGACGGCGAGGGCCTCGTCGACTCTGTCCATCCCGAACGACACGCGCGAGAGCCGCTCGACCCGCAACGTCAGGCCCGCCACCTCGGGCGCCGCCGGAAGCCGGGCCGCCACCTCGGCCGGCAGGTCGAACTCGCCGACGTCCGCGGCGCGGCAGATCACCCCGTCGATGCCCCCGGACGCGCCGGTCCACGTCAGCGTCACGACCACCTCGGACGATCGCTCCGCCGGCGCCGGCCAGCGCAGCGCGAAACCGCCGCCGTCCAGCGCGCCCGCGAGACCGTCGGCCACCGCCTGGCCGTTGAGCCGCAGGCCGGACCAGTCCGGCGGCGCGACGGCCGAGACCCACGGCGCCCGGTCGCTCTCGCCGCGCACGACGTACCTCCGGCCGGGCCGGTACGGCAACGCCGACACGCCTCCGTACGTCACGCCGCCGACCAGGCCGAGCAGGTCGGGGAACGTCCGCACGGACAGGAAATGCTCGCGGTCGCCCGTGCCGACCCGGATGCGGCCCACGTCGAGAAGCTCGGCGGCGGGACCGCCCGAGGACGCGCCCGCGCGGCTCGCGCCGTCCGCCCGCACCGTCGCCGGCGACGCGCATGCGCCGGTCTCCGGGAGGCTTTCGAGCGCCCCCAGGCCGAGGATCGCCCGCGTTTCGGCCTCGAGCGACGCGCGGTAGCGCGCGAACCACGCCTCCACGACGAACCGATCGGCGGCGCCGCCGGCCGCCCGCGGATCGACGGCCGTGGACCGCGAGAAGACCACGACCCCCAGCGTGCGCGTGCCGTCCCCGACGTCGCGATGCCCGAACAGCGCCGCGGCCTCGTCGCAGGCGGGCGAGACGACGAGCAGGAGCGCCGCGGCGGCGATTCGACCGATCACGAGGGCATTATAGCGGACGGCGCCGGCGGGCCGCAACCTCGGCGCCGCCGCGCGCCCCGACGCGCGGGTCTACAGGCCGGTGACGTCGACGCGGTACCAGCCGGTCGCGTTGTTGAACGCGTCAGCGACGAAGAAGCTCAGGCCCTTGGGGATGGCCGCGGAGATCGTCGACCGGACGCCGCTGACCGAGCAGGTGGCGCCGTCGTCGTCGCGGCAGGCGGCGTCGGCCGCGGAGCAGCTCCCGATGCGGAGGTGGAGGATGGTGTTGGCGATGCCGCCGGCGCCGTTGCACGAGGTGATGGTGACGGTGCGGCCGCCGCACGCGGGGATGTACCAGACTTCCTCGACGGAATCGTTCGCCTGGCAGCTCGGCGTGAGGTTGTCGCCGTCGGCTGCCTCGAGCCAGGGCCAGTAGCTCGCGTTGAAGGGCATGGCCATCGGCACGGGCGGGCCGCACGGCGCGGTCGGGACGATCTGGGCGAACAGCGTGAAGTCGCCGCGCGAGGCGGCGTCCGGGGCGTCCACGACGACGAAGTACGTGCCCGCGGCCAGGACGCCGTAGTAGCGCGACCGAAGCGTCGAGCAATCGTTGTTGTTGCACCCGACCGAGGTTCCGGTGCACGTGCCGCTCCGGACCTGGAGCACGGTGTCCCATGCGCGGCCGTCCACGGTGTCGAGGTAGACGACGCTCTGGGCGGCCAGCGTGAAGGTGTAGAAGACGTCGGCGCCGCCCAGCGTGCCGATGCACGAGGGCATGTGGTCGTCGCCGGCGAAGCTGGTGGAGCCGGTGAAGCTGCCGCCGGCCGAGATGTCGATTGCGCCGGCGCAAGCGTCGTTCGCCGGCGCCGGCGTGACGAACACGTTGAGCGCGTAGACGCCGCGGCTGCCGGCGAAGGCGCCGTCCAGGATTACCCAGTACGTGCCGGCGTCGAAGGCGTTCATGATCCGGGCCTGGCCGGGGGTGCCCCCCGCGCCGTTGTCGTCGCACGCCACCTCGGTGGCGCCCGAGCCGTCGCACGCGGCGCTGCGGTGCAGGTGCAGGACGGCGTCGAAGTTGCTGCCCACGGTGTCGACCACCACGAACGAACGCGCCGCCAGCGTCAGCCGGAAGACCACGTCCGGAGAGGCCGCGGCGCCGCCGCAGCTCGCCGTGTAGTTGTTGACCGCCGCGCAGGTGGTGCCGGTGAAGGTGCCGCCGCCGGAGACCTCGGGGATCGATCCGCCGCAGGTGTCGTTGGTCGGCGGGGACCCGAACGAGCAGGCGCCCCACGTGCAGGTGGGCCCGACACACGTCTCGGTGCCCGTGCAAGTGCCGACGGTGCACGGCCGGGTCTGGTTCAGCACGCACGGGAAGCCGTTGTCCGCGCCGCCGACGCAGTCGTCGTCGATGCCGTTGCAGACCTCGGCGGGCGGGGTGCACGCCGCGGCCGTCGGGACGGCGCACGTGGGGCTGCAGATCCCCGACCCGGTCGAGCCGCAGACCGTCGTGCAGGGGACAGTCGCGTCCCGGCAGCACGGGAAGCCGTTGTCGCACCCGAGGACGCAGTCGTCGTCGAGGCCGTTGCAGACCTCCGCCGGCGGCGTGCAGGCCGCCGGCGCGGGGATCGCGCACCCGGCCGTGCAAGCGCCCGTCCCGGTTGATGCGCAGGTCGTCGTGCACGAGACCGAAGCGCCCCGGCAGCACGCCCAGCCGTTGTCGCAGCCGGCCACGCAGTCGTCGTCGCGGCCGTTGCAGACCTCGGCGGGCGGGGTGCACGCCGCGCCCGTCGGGATCTCGCAGAGGGCGGTGCAGAAGCCGTTGCCGGTGGAGCCGCAGGTCGTCGTGCAGGAGACCGGAGCCCCGATGCTGCATGGCAAACCCTCGTCGGTCAGCGTGTCGCAGTCGTTGTCGATCCCGTCGCACGCCTCGTCCGGCGGCGTGCAGGCCGTGGGGATCGGGATCTGGCAGGCAGCGGTGCACGTGCCGGTGCCGGTGGTCCCGCACGTCGTCGTGCAGGGCGTCGGCCGGCCTTGCACGCAGGGGAAGGTGTTGTCCGGGCCGCCGACGCAGTCCTCGTCGATGCCGTTGCAGATCTCCGTCGGCGGCGCGCACGCCGCCCCGGTCGGGATCTGGCAGTCGGCCGTGCAGGTCCCGGCGCCGGTGGAGATGCACGTCGTCGTGCAGGGAACCGCCGCTGCTCCCCGAATGCACGGGAAGCCGTTGTCCGCGCCGAGGACGCAGTCGTCGTCGAGCGCGTTGCAGACCTCCATGGGCGGCGTGCAGTCGGCCGGAGCCGGGATCTCGCACGCGGCCGTGCACAGCCCGGTCCCCGGGGAAGAGCACGTGGTGGCGCAGCCGACCATCGAGCCCGCGGCGCATGTGAAGCCGTTGTCCGGTCCGGCCACGCAGTCGTCGTCGCGGCCGTTGCAGATATCGATGGGCGGCGTGCAGTCGGCCGCATCCGGGATCCCGCACGCGGCGGTACACAGCCCGGTACCGACCGAATCGCACGGCGTCGTGCAGCTCACGGGCGCGCCGACGGCGCATGTGAAGCCGTTGTCCGGTCCGTCCACGCAGTCCTCATCGAGGCCGTTGCAGGCCTCCACGGGGGGCACGCAGTCGATCTCCCACGTGCACGAGCCCAGGCAGGCCTGCGTCCCCTCGGAAAAGCACGTCGTCGTACAGGTCCGAGGCGGATCGCCGTCGCATTCTTCCTCGCCGGTCCAGGTGTGCCCGTCGCCGCAGGTCGCCGGCATGCAGTTGTCGAGGCAGGCATCGGTGTTGACCGGGTTGCCGTCGTCGCACAGCTCGCCGGGATCGACGATGCCGTCCCCGCACCTGACCGGCACGCAGTCCACCCGGCAGCCGACCGGGTCGATGCCGGGATCGCACGGCTCGCCGGTGTCCACCACGCCGTCGCCGCACCACGGGAGCCGGCAGTTCATCCGGCAGGCGTCCGGCATCGTGTCGCTGCGGTCGGGCCCCGCGTCGCACTCCTCGACGCCCTCCTGCACGTGCCGGTCGCCGCACTCGGCGTCCAAACACCCCCGGACGCAGCCGTCGATGTCGATGTCGTTGCCGTCATCGCACTCCTCGATGTTGGCCTGCTCGAACCCGTCCCCGCAAACGGCGTTCCGGCAGTCAATGCAGTCGTCGGTGTCGATCTCGTTGCCGTCGTCGCACTCTTCGGGGTCCTCCACCGTGCTGTTTCCGCAGGTGATCGGGACCTCCCACTCGGTCTCGATGTCCTGGGCGTCGTCGACGTCCGGCCTGGGGCCGACCGAGTCGCCGCACCCGGGCGAGGCGCTCGCCGCCAGGGCGGCGAGCGCGAACGCTGCGATCCACGCGGTCCATGCGCGATTGGTCGTCATCTTCGGATCTCCTTTCGGGGCGGCCTCCACGCCGGCCCCAAGCCTTGCTGCAGGCGCTTGTAGCACGGGACGGCACGCTGTCAAGGAGAAGTATTCCGGTAACCGTTCACGGGTTGGCGCCACAGGGGGTGAACGGTTACCGCCTTGGTTAGGCCCCGGTGGGGCGTTCCGAAGGCGGTGGTGGGGCGATAGTTAGGCCCTGCCAGCGCGATCGGAAGGCGAAAAATCGCCTTGCCTACGCGCCGTCGAGCGTTCCGAAGGCGGTGGTGGGGCGATAGTCAGGCCATGCCGGCGCGATCCGAAGGCGAAGAATCGCCTTGCCTACGCGACGTCGGGCGTTCCGAAGGCGGTGGTGGGGCGATAAGA
>CAMTWF010000266.1:0-31298 GCA_947085355.1 uncultured delta proteobacterium
CAGGACTTCCTGCGCAAGTTCGCACCCGACACGGACGTCGAGGCGCTGCACGGATGGTTCAACGGAGCGGTGCAGCGCATCTTGCGCCAGCACCACGCGTTCGATCCGGAAGGCATCTTCATCGGCGACGGGTCGTACCTGTTCGTGCCGGACAACCCGCGGTACGAGGGCTCGGCCGTGATGCTGTTCGACGAGCACAACCACCCCGTGAGCGCCGACGAGCAGAAGAAGCTGACGCCGCAGCAGCTGCGGCGCTGCCGGTGGCGACGCTGCTACCGCATGGTGATGCTCTTGCACACCAACCGGGAGATGGATTTCTTCCGCTGCGCCGGCGTACGCGTGCTCGGCGGGAACGAGAGCGAGTTGAAACCGCTGTACGAGCTGGTGGACGGTTTCGTGGCGGCGGTAGGTCCGGGGGTGATGCGGCTGTTGATCCTGGATCGGGGGTTCATCGACGGCGAGCGGATCGGGCGCTGCAAGACCGAGCATGGGATCGACGTGGTAATTCCGCTCCGGCGGAACATGGACGCTTTCCAGGACATGCTCGGCCTGCAGCGACTTCCGGACGTGCAGGTCGAGGAGTACCGGCGGGACCGCCGAGCGCCGATCCCGCGGCTGCCCAAGGGGGCGCCCGAGCGTCAGGTGCCGGAGCCGATCCTCCGCCGGGAAGCAAAGCGTCAGGCCACGCTGGCCGCTCGGAAAGCCGAGAAGCCCCGGCCGGCGCCGGCGGCGGCGAAGCTGTGCCTGCGCAGCGAGGTGGCGGCGGTTGGTGAGGTCCGGAGTTGGACGAGCTGTCCGGTGCCGCTCACGGTGACCATCTGCCGCGAGACCTACGCCGACGGGCATGAGGAGCAGTGGATGCTGGCCGACACCCGTCCCCCGGGGCGGCCCGATCGCTCCCGCCGCGACTACGAGCTGCGCGAGCAGATCGAAGAACGCTGGAAGCAAGGGAAGGTCTACACCAACCTGGCCCGCTTCTCGTCGCGCGCCTTCTCGCTGGTGACGCAGCAGGTCGTCTTCGTGCTCCTGACCTACACCTTGCTCCAGCTGTACCTGGAGCGCACGCGGCGAGCCGAGTTGAACCGCCGCACGATGCCGCGCATCCGCGACCAGCTCCGTCCGCGCAACAGCGTGGTCATCCTCTACTACGCGAACTACTTCGCGCGCCTCAGCCAGCTCGAGCACCAGGAACTCGTCCTCACGCTCGGAGAAGACGCGCGGCAGAAGGTGCTGCAGAAGACTCGCCAACTTCGCCTCGACGTCGCCCGTGCCCTGCCCAACCCACGCCCGCCCTGACGCGTGGGACCTGCCGTGACGCCCAGCGCCACGTGGCGGCCGACCGTGCCGCCTGGCGCGGGTCCGTCCGGCCCTCCAACTCCGGCAGCCTCGTCGCGCGTCGCCGGTGTCTCCGCTCCGGCAACCCCGCCGATCCTGCCGGCCACGACCGAGTTGTCCCCAGGATCTCCGCACCACCCCCGCCTCGCTGCGGCCCCCGCCGGGCCCGTCCTCGGTGACCACCCGGCTACCGCCCCTCCCCAGTGTCTGAACTGCAGAAATCCGAACGCCGTGCTTGCGCAGTCTTCCGGCTTGGATATACTGACGCACGGCTTGGGGGAGGCCAGGAGGTGAGGGGTCCAATGTTGTCCAGGGGTTTCATCCGCTTTGTCACGATCCTCGGCATCGCCCTCGCCGGTCTCTCGATCGGCTGTCCCGACAAGACCACGTACTTCATCCGGATCCAGAACCCGCAGAACGGTCACGTCTTCCGCCCCGCCGATGACCGCTCGCCCGAAAGAGCCGGCGTGCAGATCCGCGTCGTCGCCGTCCTGGGCGGCTTCGCGCAGGGCAGGACCGTTCGCCTCGTGGTGAACGACAACCCCGCGCACGGCATGGACCGGCGCTACGACGGCGGCGGCCAGGTCGTCTTCGACGACGTCACGATCGACGTCGGGGAAAGCACGCTGACCGTGTCGATCGACGAGATCCGGGACACCGTGCAGGTGACGCTGGAGGGCGCCGAACCGTGCCCGCGCATTGCATTCGAGCGTCCCACGGCCGGGGCTGCGATACAGGCCGACGGCGACCCCGACAACGGCCTCCAGTACGACGTGCGGGTCGGCACGACCGCCGCCGACGGCACTGCCGTCGACCTGACCGTGGACGGGACGCCCGCCGGAACGGCGTCCGCATCCGGCGGCGCGGCGTTCTTCCCCGGCGTGACGCTGATCCGGCCGATGCCGGCGGCCGCCGTGACCGTGCAGATCCGGGCCTCCACGAGCGCCGTTTGCACGGCGACGATCGGCGTGCGGATCGTCCCGACCGAGCCTTGCCCGTCCCTCGCATTCACCGAGCCGCTCGACGGCGCCGTCTTCGGCGCCGCCGACGACATCGACGGAGACCCCGACAACGGCTTCCAGCGCAACGTCGTCGTGGCCACGAACGCCCGGACCGGGACCGAGGTCGAGCTCTACGTCGCCGGATCGCTCGGCGCCGCCGCGAGATCGGACGGGCTGGTGGTCCGGTTCGAGCGCGTCACGCTCACCGAGGGCGCCGTGGCGTTGCGGGCGCAGACGCGGGCCGAGTGTTCCACGTCGATCGGCGTGACGGTCAGCACCGGCGCCCCGGCGTGTTCCATCGTCCATCCCGTGGGCCCCGACCTGAACGCGGCCGCCGACTCGAACCCGGCCACTCGGCCCGACTTCGAGACCGGCGTCGAGGTATCGAGCGACGCGGAGGACGGGCAGCTCGTGGCGCTGATCGTGGATCGCATCGAGCAGGCGACGGCGGCGCTGGCGGCGGGGCGCGCCCTTTTCGCCGACGTGCCGTTGGCGCAGGGGACCAGGACGCTCCAGGCGCGCTGCCGCAACAGGCTGGGCAACGTCGGCTTCTCGCCGGCGGCGACGTACCGCGTCGACTCGATCGTGCCGACGGTGGCGATCGAGGCGCCCGCGGACGGCGCGTGGTTCAACGACCGGGACCACGACGCGCTGCCGGGCGTGCCCGAGACGCAGGTCGAGGTGTCGATCCTGGCGACGGACTCCCCGACGACGGCGACGGTCTCGCTGTGCGGCTACGCGCCGCTCGATCCCGAGGGGCTCGTCGTGCTGGACGGCGCGGGCCGCGGGCGCGGATACGTGACGCTGACCGGCCCTGGGAACGAGGTCTGCGCCGATGTGGCCGACGCGGTCGGCAATACCGCTGGGGCGCGCATCACGCTGAACCTCGACACCGACGCCCCGAGGTTCGAGATCCGGCGGCCCGCTCCGGCGACGACGCTGATCCTGGCGGTCGACGACGAGGGTCCGTCGGACACGCTGTGCCAGTACACGGTCGAGGTCGGCTGCTCGAACGTCGGCCAACCGGTGACGCTCTACGTCAATACGATCGCGCGTCCGACCGCGACCTGCGACTCTTCCCCCGACCCGCTCGGCGGAACCGCCCGCTGGCCCGCCATCAACCTCCCGCAGGGTGGGGTCACCCTCCGCGCCGACGGCCGCACCATCGGCGGCCTCTACGGCTCCTCCCCCGACAAGACCGTGACCGTGGATACGGAACCGCCGGTGCTGGCGATGGCGATGCCGACGTGCGGGGCGCTCTTGACCCCGGCGGACGACGTCGACGGCAACGTCGCCAACGGAATCCAGGTGTGGGTGATCGTCCGGACGAGCGACCCCTCCGCAGTGACTCTCGAAGTGACGGACGGTACGACGGGCGCACCGCTGCCCGGTTCGCCGCACACGGCGACTCCCTCCGCGAATTCCGCGAGATTCCCGACCGTGACGGTCGTTCCCGCGGGCCGGACCTACGGCACCGCGAACCTCGCTGCCCACGCCGTCGACGCGAACGGCCAGCGCGGCGACGCGATTCCGGCGCCGTGCGGCATCGAGGTGCGGGACATCCCGCAAGTGACGATCGCGGCGCCTCTGTCCGGAGCGATCCTGGGTCCGGCGAACGACTGCGACGCCGGGACACCGGCGTTCGATCTCGGCGTGACCGTGCAGGCGAATATCACCGGCGGCACGGTGGAACTGTTCGTGGCGGGCTCCAGCGCCGGAAGCCGGCCCTACACGGGAACCCCGGTGACCTTCTGCGTGCCCGCGGCGGACGGAACGAACATCCTCGTCCGCGCGGAGGGTACCGACGGCCGCGGGACCGGCAGCGCCGAGATCCGGGTCACGATCGACTCGCAGCCGCCGGACGTCCCGATCACCGACCTGGCGATCGTGGTCAACGACCGGCGCGGCGGTGTGCTCGACCTGAACTGGACGGCGCCGAGCGACGCCGGGGGCGGCAGGGTGTCCGGTTACCGGATCCGTTGCCTCACGGCCACGAGCGACACGGCCGCGTTCGACTGGGCGACGGCCGCCCCGTACGACTTCACCGGTGCGGTCGGCGCTCCAGGCTCGGCCCAGACGCAGCGACTGACGGGGTTCCCGATCGAGCGATACGTGACCTGCATGGTTCGGGCGACCGACGCACCGGGCTCGCTCGGACCGCTCGGGAATACCCCGCAGGTCCAACTCGCCTTCCTCCGTCAGGAGGTGCTCGGCGAGGCGGGGACGACCATGCGCTTCGGCTTCGCGATCGAGCCGCTCGGCGACCTGAACGGCGACACGCGGCCCGACTTCGGCGTGGGAACGTCGGCGGGCACTTCCGTGTACCTGTTCTTCGGGACCGGGTCGGGCGCGCCGCCGGCCGCGTGGTCCACTGTGATCTCCGGACCGGCTGGAAGCAGCTTCGGCTACTCCATGGCCGGCGTCGGGGACTTCAACGGGGACGGTCGCGACGACCTGCTCGTCGGTGCCTGGACGAGCACGGGCCCGGGCGGCGAGGCCAACCGCGGGCGTGCGTATCTGTTCTTCGGCCGGGCCTCGTGGCCCCCGGCGATGGACGTGTCGAGCGCCGATGTCACCTTCCTTGCCGACGATCCGTCGTCCACCCAGGACAACAATTGCTTCATGGGCTGGGCGGTCGCCTCGGCCGGCGACTACGACGGGGACACCCGACCGGACATCCTGATCAGCGTTCACGGCTGGAACGGCCTCCAGGGAGCGGCGCTGCTGTATTTCGGCCGGACGAGCCCACCCGCCACCGTGACCGTGCCGGGCGATCGCGCTACCGGGTTCTCGGGCGACCTGTGGTTCAACACCGCGACGACCGGCGGACGGTTCGGCATCGCCTTGGCGGGAGGCTACACGATCGACGCCGACTCGTATTCGGACATCGCAATCGGCGAGCCGACCACGGCATCGGGCGGCGCCGTGTACGTGAGCCTCGGACGCGCACGCTCCGGCGCCGGCCTGTCCACGGTCTCGACGTACGACCAGCAGATCATCTCCCCAACCGCAGGGACGGCCATCAGATTCGGAAACCGACTCACGATGGCGAAACTGGACGGCAACGACCGGCACGACCTGCTCGTGTACATTGCCTATCCGCCCGGGGGCACGGCGAACAACCAGGGCGCCGTGCTCGTGTTCTTGAACGCTACGGGCACGCTGCCGGCCACCTACACCGGAATGATCCGGAACGACTCGGCCTCGTCGGCCTCGGATTGGCTCGGGCTCTTTCTGCCCACGGGACAACTCAAGGGGTCGGTGGCGTTGAGCGACCTCACCGGCGACGGTCGTTCGGACCCGATCGTGGGCATGAACCGCCTCGCGGGGCTGGGGGGCGCAGGCAGGCTGTTCGCCGACCGTGACTACTCGACGACGATCGATTCGAGCAGCGCGGACCTCACGTTGGCCCCGGATGCCGCCGACACACTCTCGAGCGGCCTGGTCGGGTACCTCGGCGACGTGAACGGCGACGGCAGGCCGGACTGGGCGGTGGGCCACAACCGCCACGCGACGAACCGCGGCCGGATCATCGTCGCGTATTGACGCAAGAAGGAGCAGATACATGAGCGACACACGGAAGATGAACAACGAAGAGGCACGCGAGGTGCGAATCTCCGCGCGGCGGCGCTACGTTCCGCCGGCGGTTCTTTCCTCGACGTGCTTCGAGACCGTTGCCATGGCTTGCAACCTCGTATTGGGTGGCTGTGAAGTACCAGCCAGCTAGCCCGCGCCGCGCCCGACCTGCATCCAGCGGGACGCGCAGCGGCGGCTTCGGCGCGGGGGCGGGGCGTTGCTGACCGGCCTGACCGATCTTCCATGTGGCTACGACTCGCGCGCCTGTTCGTCCCTCCCGTGGTCCGGAGTCGGCTCCGGCGCGCCGAGGCGAGGCTGAGGTGTTGGCTGCCCGTCGGACTTGGCGGGCGCTTTCGCGAGGAGGACGTCGCCGCGAGGGTCCTGCGGCCCGGCGACTCCGGGTCTCTCGCCCGCCTGCTCGAGCGGCCGGGACGGCCCCCGCCCCGGGAGGATCTGTTCCGGCAGGCGCTGGACGACGATGGCCGGTTCTGCCTGGGCATCTTCCATGCGGGCGCTCTCGTGGCCTGTGGCTGGTGCGGCCCGCAATGGGCGGCCATCGGAATTCCCGGCATCTGGTTCGGGGGAGATTCCGTCAGGACGGATCTCCGCCGCCGCGGACTCGGGCAGATCCTCCACCAAGCCCGGCTTCGCGAGGCCGCGCGGCGCGGCATCCGGGAGGTCTGGGCGGGCGTCGCGGCGGACAACCTCGCGGCCCGAGGAGCACTCGAAGCCGCAGGGTTCGTCCGCGTCGATAGGCCGGAATCGGCCGAGAGAATCCGCAATCACCGGCGCGCCAGCGGCGCCCGGGACGTGGAGCCTCTCCTCCTCTGGAGGCGGATTGATCCCTCCGCATGATCGGATGAGCGGCGGCGACGCTCGGTCCGGCGACGGACGCGCATCCACGCGGGGTCCCGCAAGTCCTACGCGAGGTCCCGTCGGTTCAGCGCGGGCTCTCGTCGGTCCGACGCGAGGTCCCGCCGGTTCAGCGCGGGGTAGCAACGGTTCGTTCCGGGGTCGGAACGGTTCGGCGATCTTGACTTGACAGGCGAGTTCATGGCGGGGGCGCAACGGTTCATGGCGGGGGCGGAACGGTTCGGGTGCATCCGCGATTTGTGGGGGTAGGCCCGACATGTTCCACCTCGCGGCGCCGCCACCCGCCCTGAGTCGGTCGAAGGGCCCGGTCCTGGGACCGCGGGCGTCCCGCCCGCCGGTGGTGCGCATGGCCGTCGGGTATGAGCCCTGGGACCGCGGGCGTCCCGCCCGCGGTCCCAGGGCTCATGCCCCGCACGCGGCCGTGGTGGCGCACGCGGCGTCGTGGTAGGAATCCGCCGTATCGCCGGAGCGCATCGGGCGGGCGCCGGCGGCGGCGGGAGGACTCCCATTGAGCGGGACGGACGAGACGCGCGGCGTCGTGCTGTTGACCGGGTGCACAGGGTTCCTCGGGCGCCGGATCGTCCGCGAGCTGGCGGCGACGGGGAGGCCGGTGTTCCTGGCGGCCGAGCGCGACGATCTTCCGAGGGCGCACGCGCTGGTCGCGCGCCTGACCCGTCGGTTTCCCGGATCCCGCGGCGCCGTGACGCTGTTCGCCGGCGACCTCGCACAGCCGGCGCTCGGCCTCGATCCCGCCGTCGCCGACCGCATCCTGGCGGAGGCCGACGTCTGGATCCACGCGCGTTTCGCCGGCCCCTCGCCGTCCCGGCCGCCCGCGCGCGCCGCGGAGGCCAACGTGCGGGCCGTCGAGGGAATGCTGGCGTTCGCCCACAGGTCCCGGAAGCTGCGCGTGTTCGCGCTCGCCGGCGGCGTCGGCGTCGCCGGCGACTACCCGGGCACGTTCTACGAGGACTGGCTCGACGCCGGACAGGAGTTCGCTGACCCGCTGGATCGCGCGCTGTACGACATGGAACTGCGCGCGCGACACGCCCGGCGCACCCTGCCGGTGCTCGTCTTCCGGTCGGGGATCGTCGTCGGCGACTCGGAGACCGGCGACGTCGATCGCGACGGCGGTCTGGGTCCGCTGGTGCGCTTCCTGTCCGCGCTGCACGTCGCGCCGCGGTGGCTGCCTCTGCCCGGTCCCGAGGGTGACCGCCGGGTCGTGCCGATCTCGCCGGTCGACTACGTCGCGCGGGGAGCGCTGGCGCTGACGGCGTCCCGCGACAACATCGGCCTCACCTTCTGCCTCGCGGATCCCGAGCCGCCCTCCCTGCGGGAGCTGCTCGACACCCTGACCGACGCATTGTCCGTCCCCAGGACGCGGGCGCTGCTCCCCGCGGCGTACCAGGCGGGGATTCTGCGCCTGCCGGGCGTCATGTCGATCGCCGTCCGCGCCGGCAACGCCGTCGGCATCCCCCTGGGCGCCCTGCGCTACCTGGCCTCGCGCAACCGGCACGATACCGCACGCGCACGGGACGCCCTCGGCCCCGCCGGCGTCTCCTGCCCGCCGCTCGGGGCCTACCTCCCGAAGATCCTCGCGAGCCACCTCCGCGCGGCGTGACGGGGAGTTTGGAGTTTGGAGTTTGGAGTTTGGAGCAGCTTGAAACCCGAAACCCGAAACCCGAAACCCGAAACCCCTCCGGCTACCTGCGGACGAACTGCAGCGTCACGTGGCTGATGCCGTATGCGGAGCGCAGGTGTTGCTCGATGCGGTCGCCCAGGGCGCAGCATTCGGCCAGCGAGTCGGTCTCGACCGAGACGTGGGCGGTCATTGCGACCATGCCGGATGCGACGGTCCACACGTGTACGTCGTCGACCGAGACGACGCCGGGGAAGCGTTCCAGCACGGCGGCCCGCAGCTTGTCGATCGAGATGCCCTTCGGGGCCGCCTCCAGCAGCACGTGGACGGCGTCGCGGATCAGGCCGACCGACCAGATGACGATGAGCACGCATATCCCGACCGACAGCGCCGGGTCGATCCACAGCCGGCCGGTCGCGCCGATCAGGATCGCGCCGATCACGACGGCGACCGACGACACCGTGTCGCCCAGCACGTGCAGGAACGCCGCGCGGATGTTGATGCTCGATCGCTCCAGATCGTGCAGCAGGAACGCCGTCGCCAGGTTGACCGCAAGGCCGAGGATCGCCACCAGGAGCATCTCGGTCCGGAGGATCTCGACCGGGGCGCGGAAGCGCCGCACCGCCTCCCAGGCGATCCCGCCGGTGACGGCGAGCAGGGCGGCGCCGTTGAGCAGCGCGGCGAGAATCTCCACCCTGTGGTGGCCGAAACTGCGCTCCGGCGACGCGGGCCGCCCGGCAAGCGTGATGGCGGCGAGGGCCACGCCGAGCGCGAAGGCGTGGGTGAGCATGTGGCCGGCGTCGGAGATCAGCGCCAACGAACCGGTGAGGTAGCCCGCCGCCGCCTCGACGAGCATCGTGGCCGCCGTGAGGCCGACGGCGAGCCGGAGCCGCGAGCGTTCCCTGGCCCGGCGGTCCGGCTCGCGCGCCCCGTTCGGCCTGCACGGCCAGACGCAGACGGTGGAGGCCGAGCCGTGCGCCCCGCCGCGTTCGTCGCCGCTCACTGGAGGTAGCCCATCTCGCGGAGCCGCGCGGCGGTCTGGGCGTCGTACTCGGCCGTACCGGGGGCGTACTGCCGCGCGCCGGCGGCCGTGACGTCCGCGTCCCTCCAGCGCTGCCGGTCCGGCGCGCCGAGGAATTGCCCCATGACGATCCGCAGGTACCGCGTCGTGATCGGCCGGGCACGGATGGCCGGGCGCAGCGCGTCCCAATCGAACGTCCCGTCCTCCTTGAAGGCGACTTGTTCGAAATCGTCGCCGCGGATCGACAGCAGCGCGCTCTGCGTGGCGCCGTTCATCTGGAGCTTCCAGCCTCCCGACACGACCGCGAACCGCTCGCCCTGGTGGTTCGTGAACGCCGCCACGGGCCCCGCGATCCTCTGGCCCATCAGCAGCGGCATCAGGCTGTTCCCCTCGACGGCCCACCCCGCGCCCTGCGCCGCGCCGCCGAAGCCCAGGAGATCCGCGATCGTCGGCGCCACGTCCGTCAGCCCGACGTGCTCGGGCACGCGGCGCGGGGGACCGAGCCCCCTGGACCAGAACAGCAGCGGCACGTGGACGAGTTCCTGGAACAGCGAGTGCCCGTGCCCGACCTTGCCGTGCTCGAAGAACTCCTCCCCGTGGTCGGCCGTGACCACGATCAGCGTGTCGTCCAGCAGCCCCTCGGCATCGAGCCCCTCGAAGAACGCCTTGAACGCATCGTCGTGATAGGTGACCTCGCCCTTGTACAGCGCGTGCAGCCGCTCCTTGTCGCGATCGGTCAGCGTCATCCGGCGCAGCTTGACGCTCTCCAGCAGCGCCGACGTGTCGCGCGGCTGCACCGGACCCGCATACGACCGCGGGTCGTACATCGCCAGATAATCCGCGCCGGGATCGTAGGGCACGTGCGGGTCCACCGTGTGGATATACGTAAAGAACGGCGACCCCTTGTTGGCGCGGATCCATGCCAGCGCCTCGCCGAAGAGGTCCTCCGCCCGGTTGCGCTTGCTCTCCTTGATGTAGTTGCGGAAGTGGTCCCAGCCGCGCTCGAACCCGTTCGGTTTCGATACGTGGCCGTTCCCTACGAACCCAGCCGTGCGGAGCCCCTGCCGCTTGAGGAACTCCGACAGCAGCGTCACGTCCGGGGAAAGCGCGTCCTTCTCCCGCTGGGCGCGGTGCGTGATCGGATGCAGGCCGCTCAGGAGCGACGCCACGACCGGCAGCGTCCAGTTCTCCGGCGCGATCGCGTTCTCGAAGACCACGCCCTGCTCGCCCAGCATGCGCAGCAGCGGCGTCCGGACGTCACCGCGCCGGTACGCCGACAGCGGGCGCATCGCCTCCGTCGTCCACGGCTCGGCGTGGTCCGCGCGCAGCGTGTCGACCAGCAGCAGCACGACGTTCCGCGGCGCCCGCACCGGCCGCTGGGCCGCGTCGGGAGGCGGCGAGACGTACAGCGCCGGCGCACCCCACGCGACCCGGAACCCCTCGGACGGCCGGCCGCGCGCCGCAAGGTCGATCCGGACGGCGCTGCCCGCCCACTGCCCCAGCGACCCGCCGGCGTCGACGCCCCAGCGCCCCTCGCCGTCGGCGCCGACGTCGCGGCTCCAGATCACCCGCCGCACCCCGTCGTCGGCGGTGACGCCGATTTCGAGCGTTGCTGGCGAGGCGGGGCCGTTCCCCAGCCGCTTCGTCCCGTACGCGAACCCGATGTACGGATCGGTCGGCGCACCGGGCCGACCGGCGGGGATCTCGATGTAGTACGAGACCGTCGTCGGCAGCGGCACGGCGAGCGACCAGAGCGTTTCGTCCTCGCCCGATTCGCCCCGCATCGCGATCTCGCGCACCATGTCCGCCGGCATCGGCGGCCGGTCGCGAACCGCGGCCCCGGCCGGATCGCGCATGAACCAGACGTAGTCGACCTTGAAGTACCGCCGCTTGCCGCCGCGGTCCTCGGAGGGCCCCGGCGACTGGTACATCTGCAGGTAGTTCTCGCCGTCCCGCAGCGCGTCGGCCGGGAACTGGTGCTCCGCGACGTCCCAGTCGCCGGCCCGGAGCGACAGGCGGAAGTTGTGCTTGCCGTTCAGGTTGCAGTTCAGCGTCCGCGCGACCGCCGTGCGGTAGCGCATCCTGAACGCGATCGGCTCGGGACGCTCGATGAAGAAGTACAACCGGTGGTTGACGTTCGGCGACCCGTCGGCCGGATCGTCCACCGCCCAGGTGTACGTGATCCCGCCCTCCTTCTCGTCGCCGGTGAAGCCCATCGCCCAGTTGCCGAGCGTATGCTTGAACCTCTGCGCCGTGCCGAAGTCGACGATCGCGCCGTGGTGATCGACGTCCGCGAAATGAAACCGGTTGACCAGGCTGAACTGCGGGAACGCGCCCCGGAACCGCGCCGGAACCCTCGACACCACCCCGGCCCCGCCGGGCCCCTCTGGAAGATCCGGCCGGAACCCGCGGCTCTGCTCGTACGCGCCGACCGGAACGCTCCACGCCGGATCGCCGCCCGCGCCGGGCGCCGCCCCGGCGCGTTCGCCATCCGCCGCCCCGGGCGCCGCGGCGGATCCCTTGCCCCGGCACCCGCAGTACGGCAGCACCGCCGCAACCGCGACGATCAGCAAGGAACCTCGGACGCCCTTCGACATGCGCGGCACTGCTACCAGACCGCGGCGAGCAGGGTCAATCGGGGGGATATCCCGCTCTGCGTGGTCGTCGTGCTAGGGTCGTGTCGGAGGGAAGCGATGGGACATAGACCGGCGAGAAAGGAGTTTCTTGAACGAATCGAGCGCGATTTCATTCCTTCGGTTCGCCTTGCCTGCGGGGCCGGCCGTAGCTGACCTGCCGGGACGCAACCGTGGCCTGCCGCGCGTCCTGGCTGCTGTTTGCCGTCGTGCTGCCCGCGGCCGGCGCGACGGGCCACATGGGTGCAATCGATCTTGGAGACGCCGGAACGTGGATCGTCTCCGTGACGGAGCCCGAGCGGCTGGTTCTGCGGCCGACAGGTGGGGCCGACGGGCCGGTCGCGGAGATCCAGGTTCCGGGTTTGCCTTCCGGTGCAACGCCGGCGCGGGCCGATTCCGTCGAGGGTCCCGGCGGCCGTCGCGTCGCGCGGGTCGTCCTGGCCGCCGCCGACGGGGGCGAGTTCGAAGTCCTGCTGCACGCCGCCGGTCGGCCTGCTGTCCCGGCCGCGATCTGGGCCGGCCCGACCGGGCTCCGCGGCGACCCGGGCGAGCGCATCGGCGCCCAGGTGCTGATCGAGGACATCGATCGCGACGGGCATCCCGACGTCGTGATCGGCCGCCTGGCGGAGGGCATTCGCGTCTGCGGCCGGGACGAGCCGGCGCTGCTGCACCGCCGCGCGTACGACTGGTCGTCCGGGGTGTTGCGGCCCGTCTCGGGACCGCGACCGGGGCTCTCCGCCGCCGCCGCCGTGCCGCTCGGGCGCTCCGACGGCCCGCCGGAGGGCGTCGTGCTGTTGCCGCTGCTCGAGTACGCGTCCGCATCCTCGAGCCACGGCGACGGCGGCGACCCGATGCGCGGCGCGCCCCCGCGGGGGCTCGAGGACATGGACCAGCGCACCGGATGGGCCGAGGGCGCCGGCGGTCCCGGGCGCTACGAGTTCGTCACGGCGCGCATCGTCACGGACCGGGCGCCCGCGCGGTGGCTGGCCGTTCGCTCGACCGACGGCTCGACGGCGGATGCGGCGCGGACGCGCAACCGCCCGGCGGCGCTGCTGCTCGTGGACGGCTCGGGTCGGGCGTGGCGGGTCGATCCGCCCGACGACGCCGCCGCACGCTCGGGCGCCGTCGCGTGGTACGCGCTCCCGTTCCCGTTCCCCGGCGGCTGCGCGACCGCCGCGTTGCTCGACGCCCATCCGGCGACGTCGCCGGACGGCCGGCGGGCGAGCGTGACATGGATCTCGGACCTCCAGGCGTTCGCGGCGATCGACCCGGTCGCCGACGCGGCCGCGATACGGGCGATCCTCGACGACGGCGCCTCGGCGGCGGCCGCCGAACGGCTGCTGGCGGCGTTCGGCGACGCCGCCGTGCCGCTGGTGGCCGGAATGGCGAGGTCGCTGGGCGCCATCGGCGCGGCGCGCGCGGCGTCGTTGCTGGCGGCGCGGCACGAGCCGATTGCGGTGGAAGCGCTGGCCTCCCTGCTCCTGTCGCGGGATGAGCGAACGACGTCGGCCGTCCGGGAAGCGGTCGCCGGGCGCGGCGAGGCCGCGAGCGGCGCGCTCGCGGCGCTTCTCGATCGGCCGGAGCCGGACGTCGCGCGGCTCGCGCTGGAACTGCTGGCCGACGCCGGCGGTCCCGACGCCCTCGCGGCGATCGTGGCGCGGGCCGGGCGCGGGGACGACGCAGACAGGTCCGCGTTCCGCAGGGCGATCGCCGCTTTCCTGGGTCGTCGCCCCGACGCGATGACGGCGGTGGCCGATGCGGCGGCGGCTGTCGCGTCGGAGGGCCGATCCGACGCCGCGATCGAATTGCTGCGGGCTCTTCCCCTCGGCAGGCCGGCCGTCGGCGGGCGCGTAGCCGGCCTGGTTGCGGAGCGGCTCGGGTCGGCGGAGTCGTTCGAGGATCGGTACCATCTCCTTCGGCTGGCGGCCGAGCTTGGCGCCGACGCGGGCCGGGCGACGGCGCCAGCGGCGCTCGATCTGGCCCTGCGGGCCGCGGAGCCGGAGATCCGCGCCGAGGCGGCCGCGACGCTCGGGGTGGTTGCGCCGCCCGACATCGACCTGTCGCCGCTGCTCGACGACCCATGGCCCGGCGTGCGCGAGGCTGCGGCGCGGGCCATCGGGCGCAGGCGACTCGACCGCGAGGTGCGCGCGCTGGCGGCGCGGTACGCCGTCGAGACGTGGCCGCGCGTCCGTGCCGCCGCGGCGGAGGGCCTGCTCGGGGGCGAGTGGCCTGGCGACGATGTCGTCGGCCTGCTGCTGGCGGATCCGTCTGAACTCGTCCGCGGCCGGGCGGTCGGGGCGCTGGACGCCCGCGGCGACGAGGCTTCGATTGCCGCGTTGGCCGCGGTGGCGCGTTCGTCGTCCGAGCGTCCTGCGATCCGTCGCGCGGCGGTTTCGGCGGCGGCGCGCCGGTGCTGGAGCGGCCTCAAGCCGATGCTGGTGGGGATCATCGAGGCGTCGGTCCGCGCCGGCGCGACGCCGGACGACCAGGCGCTTGCGCTGGAGGCGATCGAGTTGCTCGGGTCCGCCGGTCCGCCGGGCGCGCGGGCGCTGCTGGAGGAGATCGTCCGCGAGGCCCCCGTCGCGCCGATGCCGGCCGCCGCCCTGGCCGCGCTCGGAGCGCTGGGCGACCGCGCCGCGGCGCCGGCGGTCGAGGAGTTCCGCGGCCATCGCGATCCGGGGATCCGGGACGCCGCGATCCGCGCCCTCCGCGCGCTGGAGCGCCCCCGCCGCCGCCCGCCCCGCTGCGCCGGGGAGTAGGCGGCGGGTCGCCGTTCAGGCCCCATGGGAATGTCGTGCTCGGGCTCGGGCTCGTGCTCGATTCCGCACTCGTGCGCCTGGGCGGTGTCGACCGCATCTTGCACCGTGACGGTCGCGGCGAATGACGTGAACGGCAACGATGCGCTGTCGAGCACGAGCACGAGCACGAGCACGGAGACGACGGGGAGGGGTGAACGGCTACTACCGATCGTTGAGGGTGGCGGATGACCTTCGACGGTAGCGGCGAGGCGTGGAGTGCCGACGCGGCAAGCCCGCAGCGGATCATCACGGGGCGACGCGGTCACGAGCGCCGGGCGGCCGGGCTGCCGCCCGGCGTGAAGTCGGGGCGCTCCGATCAGTCCGTGAAGCCACAGGCGGCAAGCAAAGCCGTGCGGGCCTCGTCCCAGCGCTCGGCAGGCAACGCACAGATCCGCGGACCGATCCGCTCCTTGCGCGCCAGAGAAACGTGGTCGAAGTTCAACGCGCACTCGGTGGGCATCCCGTCGTCCCTCCCGAGTACGACCTCCGTCACGAGTCCGCGGATCGTCCGCGTGGCCGGAACCACGACTACTTCGCCCAGCACCGCCAGCACCTCATCGCGAGCGAGCACCAGGACCGGTCGCTTCTTGTCCGGCGGTCGGAACACGTACCAGCAGATGTCGCCGCGGGTCACTCGAACTCCTCCCAGCCCTCGGCTTCCCAGGCCAGCGATTCATCGTCCGACCCGCTCAGCAGTTCGTCGCGCCCGGGGGCGCAGGCGACATACCGTTCCGCATCCGTGGCGGTGGACGGCAATCCGACCTGCGACAACGCAAGTCTCGCCAGCTTCAGGCGCTCGGGGCGCGGCAGCTTCGCCAGCAGCGGCCAGAGGTCATCGGCGGTCAGCGACATGCCCAACCTCCACGGCTCGAGGATAGCCGCCGCGCCGCCACGGCGCAAGATGCGGCCGACACGGTTCAGGCGCACGAGTGCGGGATCGAGCACGAGCACGAGCACGAGCACGACATTCCCATGGGGCCTGAACGGTTACGAATTCTGTTGACCTCTCCCGGCGCCATTGATAGCCATGCTGCATTCCCGGTACCGGGGGGCCGAACAAGGACAGGAGGACCAGCCGATGGGCAAGCGTGTGGCGATCGTGGGGATCGGCACGACGGGCTTCCGCGCCACGACCCCGGACGTGTCGTACCGCGAGCTGACCTACGAGGCGGCGGTGAAGGCGTATCTGGACGCCGGCATCGAGCCGAAGGAGGTCGGCGCGTTCGTGGCCACCTCCGAGGACCTCATCGAGGGCTACTCCATCTCGGACGAGTACAGCCCGGACCAGCTCGGGGCGGTGCTCAAGCCGATCCACACGGTTCCCGGCGACTTCCTCCAGTCGCTGGCCAACGGGATGATGCTCGTGCAGTCCGGCTTCGCCGACCTCGTGGTCGTGCAGGGCCTGAGCAAGGCGTCGAACATCCTGAACGTGGGGGAGGTCCTCACCTTCGCCGAGGACCCGGTGACGGTGCGACCGCTGTGCGAGACGCCCCACGCGGTGGCGGCGCTGGACATGTGCCGCTTCCTGCACGAGACGGGGACGACGCGCGAACAGTGTGCACGGGTCGTGGTCAAGAACCGGCGGAACGCGCTGCGCAACCAGCGCGCAGCCCACGGCACGCTGCTCGAGGCCTGCGACGTCCTGGCGGCGCCGCCCGTCGCCGAGCCGCTCGGGCGCTACGACATCGCGCAGCACGCCGACGGCGCGGTGGTGGTCGTGCTGGCGAGCGAGGAGCGCGCGGCGCATCTGCGGCGCGCCCCCGTCTGGATCCGCGGCATCGGCTGGGCGACCGACGCGCCGTCGCTGGACAGCCGCGTCTGGGGCGACGCGCGCTACGCGCGGCTGGCGGCGGACATGGCCTACCGCATGGCGGGCATCCGCACGCCGCGGCGGGAGATCCAGTTCGCCGAGGTCAACGACGAGTACTCGTACAAGGAGCTGCAGCACTTGGAGGCGCTGCGGATCTACGAGCGCGGGCAGGCGGGGCGGGCGACCGAAGTCGGCGCGACGGAGCCGACGGGCGAGTTCCCGGTCAACGTCTCCGGCGGGTCGCTCGGCTGCGGCGCCACGTTCGATCTGGACGGCGGGCAGAAGCTGCTCGAAGTCGTGCTCCAGCTTCGCGGCGAGGCGGGCACGCCGCAGCTCCGGGGCGTAACCACCGGCCTGGCGGCGAGCTGGCGCGGAGTGCCCTCCGCGACCGGCGCCGTGGCCGTTCTGTCGAACTGACGGAGGTCCGACGATGGGATACCGGCGAGTCGCGATCATCGGGGCGGGAATGACCAAGTTCGTGCGCTTCGCACAGGAGACCGGCAAGGAGCTGGCCTACGAGGCCTCGAAGATGGCGCTCGATTCCGCCGGCCTGGATCTCTCCCAGATCGATTGCGTGTCCGTCGGCTCGGCGCCCGACGCCTTCGACGGCGTGCACATGAAGGGCGAGTACCTCGCCGACGGGTCGGGCGGCTGGGGCAAGCCCGTGATGCGCAACTTCGTCGGCGGCGGCACGGGCGTGATGAACGTGATCCACGGCTGGCACCACGTCGCCTCGGGCATGTTCGACACCTGCCTGGTGGTCTCCGAGGAGAAGATGTCGAGCGCGTTCCCGCACCCGGCCGGGGCATTCGTCACCATCTTCGACCACACGACCGAGCAGCCGATCAAGCCGACGCTGCTCTGGATCTTCGCCATCGAGATGAACCGCTTCATGAACGCCCACGGCTACACGAAGCGCGACATCGCCCAGGTGGCGGTGAAGAACAAGAAGAACGCCATCGACCACCCGTGCGCGCAGCTCCCGGGCGAAATCACCGTGGACGACGTGCTCAACTCGGAAGTCATGGCCTACCCGGTCAACCGGCTCGACGTCAGCCCGACGAGCGACGGGGCGGCGGCGGTGATCCTCGCGGCCGAGCACGTGGCGCGGCGCGTTTGCGAGAAGCCGGTCTGGATCGACGGCGTCGGCTGGGCGCTAGATACCGCCTACTGGTGCACGCGCGACCTGTACTACCCGGACTACGTCGAGGTCGCGGCGCGGAAGGCGTACGAGATGGCCGGGATCAAGGAGCCGTCGAAGGAGATCCACATCGCCGAGCCGTACGATCCGTTCACCTACAAGGAGCTGCACCACATGGAGGGCCTGATGCTCTGCAAGCGGGGCGAGTCGGTGAAGCTCCTCAACGACGGCGTCACGCAACGCACCGGCAACCTCCCGATCTGCCCCTCCGGCGGGTTGCTCGGCGTCGGCAACCCGATCTCCGCCGCGGCCGTGATGAAGATCATCGAGATCTTCCTCCAACTCCGCGGCGAGGCCGGGAAGCGGCAGGTGCCGGGAAAACCGACGTGCGGCCTGGCCCAGGCCTGGGGCGACCTGATGCAGGTGGGCACGGTCGTCGTCATGCGCTCCTAGGAGGACGCGAAGATGGAAATCACCAAGGAGATGGTCGAGCGCACCGCAACGGCCTTGAAGCTGGAGGACATCACCAAGCGCAAGGTGTTGACCACCCCCTGGCAGCCGAAGGTGCAGTACGCCTGGGACGACGGCCCGGCGATCGGCAGGTACCTCGCCGAGCTGAAGAACGGCCGGATCATCGCCCGCACCTGCCGCAAGTGCCGGCGGATCATGATCCCGCCGCGGATGTTCTGCGAGCTGTGCTGGCGGCCGTCCGACGACTGGACGTTCGTCAAGGACACGGGCGTGGTCAACACCTTCGTGATCAGCCACGTCGACTGGAAGGCCGGGCGGCTGGACATCAAGGGCGGCGAACGGCCGCTGACGCCCGCCGTGATCGAAATCGACGGCGCATCGGCCGGCATGGGCATCCTGCACATGCTCGATGAGGTCGATCCCTGGCAGATCAAGATCGGCATGAAGGTCCAGGCGGTGTGGAAGCCCCAGGCCGAGCGCCAGGGCGCGATCACCGACATCCGGTATTTCAAGCCGCTCGCGCCCGAGCGCAAGCGCGGGAAGTAGGAGGAAGGCCATGGCGCTCGCAGAGAGAATCCACCGGACGATCGACGCCACGCACTGGCGGGGCGAGATCCCGCTCAACTACATCTACACCCCGGGGCGGGCGGGCGAACAGTTCCTCCGCGCCCTGCTCGACGAGGAGACGTTCCTCGGCGCGCGTTGCGCTGCGTGCGGCGTCACCTACGTGCCCGCGCGGATCTTCTGCGAGCGGTGCTTTGCCCGGATCGAGGACAGCTTCGTCAAGCTGGGGAAGCGCGGCACGGTGCACGCGTTCACTGTCTCGCACGAGACATTCGACGGCGTCCGCAAGGAGGAGCCGAGCATTGTCGCGCTGATCAAGCTGGACGGCGCGGACGGCGTCGTCCTCCACCGCCTGGGCGACGTGGACCCCGGGGACGTCCGCGTCGGCCTGCCCGTCGAGGCGGTCTTCAAGCCGAAGAAGGACCGCCAGGGCTCGATCCTCGACGTCCGGCACTTCCGGCCCGCCAAGGGCTGAACCGATCTCGGATTCCGGACCGGGGGGCCGGAAGGCGCAGCGTAACCGTTCACCTCCCTGGGTTCCCGCTCCTGCTGCGACAGGGAGGGGGAGCGGGAGCGGGAGCGGAGGGACCCTACGTTCGTTCGATCGTCCCGAACCTGCTGCGTATCCAACGAGCGGCCGCGAGGGCATCGAGCAGCGGGTCGATCGGGATGCCAGTGGCGAAGCCCCGAGCTTCCACGGTGCCGACGAGCGTCTCGGTGGCGATGTTCCCCACCAGCGCGTCCCCGGCGAACGGGCAGCCGCCGAGACCGCCCAGGGCGCCGTCGAAGCGGCGGCATCCGGCATCCAGGCCGGCCAGGATCTTCCGCGCGGCCTCCTCGGGACGGCTGTGCAGGTGCAGACCGATTTCGGTCTCCGGTAGTGCCGCGCCGATGATGCCGCACATCTCGCGCACGCGCTCCGGGCGCGCCTGTCCTGCGGTATCGGCGAGCGAGATCGTACGTACGCCGGCTTCCCGGATCCGCCGGGATTCGTCGGCCACCAGCGATTCGCTCCAGGGGTCTCCGTACGGGTTGCCGAAGGCCATGGACAGGTAGACGACCAGCCCGCGCCCCGCGGCATCCGCCGCCTCGCGCATCTCCCGGACCAGCGCCCTGGATTCCTCGATCGAGAGCCCCTGGTTCCGGCGCAGGAAGCCTTCGGAGACGGAGTGCGGGTACCCGATCGTGCCTACGGCCGGCGCCGCCAGCGCCCTCTTCAGGCCGGCCTGGTTGACGACGATCCCGATGATCTCGATTCCCCCGGTCGTGCCGTCGGGGAAGAGTTCCCGCAGGACTTCCTCGCTGTCGGCCATCTGGGGCACCCGGTGCGGGGAGACGAAGCTGACGGCATCCACATGCCGGAAGCCGGCCGCGATCAACAGCCGGTGGTAGGCCACCTTCGCCGAAACGGGAATCGTCTGCGGCAATGCCTGCCAGGCATCCCGCGGGCACTCGACGATCTTGACCTCCGCCGCCTGCGCGGAATCGCGTGGTTCATTCACGTTTGCAGCACCCCGGTCCGGAACTCGCGCACCTCGTGGTTCAGCGCGGCCGCCTCCAGCGCCCATATCAGCGCATCCCGCGTCCGCGCCGGGTCTATGATGGCGTCGACCCACAGGCGCGCGGCGGCGTAGCGGGCGTCGGTCTGGCCGGCGTACGTGTCGCGGGTCGACTCGAACAGCTCCTTCTTCTCGTCGTCGCTCAGGCGCCGCCCCTCGCTTTCGATCTGCCGGATCCTGATGTCCACCAGGGTGTTGGCGGCCTGGTCCCCTCCCATGACGGCGTACCGGGCCGTGGGCCACGCCATGATGAACCTGGGGTCGTACGCCTTGCCGCACATGGCGTAGTTGCCCGCGCCGAAGCTGCCGCCGCAGATGACGGTGATCTTGGGCACCACGCTGTTGGCGACGGCGTTGACCATCTTGGCGCCGGCCCGGATGATCCCGCTGTACTCGGCCTCCTGCCCCACCATGAAGCCGTTGACGTCGTGCAGGAAGACGAGGGGCACCAGGTTCTGGTTGCAGTCCATGATGAAGCGGGCGGCCTTGGTCGCCGACTCGGTGTAGATGACGCCGCCGAACTGCATGCGCGGCTCCCCGCTGCCCGGGGCGACCGTCTGCACGTGCATCTTCTGGTTGGCCACGATGCCGACCGCCCAGCCGCCGATCCTGGCGTAGCCGCAGAGCAGCGTCCGGCCGAACTCGGCCCGGTACTCCTCCCAGCCGCCGGCGTCCACGACGCGGGCGATGATCTCGCGCATGTCGTACTGCCGCCTCGGATCCGACGGGAAGACGCCGTGGATCTCCTCCGGCGGGCAGGCCGGCGGCTGCGGCTCGCGCCGGTCGAACGGCGCACCCGGCCTGCGGCCCATCTTGTCCACCAGGGCGCGGATCCGCCGGATGCAGGACTCGTCGTCGGGCTCGCGGAAGTCGATTGTGCCGGAGATGCGGGCGTGGACCTCCGCGCCGCCCAGGTCGTCGGCCGGGATATTCTGCCCGATCGCCGCCTGCACAAGCGCCGGACCCGCCAGGAACAGCCCGCTGCCTTCGGTCATCAGCACGTGGTCGCACATGACCGGGAGATAGGCCCCCCCGGCGACGCACATCCCCATGATGGCGGCAATCTGCGGAATACCCTGGGCGCTCATCACCGCGTTGTTGCGGAAGATACGCCCGAAGTCGTCGGCGTCGGGAAAAACGTCCTCCTGGAGAGGCAGGAAGACGCCGGCGGAATCGACCAGGTAGATCGTCGGGATGCGGTTCTCGATGGCGATGTTCTGCGCCCGAATGACCTTCTTGGCGGTCATCGGGAAGAAGGCCCCCGCCTTCACCGTGGCGTCGTTGGCGATGATCATCACCAGGCGGCCCTCGACGCGCGCCAGCCCCGTGACGACTCCGGCGGCCGGCGCCCCGCCCCACTCGGCGTACATCCGGTAGGCGGCGAAACACCCCAGTTCGAAGAACGACGTGCCGGGATCGATCAGGCGATCGATGCGCTCCCGGACCGTCAGCCGGTTCTTGCGGTGCTGTGCTTCGATGGCCTTCGGGCCGCCGCCCTGCCTGATCGCCGCCTCGTCCCGCCGGATCTCCTCCAGCCGACCAAGCATGTGGCTCCTGTCGGCCTTGAATTCCGCCGAGTCCGTCCGGACCTGCGTCTGCAGGATCGCCCTGGAGTTTTCCACGCGAGGCACTCTGCCTTCGCCCGCCGCGCACGTCAAGCAAGCGGCGAAGCGGATTGCGGATTGCTACAGCGGCTCGATGTCGTTGAGCATGTCGATGGCGATCGCCACGGCCTGTCTGGCCTTGTCGACGCGGGCCAGATCCCCTTCGAGCTTGGCCCGAAGGCCGGCGCAAGCCGACGTCGCCTCCGAGAGCGCGGCGTCCGTCTCGCGGATTCTCGCCCGAGCGCCCTCGATGTCGATGCGGAGCTGTTCGGCGGCCATCTGGCTCGCCTTCAGCTCGGCGTCGAGGATGTCCCTGCGGGTCGTGATCTCGTCGCGATCCTCCGTGAGCCTTCCGATATCGGCGACCTGTCGTTCGACGATCCCGTTCTTCTCCTCCAGGGCGGCTTCGAGGGCGCCGATCCTGTCGCGCAGGCGTCCGGTCTCGACCTCGTGGATGCTCACCAGGCCGGCGGCCTCGGCGTCGTGGCGCTCCTGGATCTCCTTGACGGCCTGGGCCTTCTCCGCCAGGAGCTTCTCCTCCTGCTGGTTCATGGAGCGACGGAATCGCTCCTGCATGTCGTACACTTCCCTGTCGTGCCGCTCCTGTCGGGCCTTGGCGTCGGCCTCGTTGGCGGCCCTCTGGTCCGCCAGCGCGCGTTCCTTGTCGGCGGTCAGATCGGCGCGGAGCGCGGCGAGCGCCTTGTCGCGATCGGCGTCCTTGGAAGCCGTGATCTCCGCCCGGAGCACATCGATCGCCGTGGCGTGGTTGTCGGCCGTCGATCGCAACTCGCGCTCGTGCGCGGCCTGCCGCGCCTCGGCGTCGTCTTTGGCTTTCTTGAGTTCGTCCTGGGCGGTCTTGAGGCGTCGTCCGAGGTCGTCGGCGCGTTTCGTCGCGACGTCCTTGTCGTTGATCGTCGCGTCGAGTTGCCCGCGGAGGCTCGCGATCTCGCGGTCGCGTTCGGCGACGGCGTCCGACAGCTCGAGATACTTCATCTCGGCGTCGTTGCTCTTGCCGCGCAGATCGAGGATCTGCCTCTCCTTCTGGAGCGACGCCTCCTTGAGTTCGACCAGCTCGTTCTCGCGCCGGTTGAGCGCCTGCTTCAGTTCGAGCATCTGGCGGGTTTCGGATCCCGGCTTGGCCTTGGCCGCATCCGCCGCCTCGCGCGCCTGCTTCTCGGCCGCCGCGAGCCTGCGCCGCAGGTCGTCCACCTCGGCCTGCAGCCGCGCGACCTCCTCCCCGCCCGCCTCCTCGATCGGCGGGAGGTCCTCTTCCACGGGCGGCAGCGACACGTGGCCGATCGCCTCCTCCGTCGGCCCGGGCGGGACCTGCAAGGCCGTCATCGGCGCGCCGCTGAGATCTTCCTCCACCACGATCTCCGTCTCATCGCCGCCCGCGGCCGCCGCTCCCTCCGGCCCGGCCGGGCTGAGGTGCTCAGACACGGCGGCCCAGAAATCGTCGGCGTTGAACGGCTTGGCCAGGTACACCTCGGCCCGCCCCGCCAGCGCCCGGTGACGCTCGACCTGCGCCCCCTCGCGATCCGTGTACAGCAGCACGCACGGGATCTGCTTGGCCTGCGGGATCTTCTTGATCAGCGAGCACGCCAGGAAACCGGTCGACTTCCCGAGCTGCGGGCCTATCACGATCAGCGCCGGCGGCGACGCGGCGACCCTGTGCCGCGCCGCCTCGATGTCGTCCACGGCATCGACCGCGTATCCCGACTCGGCCAGGACGCCGGTGAGGATCTCGATCGTGTCGGTGTCTGTCTCGATGATGAGCACGGTGTTCATGGCCGGACACTCCCTGCCGAACCGAATCCGCCCCCGCGACGCGAACGACGGGCCGAATCTATCGGCGCGCGCCCCGATCGTCAACACCCGGCGCCGGAAACCCGCGTCACGTCGCCCAGTTCCCCATCGAGAACGTGGACGCGTACCACGCCAGCACCATGCCGAACAGCATCCAGACCAGGCCGCGCACCAGCGGCCTGTGCGCGATCAGCGCCGGAATCGCCATCGCGAAGTAGATGTTGCCGGCCTGGTAGCGGGCGCTCGATATGAGCGAGTTGCCGAGCAGCGGGAGGAGCCAGATCCCGATTCCGAGCAGCCAGACGCTGCGCGGGATGCGGAGGCGCGCCCGAAGGAAGAGCAGCGGCGCCGTCACTGCCAGCGCGATGAGTTCCTGGGTCTGGTACATCCGGTCGATCCGCAGCGGGGAGGGATCGGCGGACCCCCCCCCGATCGGGGGGAGGCCGACCCAGTCGGCCACCGTCCGCCACGGCCACACGAGCATCCTGTCCCACCGTTCCTGGACATGCACCCACGCCCAGGCGTCGCCCAGCGCCACGTGCTGGTACAGCACGAACGCGGCGAGGCCCGCGAAGCCCGACAGCACGCACGCCCAGCCCCACCAGGGCACGGGCGTCCGGTCCCGCCGCTCCCACGCGAGCAGCGCCGCGGCGGCCACGACCAAAGCGCCGGCCGAACGCGTCGCCGTCGCCGCGACGCCCGCCGCGAGCGCGACCGGCCAGCATCCCGTGGCGACGGCCCACAACAGCCCGACCGCCGCGAGGCCGAAGAACGCCTCGGACAGGAAGACCGAGAAGAACAGCGTGAGCGGCGAGGCAAGCCAGAACAGCGTCGCCTCCCTCGCCGTCCGGTCCGGGTCGCTCCCCGCGGCCGCCACGCCGAGGCGCCTGACCAGTTGAGCCATCAGCGCGGCGGCGAGAATCGCGGACACGTTGTTGAGCAGTATCCCGCCCAACAGCGGCGATCCCACGAGCTTGCCGACAAGCCACGCCAGCAGCGGGAAGCCGGGGAAGTACGGCGCCGTCGTGATGAACCCGGCGCCCGTGTAGTAGCCGTGCCTGATCACCGACGAGAACTGCAAGGCGTCCCACTGGAACAGCGCGTTGAGCACGATGTTGTCCGGGAAGAAGCGCCGGTCCGTACACCGCGGACCGGAACACTCGTAGTGCTGGCCGGCGAGGTACACGAACAGGGCCAGAGCCGCGCGGGTCGCCAGCCAGACGATCGTCGCCCGGGCCAGGTCGGCGTAGGGGGAGGGGGAACCGGCGAGCCAGTCGACCGCGCGCGCGGCCGACGCCCTCCAGGCCGCCAACCTCCAGCCGAATTCCTCAGCCATCGCCGCACCCGTCCAGCGGCGACCGGCATCCCGCGGTCGCGGCGATCTCCGGCAGCACCTCGGTCGCCGACCGCCCGGTGACCGAGACGTCCGCGAGCGCGCTCAGGCACGTCGGCTCGATGTTGACCTCGACCAGCCGCGCGCCCGACCGCCTGGCGAGCAGCGGCAGCATCGACGCCGGCGCGACGGTCGCCGACGTGCCGACGACCAGCATTGTCCGGCACGCCGCCGCCGACTCCGCGGCCTCCCGCATCGCCGCCGGCGGGATCGGTTCGCCGAAGAACACCACCATCGGTCGCAGCACCCCGCCGCAGCGGCCGCATCGCGGGGCGCCCGGCCCCGAACCGACCGATTCCGCGAGCGCCGCACCGCCGCACGAGACACACTCGATCCGCCGCGCGTTCCCGTGGAACTCCACGACGCGCCGCGACCCAGCCTCCTGGTGCAGGTTGTCCACGTTCTGCGTGACCACCGCTTCCAGCAGCCCGGCGCGCTCCATCGCGGCCAGCGCGTGGTGCCCGGCGTTCGGGCGCGCCCGGCGGATCACGTCGTCCATCTCCCGCAGCATCATCCACACGCGGTCCGGATCGCGGCGGAAGGCGTCGATCGTCGCGTACGTAGCGGGATCGTACCGTTCCCAGAGGCCGCCTGCCGAGCGGAAGTCCGGGATGCCGCTGTCCACCGAGATCCCCGCGCCGGTCAGCGCCACGACGCGGCCCTCGCGCAGCAGATCCGCGACGGCCCGCACCACGGGCGAAAGCTCCGCCCCGCCGCTACGCATGGTGCGCCGCCTGCGGGCGGGGCGCCCGCGCACCCGCCGCCTCCGGCGCAGACAGGCTTTCGGCCGTCTCCAACGCGTCGGCGATCGCCGCCGCGGCGGCCCGCGCCGTCGCCGCCCGGAACACCCACGTCTCGCTCCGCAGGTCCGCGGCCAGCCGCACGACCGCTCCCCGAGCGCAGCGACTGTCCCCGGCCCGGAGCACGCTGCCGGCCGGGAGGCGCAGCAGAACCGCGAACGACGGGCACCAACCCCAGGTGGTGGATCTCCACTCCACGGCCACCTCGGCCTCCCGATTGGCGCTCGCACCCGGCGACCGGACCCGCATCCGCAGGTCGGCCGGACGCCCGCTCGAATCGTCGCGAATCAGGAATGAAACGTCGTGCTCGTTGCCGGGCCTCCGGGTCACGCGTCGCCGGACGCGCTCCAGCGCAACGCCCGACTCCGCGGGCAGCACCGGCGGCAGCGCGCGTTCCGGCGCCGCAACGAAGGGCGGCAGGATGAGCACGACGGCGTCCGCGGCCACCGCGAGCACACCCGCCACGTCGGGCCACAGCAGAAGGCGGCAGGCCGCCGCGACGGCGCCTGCCGCCGCCAGCATCAGGATGCATCCCGCGGGCCCGGTCGCGTCCAGCAACGACCGGCGCGCGCGGCGCGCCGCGGCGGCGAGAGACCGCCACGTGCGCGGCGAGGGCGCCGCGAGGGCGCGCCACTGACCGGCCGCCGCGGGCCCGCGGTCGATCCACCGGAAGCGATCGGGCAGCACGAGCAGCATCGCGGCGGCGTGCACCACGATCCCCCACGGCGCGCGGCCCGTCGACAGGAGCCACGTGCCGGCCGCCAGCGCGCCGGCCGCCAGCGGCCACCGCAGAGGCGCCCCGAGCCCCGGGAAGAGAAGGTGTGCCGCACGACCGCCCGCGGCGGCGGCGACGCGACCTGCGTGCCGCGCGCGTGCGGCCGGCAGCGTCAGTCCGAGCGCTGCAAGCAGCACCAGCAGCGGGCGCGCGTCGCGACGCTCGGGACCCGCCGGCGGAACGCTCCGGTGCACCCTCGCCGCCGCCGGCGCCTCGGCCCGGGAGGGGGTCTCGGGAACCGCCACGACGGCGCCCGACATCGCGAACCGCACGGGCATCGCGAAGAACTGCGCCGGGCGGAACTTCGACAGCACGAGCCTTCGGCCCGACGCCCGCGGCTCCAGGATCGGGACGAGATCCGGCTCGACGTGGAACTCCGGGTCCGGTCCGTCTCCCACGATCTCGACCACGACCGTCATCCGACCCATGCCGTCCGGAAAGACGGGCGGCGCCCAGTCGACAAGGATGCGCCCATTTTCCGACTTGGCCCTGCCCGAGGCGAACAGGTTTTCGCGCATCGCCAGCCGGCACGTGGCGCGCCCACGGCCGATGAAGCCGCCCCCGACCAGGCGCAACCGGAGCGTCCCGTCGGGCGTTCTGCGTCCGGCGATCTCGATCGCGTGCCTGCGGCCCTTGTCGCTCTCGGCCCACGACGCGCCGAGGTCGAGTTCGACGTCCTCGTGGATCCCGTGAACGCGGAACTCCCGGAACCTCCCGGCCTCGACCACGTAGCGGACCGTCACGAGCGATGCTGCGGCGCCGTCCGCGGCGATCTCCAGCGATGCGTCGACGCCCTCGATGTGCGCCGCCACCCATGCCGCGGCCGCGCCGGGGTGCAGCGCAAGGCCCGCGGCCGTCGCCGCCGCCACGCCGAACGCCCGGAACCTGTCGCGAAACATCGGTCCCGAAACTACACCCGCACCGCCGCCCGGACAACTTTCAGGCCGCGGCGCCTCGACGGGCCGCGATGAACTTGCGCGCGACGGCGGGGAACATGACGAGCGAGAGGACGTCCTCGTCGGTGGGGCGAAGATAGGCGTACTCCCGCCGCGCCGGCTCGACCTCGGGCGGCAGGATGTCGGCGGGGCGGACGTCCGTCGGCCTCTCCCCGCCGAGCAGCCGGGCGGCGAGGTCGGGATCGACCGGCGCGGGCGGCCTGCCGTACAGCCCCCTGAAGTAGTCCCGCGTCTCGTTCGCCACGATCGCGTAGCGCGCCCCGCCGACCACGTTCAGCGTGGCCTGCGCGCCGACGATCTGGCTGGACGGGGTGACGAGCGGCGGGTAGCCCATCTCCGCCCGGACGCGCGGCACCTCGTCGAGCACCTCGCCGAGGCGCTCGGACGCGCCCATGTCCCGGAGCTGGGCGACCAGGTTCGACAGCATGCCTCCGGGGATCTGCGAGCGCAGGATCCGGCCGTCGACGCCGGTGCGCCCGGTGTCGACATCGCGGTACCTGGCCCGCGCCTCGCGCATGTGGGCCGACGCCTCCTCGACCGCGTCGAGATCGAGTCGCGTCGCGCGCCCCGCGCTTTCGGCCATCGTCGCGAGCGTCTCGACCGCCGGCAGGCTGGAGCCGCCGGCGAGCGCGCCGACGGCGCCGTCCAGGACGTCCGCGCCGGCCTCGGCCGCCGCCATGCACGCCGCCTCGGCCAGCGCGTTTGTGCAGTGCGTGTGCACGACGACCGGCAGGCCGACGCGACGCCGCAGCGCCCGCACGAGATCGAAGGCCGCGGCGGGCGCCAGCAGCCCCGCCATGTCCTTGATCGCAATCGCCGAGCAGCCGAGGGCGGCGAGTTCGGCGGCCGTTCGGACGAACGTGTCGATCGTGTGCACCGGGCTCGTCGTGTAGGAAATGGCGCCCTCTGCCTCGCCGCCGGCGTCCAGCACGGCGCGGACCGGACGCTCCAGGTTCCTCACGTCGTTGAGGGCGTCGAAGACGCGGAACACCTCCACGCCGGCCGCCGCGGCCCGCGAGATGAACAGGTCGACCACGTCGTCGGCGAAGTGGCGGTAGCCGACGAGGCTCTGGCCCCGCACGAGCATCCTGATGCGGGAGTTCGGGGCCGCCTTCCGGATGGCCAGGAGCCGCTCCCACGGATCCTCGTCGCAGAAGCGCATGCATGCGTCGTACGTCGCGCCGCCCCAGGCTTCGAGGACCGCGAACCCGGCGCGGTCGAGCGCGGGGATCGCCGGGAGCATGTCGGACAGACGCAGCCTGGTGGCCAGCAGCGACTGGTGCGCGTCGCGCAGCGTCACGTCGCCTATCTCGATCGTCCTCTCATGCATGACCGCTCCTCTTCCCCGTTCCCGTTCCCGCGTTCACCGGGCCGACTCGCTCGCCAGGCCCGCCTCGACGGCCTCGATGAGCGCGGGCCGCAGGCGCACCGGGTCCACGATGGCGTCGATCGAGCCGACGCGCAAGGCCCGCTCGACGGTGTGGACCGAGTCGAACCGTTCGGCCACCTCGCGCAGTTTCTCCGCGTAGATCCCGGCGTACAGATCGTCGTGCTCCCGCGCAGCCGCCGGATCGGGCCGATCCGCGGAACGCAGGCGCTCGCGGAGCGCCGCGAGGCGCGGATCCCGGTTGGCCAGCGCCCGCGCCTCCTCCGGGAACACCACGGCCGCCGCCGCGGAGCCGCCGATCACCGAGGCGTACGAACCGGCCACGGCGACGGCGCGCAGCGACGGATTGAGCGACCTCGAGAAGACGACGTACGCCCCGCCGTGATAGCGGGCGATGACGCAGAAGACTATCGGGCCGCGGAAGTTGACCACGGCCCGGCCTATCTCGGCGCCGTACTCGAGCTGGAGGCGGCGGAGGGACTCCGGCGACCCGTCGAAACCCGACAGGTTGGCCAGCACGACCACCGGTCGGTTTCCCGAGGCCGCGTTGATCGCACGCGCCACCTTCCTCGACGACAAGGGGAACAGCGTCCCGCCGGACCAGCGGTCGGGGCCGTCGAACGGCACGTGGCCCTCCCGCGGCAGCGGCTTGCTCTCGATGCCGATCAGGCACACCGACCAACCGCCCAGGTGCGCGTCCCAGACGACGGCCGACTCGCCGTGGCGCAGCGACGCCCACCGTTCCAGCGGCTCCGAATCGCGGTCGCTTACGGCGCGCATCACCGAGCGGATGTCGAACGCCAGCCGTCGGCCCGGGTTGCGCTCGTCGCTCCACAGGTGGCCGAGCGCCCCGCCGCCTTCCGGCCCGGCAAGCGGCTCGATCGTGACGTCCCTGTCGCGCGGGTCCGACGTCGTGCGCGGCCTGGGCCATCGCTCGCCCGGGGCCGCGTACGTGTGCTCGTGGCGCCGCAGCAGGATGCGGCACGCCTCCGCCAGATCGTGCGCGTGGTACTGCGCCTGCCCGTTGGGTCCCATGATCCGCTCGAAGCCGCCGATCCCCAGGTTGTCCTCGGCGGAGACCGCGCCGGCGTGATCGAGCGCGCGCTTGCCGGTCAGCAGCATGGCTCCCCGCGGCGTCATGATGAGGCAGCCGCGGGTGTGCATCAGCATCGTCGCCTCGGCGTTCCAGTACGACTGGGCGCCGACGCTGACCGCGTCGACGACGACGTTGATCTCGCCGCCGGCCCGCGTGAACTCGATGATCCGCCGCAGCACGGCGGCGGCCCAGTCGAGGTTCTCCGTGCCGCTGTCCATCGCGATCTTCGCGCCCGCCGACACCGGGAACCAGTCCACGGGGACCCCGAGCCGCTCCGCAAGGTCGATCGCTCCGGCGATCCGGCGGCACTCGGCCTCCGACAGGGCGCCCATCTCCCGCGTTCCGTCTCCCAGGATCGCCACGCGCACGAGACCCTCGGGATGCTTGACGGTGAAGTTCCGCACGACGCCGACCACGACGCCGGCCGTGTTGCGCCCGTGCGGACGGCCGGACGCCGGGACGAGGAAATTCTCGTCCGGTCGGGCCAGGTCGTACTCCTCGAACGATCCCGCCGGGAAGTCCGGCAGCGGCTCGGGCGGGGCGAGCATCCTGACGATCTCGTAGACGTAGGTCAGGCCGAGGTGTCTGGCGCGCACGACGCTGAGCGCGTAGTCGTCCATGATCGGCAGCGGCTCGTCGTCCGGCGTCGACACCGTCATCGTCAACCGGTGGCCGCTGGGATCGGACAGATCGATCGCCGTGTCGCGCGGCACCTGCGCCGGGTCCTCGTGCAGCGGAACGCGGATGACCACCTTCTCGAGGCCCAGCCGGCGCGACGCATGCGCAAGACGCTCGGCGATCGCCAGCATCTCCTCCCGGCGCGCCAGCAGCGGCGGGCGCACGTACACGGACACGCGGTTCCAGTGGAGCCTTCGGCGCGCCTCCCGCCGGGCCTGCTGTCGCTGCACGGCGTGGAAAGCCAGCAGGACCGCGTTCTCCAGCTCGGGGATCGCGACGAGGCGCCCCGCGGCGTCGCGCACAGGCTGCATCTCGCGCACCTCCGCGAACGCCAACAGCCGCTCGTCCCGCTCGTTGCCCCTCGCCCGCGCGGAGAACAGGTACA
>CAMTWF010000267.1:0-8698 GCA_947085355.1 uncultured delta proteobacterium
CCCCGGATTCCGCCTTCACGGGCGGCGACGCTACCAGCAAGCCGTCCGGAGGCGCAACGACGCGAAGGCGCAGGGGGCTATGCGCCATGCGCGATGCGCCATGCGTTCGGACGTCTGAACGCACAGCGCACAGCGCACAGCCCCTCCCTCTCCGCCTACGCCTTCCCCAAGTCCCCCTGGATCTCCTCGATCTGCTCGAGCGCGGCGCGGAGGTCGTCGGCGATCTCCGCAGCGATCACGTCGGGCTCGGGGAGGTCGTCGGCGCTCGCGAGGCTCTCGTCCTTCAGCCAGAAGATGTCGAGGTTGCACTTGTCGCGTTGGACCATCTCGTCGTAGTCGAAAGAGCGCCACCGGCCGTCCGGCTTCTTCTCCGACCACGTCGCCCGCCGCTGGTGGCGGTTCTCCGGGCGGTAGCACTTCACGAAATCGTCCAGGTCCTCGCGCCGCATCGGGTCCGTCTTGAGCGTGAAGTGCTCGTTCGTGCGGAAATCGTAGATCCAGAGCCTCTTCGTCCACGGCGTCTCGCTCGCCGGCTTGCGGTCGAAGAACAGCACGTTCGCCTTGACGCCCTGCGCGTAGAAGATCCCCGTCGGCAGCCGCAGCAGTGTGTGGACGTCGCACTCGTGCAGCAGCTTGCGCCGCACCGTCTCCCCCGCGCCGCCCTCGAACAGCACATTGTCCGGCACGACGATCGCGGCCCGGCCCTGCATCTTGAGCAGGCTGCGGACGTGCTGGACGAAGTTGAGCTGCTTGTTCGACGTCGAGGCCCAGAAGTCGTCGCGGACGACGACCAGGTTGTCGCGCTGCGCCTCGCCGTCCTCGTTGACGTACATGACGCTCGACTTCTTGCCGAACGGGGGGTTGGTGAGCACCACGTCGAAGTGGTCCGCGGGCGCCGCCCGCAGCGAGTCGTCGGTGCGGATCGGCGGCGACGCCTCCTCCCCCGTCGGCCCGACGCCGTGGAGGATCAGGTTCATCGCGCACAGGCGGGTGACCCCGTCCACGATCTCGACGCCGCGCAGCGCCTCGAGCTTGAGGTGCCTCTTCTGCCGCTTGTCGAGCGGGTAACCGGCGTCGACGAAGTCGTGGGCGGCCAGCAGGAAGCCGCCGGTGCCGCAAGCCGGATCGCAGATCGTCTCGCCCGGCGCGGGGCGGATGCACTCGACGATGGCGCGGATCAGCGGGCGGGGCGTAAAGTACTGCCCGGCGCCGCCCTTGATGTCCTGGGCGTTCTTCTCCAGCAGGCCCTCGTAGGCGTCGCCCTTCACGTCGGCGTCGAGCGCGGTCCACTGCTCGCGATCGATCAGGTCCACGATCAGCCGGCGCAGCTTGGCCGGGTCCTGGATCTTGTTCTGCGCCTTGCGAAAGATGAGGCCGAGCATCCCGTTCTGCCGGCCGAGCGACTCGAGCGTCTTGCGGTAGTGCTTCTCCAGGTCGTCGCCGTCGCGGGCGAGCAGCGCAGGCCAGTCGAACCCGGCGGGGACGACGGACGGCTGGTCGAACGGCGGCTGCGTGCGCTCGTGGGCCATCTTGAGGAACAGCAGGTAGGTGAGCTGCTCGACGTAGTCGCCGTAGGACAGGCCGTCGTCGCGCAGGACGCTGCAGTAGTTCCAGAGCTTCGAGACGATCTGGCGGGGGTCGGTGCTCATGGGGGGGCCCTCCGCGGGCGCCGGAGAAACGCCGTGATTCCGCGGGTCCGTGAAAATGGCTGGTTCGACAACATACTGACTTCACTTGGTATTACGTGGTTCGCAGGGTTCATTTGCTGGGCCTGAAAGAAAATGAAACCTGTTCGACCGGGGTGTCCGGCAGCCGATAGCGCCGCAGGCTCTTGGCCGACTGGGGATCCACAGGTACCAGCAGACCGTCCGTCACCCAGGACCTCAGCAACCGAGACGTACGGACCGGGTCCTCCGTGCGCACCAACTTCCGGACCTCGGCGTTGCCGATGCTGCCGTGTTCGCGGGCGTACTCGGCTACCTGGTCCCACACCGATGGGCGGGCGGCGTTGAGGAGGTGGACGACGACGGATTCGCCGGGGCCCGGAGGTGTCGTCAGGAACACGGGAGGGTACAGCTTGGCCCGCTCCATCTCGGAGAACATCATGGGGATGCCCTCGCCGCTGTCGGTGTTGGGTGGTTCGGCGAACTCACGCAGGTGATCCACGAGGATTCGATTGCGCGGCTGGGAACCGACGCGCCGAAGGTTCTCGACGGTCACCGGGCCCGGCAGGACCCCGGGGCTCCGCACCTCGATCCGGCTTTCGAACAGTCGGACGTGGATGTCGGCGTTGAGGCGGTAGTCGCGGTGGAGCACCGCGTTGGTGATCGCCTCCTTGATGACCCGCTTCGGGTACCGCTGGACGATCTCGAATCCGAGCGGGCCGACCTGAACGCCGTCGGCGATCGCGTCCACGATGGCCGCGACCGCGTCCCGAGTCTGCGCGATCAGCGGCCCGCCGATCGTCTTCGGCGGCCGGAGCAGGTTGGTGTTCGGGGTGTGCTCGACCTTGTCGCCGCGATAGTGGAAAAGCCGGATCGTACACTTCGAGTCGAGCAGACCGTTCGGCTCCTCGGCGAACAGGAGGACGGCAGCGCGGGTCGGCTGGAGCTTGCCGGTCTCGTCCGGGTGGGCGAGGCCGACGTGCCGCATCGCCTCGGCGATCGGCCGGGTCAGGCGCCGCTGTGAGGCATACTCCCGCCACGCCGCCGTCTCGAGCAGATCGAACGGCACGTCCACCACACCGGTGACGACGGTGGTGGTGCCGCGGCGCAGCGACAGCTCGGTGACTTCGGCCGCGGAGATCTGCCGGTTGCTCTTCGGCAGGCGCACGAACGTGCCGTCGTCCACCACCGAATGCACGGCGACGCTCTTGTGGACCTGCACGAGGACGATGGACCCGCGGCTCCCGTCGCGCAGCGTGCAGCCGACCTCGTGGAACTCCGGCGGCGGGTCGAGCGGCGGGGTGATGCGTGACCGGAGCAGCCGCCGTAGCTCGTCGACCGACTCGGGGTTCTCGCGGATGCCGTACACCCGGTCGCGGCCCTTGGCCTTGTCCGTGTCCTCAACGCCGAGCGCCAGCCAGCCGCCTTCGGTGTTGGCGAACGCGACGACGGTCTCGATCTTCTTCGTGTTGTTGCCGACGCGCTTGACCTCGAACTTGGTGCCTTCCTCCGTCGCGAGGATGCGCTCGACCAGCTCGTCGTCGAACGGCGGGCCGTCGGGTCGCGAGTCGGGCACGGCGGCAATCCTCTTCGGCTTCATCCCCGGGCCTCCGACCTCGTTCGGCGGGTTGTACCACCTCGTTGCCCGCCGCGTCGCCGGCGCGGGCCGTCGCCATCCCGCTGCTGCCCCGCCGCCGCCCGCTCCGCCCGGATCCGCTCCAGCAGTACGCTGGCCGGCTCGTCGTTCGGGTCCTGCGGCACGAGCTTCCCCTCGAACGCCCGCTTCAGGATCGCCTGCCGCAGCTTCTCGGCGCGCTCCAGCCCGGTCTCGACCACCGCCTCCAGCTTCTCCACGACGGAGAGCCGCCGCTCGACCTCGGCGACGATCCGATGCTGTTCGGCGAGGGACGGGAGGGGGATGACTACGGATCGAATGTCATCCAAACCCAGGCCAGCCTTGACGGCTCCACGGTCGAGCTCGCGTAGTTGGCCGAGCCCCCCGCCGGCGAGATACCAGGCGATGTAGCTGGCGGAGACTCCGGGGATAGGCCTGGCGAGGGCGATGTGCTGGTTGATGTACGCCTCCCCGAGCTTCTTGGGCGCCAGGCCCACTAGTCCGATGTCCGCGGTGATCGAAATCAGGATGTCGTCTGTCCGCAGTCGCGTCCGTGCTCCTTCCGCTCCTTGCGGTGGTTGCACATGCTGTACGTCTGCAAGGTCGATCCGAATGTCGTGCCGGTCGAGGTTGCCAATCCGAATGAACGAGGCCCCTCCCTCCGAGTAGTAGCGCGCCCAGTTCCGAGACCCACTCGTGACGAACGGGAAGATCTGGCTGCCACGGACCCACGTCCACCCCTCGGGCAGCGCAGCTACGTCATCGAGCGCGGTCCCTGCACCCGCTGCGCCGATCCGCCGCAGCAGTTCCGCTGCCGTCTCGTACCCCCGCCCCTCCCGCCGCGCCAGCTCCGCCTCCGTCGGCACGAGGCGCCCCTCGCAGGCGGCCTTGAGCACCGAGGTGCGGTACGTCTTCAGCTTCGCCCGCACCCGCCGGAGCGCCTCCGCCGCCGCGTCGAGGCGGGTGAGGTGCTGGTCGAGCGCGGCGACGATGCGGGCCTGCTCGGCGAGCGGGGGAAGGGGAAACTCGACCTCAGCTAGAACGGCCGCGTTGACCCTCATCAGCGACCCGCCGACCCCCGACACGTTCGACGCCAAGAACCCGCGGAAGCTGGCGCGGCGCATGAACCACGCCAGGTAGCCGGGTACAACGCCGCCGACCGGGAAGAACGAGATCCACTCCGTGGACGCGATCTGCCTGAAGTTCTGAGGTGCCCCTACAACCCAGACTCGATTGATGTGGGGATTGATCTTGCACAGCAGGACGGTGCCGGGCTCGACGGTCCGCTTCGTCGAACCGATGCTGGTGGCCGGTCGCACCTCGGGTTGCCCCGTCGGGAAGGCAGGCACGGAGAAGAGGGTGAACCGCTCCGTCGGGAATGCCTTGGGGTCGCACGCACGACCGCGGTCCACCCGCATTTCGCCAAGCGGAATCGCGGCCCACGTTTCCGGCAGAGCCCTCGCGTTCATGCCGCCAGCACCCCGTTCAGCTCATCGAGGAGCCGCGGCAGATCCTTGCCGAACACCTGGAAGGCGCGGCCGGCGCCGCCGCGCTGCGCGAAGGGGACGCCGTCGAAGTCGTCCATCTCGATGCCCATGCTCGTGGCGACGTGGTCGCGGATCAGTTCGAGCCAGTCGCGCTGCTCGGGCGTGAACCGGCGGCCCAACGACTCCTGCTGCGCCAGCCACGACGAGAACCGCTCGCGCACCCGCTCGCCGAACGGCAGCAGCTCCGGTTCCTGCTCCAGCGTGAACCGGACGAGCGACACGATGTCCGTCAGCAACCGCGGCCCGCCCGCCCGCACCCGGTCACGATCAAGCGTCTCGTACGCCCGCCACAGCACCTCCGGCGTCCACGACCTCGGCGGCGCCTTGATCGCGTCCGCCAGCGCCTTGATGTCCTCGAACCGCAGCCGCTGCCGGTACGGCCGCGAGTAGAGCACCTGGAGCGCCGTGATCTCCGTCCGGTTGTCCTCGATGAACTTCCGGAACGACGACACCAGCCACCGCGCCTTCTCCCGCGCCGCGTCCGAGAACTCCGCCGCGGTGACCTCGTCCACGCTCGCCTCGTCGATCACCTGCTCCGCCCGCTGGTGCAGATCCGCCAACCGCGCCCGAAGCGCCGGGTCCTGCGCGAGCGGACGCAGCGCGAGCTTCAACATCGCCTTCGCGGCCTCCTCGACCTGCGCGTCGGACGGCTCGGCGCCGGCGGGCAGCTTCGCCTTCGACCGCGCCTCCTCGACCTGGTGGTCGGAGTCGAGCGCGTCCACCATCCCCGCGGCCAGCTCGCCGAGCGTCTTGCCGCCGGCCGCCTGGGCCACCTCCTCGCGCTGCTCGGGGTCCAGCTTCCGCTCGAGGCGCGCCAGCCGGCTGGCCAGCGACGCCGCGATGTCCGGATCGGTCGAGCCCTGGCCGACCGCCTCGAGCAGCTTGGCGAACGACCAGGAGCGCTTCCGCTCCAGCGGCCGGGTGTCGTGCAGCTCCTTCTCGCAGACCCCGACGCAGTCCACGATCACGAACCGCGTCTTCGACTTCGCGTCCGGCGTTACCTGCTGGAACTCGTTGTCGTCGATCACCCGCACGCCGCGGCCCTTCATCTGCTCGAAGAACAGCCGGCTCCGCACCGCCCGCATGAACATCACGACCTCGAGCGGCTTGATGTCCGTGCCGGTGGCGATCATGTCCACCGTCACGGCGAGGCGCGGGTTGTAGCTGTTGCGGAACGAGGCGAGCAGGTTCTCGGCCTTCACCCCCGTCGCCCGCCAGTTCGTCTGCTCGACGGCGTTCCCGTGGTCGTCGGTGCGAGTGGTGATCTCCCTCGCCACGCCGGTGCGGTAGGTGATCTTCTCGCAGAAATCGTTGCCCTTGCCGAACTCCTCGCGGATGACCTGCACGATGTCGTCGGCGTGCGAGTCGTTCTTCGCGTAGATCAGCGTCTTCGGCACGTCCTTGCGGCCCGGGAAGATCTCGGTGAACAGCTTGTCCTTGAAGGTGCGGACGATGGTGCGGATCTGGTCCGGCGCGACGACGTCGCGGTCGAGTTGGTCGGGGTCGTAGGCCAGGTCCTCGTCGAGCTTCTCCCAGCGTACGCGGCGGGTCTGGCGATCACGCTTGCCGACCACCTCGTATGGCCCGGCCTCGATCGTCGAGCCGCGCTCCGTGATCCGCGTCCGGATGCGGTAGACGTCGAAGTCCACGTTGACGCCGTCGGCCACGGCCCGCTCGTACGGGTACTCCGTCACCAGGTTGCCGTCGAAGAAGCCGAACGTCTGCTTGGACGGCGTCGCGGTGAGCCCGACGATGTACGCGTCGAAGTAATCGAGAACCTGGCGCCAGAGGCTGTAGATCGAGCGGTGGCACTCGTCCACGAAGATGACGTCGAACAGATCGATCGGGACCGCCGGGTTGTAGGCGACCGGCACCACGTCGCGGACGGTCCCGGCGAGCGCGTCGAACGACGACCCCTCCTCGGCGCCGGGCGGCAGGTCCTCCTGTCCCTGGAGCATCGAGTAGAGCCGCTGGATCGTGGTGATGACGACGCGGTTCACCGGCTCGATGCGGTTCGAGGTCAGGTGCTGGACGTTGTACTCCTCGGTGAACTTCCGGCCGCCGCCCGGGACGTCATACCGCTGGAACTCCTTGAGCGCCTGCCGGCCGAGGTTGGCGCGATCCACCAGGAACAGGACGCGCTCGGCGCCGGCGTGCTTGACCAGGCGGTAGATGGAGGTGATCGCCATGAACGTCTTGCCGCTGCCGGTCGCCATCTGAATCAAGGCCCGCGGGCGGTTCTCGGCGAAGGACTTCTCCAGGTTGCGGACGGCGGTGGCCTGCGCCTCCCAGAGGCCCTTCGGGTCGAGCGGCGGCATCTGCCGCAACCGGCCTGCGAGGGACAGGTCGAGCGGGGAAACCGCTTCGCGGGCGACGCCGGCACCGGCGAGCACGCCGATCGACTGCTCCGCCGCCAGGGGCCACAGCCAGCGGGCGAACGTCTCGGGGCGGTGGAAGGAGAACACCTCGCGGGAACGCGGGTCGGGGTCGAGCAGGCTAGTGAACCGCGTCACGCTGCCGGTAGACTCGTAGAGGAACGGCAGCGGCCGCCGGACGGCGGGGAGGTGCGCCGGGACGCCCTCCGCGTACTTCATCGTCTGGGGTTCCACGCCGGTGAGCGTGTGGCCTTCGGGCTTCGCCTCGACGGCCCCGACGAGGTGCCGATCAACGTACAGGATGTAGTCCGCCGTGCCGTGCCCGCGGGCAAGCGGGAACTCCCGCGCCGCCACGCCACGCGCCGCGTCGAGCTTCAGCGCGTCCGCGTCCTGCACCGACCACCCGGCCTGTCCGAGGCCGACATCGATCTTGGCGCGGGCGCTCTGCTCGGGCCTGGGCATCGGGCGCGGGGCCTCCGAGGGCCGCAGGATACCACGGCTGGTGGCCAAGACGAGACGACGCCGATGACGGCGATCGCGGCGCCGCGCATCGAACCTGGGATACCATGAGCGAGTTCGCGGGCGGGGCGGAAGGCTGCACCGTGGGAAACCAGGAATCCGTGGATCTTGCGCGGGCCGCGTTTCTTCGATTCGGAAGGATGCTGGCGCGAAGCCCCTGCAACCCAGGGCCAGACGGCTCTCCGCGGGGCTTCCTGGCGACGATGCGGGAGGAGGCCCTCTCCCATGCCCTGGCCAACGAACTCGAGAGGCGGGGCTTCTCCTATGTCGTGCCGGAGATGCGTGCCGCCGATCTCTGGCCTTCACCCGACGGCAACGAGGACCGCAAGACGCGGTTCGACGTGTACGCGTATGATGGGCGGCGCGGGAGCGGTCGCGAGGTGATCCTGGAGGTGAAGCGCGGAGGTGATGGGTCCACGGACCTCACGACGCCGTACGTCTTCGCCTGGGAGGTCCTCAAGGACATCGGCAAGCTGTTGTGGGTCGGCCAGAAGTCGTCTCGCCTTGCTGCGCTGAGCGTCGCGCTCTGGTGTGCGGCAGACAGTGAGGTGGGCTCTCCTCCGGTCGGCCGATGCGAGCTGCGGGCCGACAACGTTCGGCGCTACCTCACGAAGGCGTGGGCCGAGCCCAACGCGAAGACAGGCTGGCCGGTGCCGGACCTCTGGGATGATCCCCGGCACGGGATCCGCGGACGCAAGGAGAACGCAGCCAAGCTCGCTTGGCTTGCCGGCGTCGCTGGCAGGGCCGGCGCTTGGTCCTCGGGCTGGATTCCCGTCGGGGACCCGAGGCACCCCGTGGACGGTCATTTCTCCTACCTCCTGCTCGTGACGCGGGTCGGCAGAACGCGCCGAGCTGGTCGTTGTAGAAGGCGCGCGACGTCAGCGTGCAGCGATCGGCCTGGCGCCGGAGCGCCTCGATGATCCTGGGATGCCTGTGGCCGTGGTTCACCGCCGAGTAGCTCGACAGGAAGTCCAGGTA
>CAMTWF010000268.1:0-7128 GCA_947085355.1 uncultured delta proteobacterium
GGAGGAATTGGCGCACCCTGGGTCGCGGGTCGTGCAGTTCCCGGACGTAGTAGAGGATCCTTTCCTTGCGGTGCTTGTTGCGCTTGATCAAATGGTACAGGTCGACCAGCTTCTCCGCGCCGTAGCGCCGCTTGATCTTCTCGAAGATCGCCTCGGCCCTGCGGCCGAGATCCTGCCCGGTCTGCCTCGCGCCGTCGGTCGGGGCGTTCTCCATGGCCGCGGCGCGGTCGAAATACTCGGCCACGCGCTGCAGGGCGGACTCGTCGCCGGTCTCGGCCCAGCACATGATCGCCTTCAACTCGACGTCGGCGTCGGGCTGGGCGGCCAGCACCTTGTCGAGCAGCGATATGACGCGTTCCCTCTTGCCGCGGGCCGCGGCGTCGTCGCCAGCGTAGTCGACCTGCCCCAGGATGCCGAGGACCCTGCCCATGAGCGCCGGGTCGGCGCCGTCGGCCAGAGCGATGACTCCGTCGAAGAACCGCTGGTGCTCGTTGGCCAGCCAGCCGATCATCGACTCGGAGAAGGCGCCGAAGCCCAGCTTGCCGGCCTCGACGAGCGTGCCGCGCAGGCCGTCGACGTCCTCCTGGTAGACGAGCGTCAGGTTGAGCGCCGCGCGGGCGGTGAGGGCATCCGCGTCGTCGATCTTGGCCAGCTCGGCGATCCGCTTCTTGATCACCGTATTCTTGAGCGACGCGATCCTGGCCCGCACGTCGGGATCGGCGCTCTGGGCCATGTGGAGCAGCGCCCCGGCCGCCTTGGCGACCAGCGGCCAGTCGGATCCCGCGAGGGCCCCGGTGACGATGTCGAGGTTCTCGACCTGGTCGTGGTCGGCGATCCGATCCAGCACCTTCGGCCGCCGCACGGGCTGGGTCTCCGTTTCCCAGCAGGCCCGCAGCTTGCCCGGCTCGTTGGTGCGGAACGCGGCGGTGCACACATCCGCCTCGCGGCGCTCGCGCAACACGATGAAAGCGACGATCGCGCCGCCCACCGCGAGCATCCCGCCGACGCCCAGGAAGATCGCCAGGCCCTTGCGGGAGAACCTCCCGACCCGGCGGCCTTCGACGGGTCCGGGACCGGCGCGTTCGGGCTCCCCGACCGGCTCGTGAACCGGCTCCTCCACGGCCTCGACCGCATCCGCGGCCGATCCGCCCGCGTCGACCGGCGCCTCGCCTTCCGGCTCCGCCGTGGCGTCATCGGTGTCCAGATCGGTCTCGTTCTGGGCCATCGTCGTCTCCTTCCCCGTCAGGCATCGGCCGCGGCGCCCGGGTGCATGCCGCCGGCCGGGGCGCGCTCGGCCGTCCCCGACGGCAATCGGTCCCGCAGGAACTTCTCGAGCCGCAGGTTCATGAGCTCGGGATACTCGATCGGAACGTAGTGCGTGCCTCCCGGCACGATCAGCAGGTCCGCCCCGGGGATCATGCGCGCCATCCGATCGGAGAGGTCCCTGGGCGTCATCGGATCCCGGTCGCCCGCGACGATCAGCACCGGACAGCGGATCGACGGAAGCGCATCGGATGCGTCGTGCTCCCCCAGCGCGCCGAACGTGGAGAAGTACGCGACGGGGTCGAGCGATCCGAAGTCGCGGGCCAGGTCGCGGAACACGGTTTCGTCGAGCGTCCGGCCGACGAGGCGCAGGCGCTTGAGCGCGCCGACGAGCCCGTCCCAGGCGGCGGCGTGACCGACCACGCCGGACACCAGCCGCGGGTTCCGCCTGGCGATCTCGGCCGCCGCGCGTATCAGGCGCCGCGAGCCCAGCCGGCCGAAGGCCGTGTCGAACGGCTTTCCGTACGTCCCGTTCACCGCGACCAGCCCACGCACCCGCTCCGGATGCCTCCGGACGATCTCGAAGTCGAGCTGCACGCCCATCGACCAGCCGATCCAGACGGCATCGTCGACGCCGAGCGCGTCGGCGACGGCGATCGCGTCGCGGACGTGGGTCGCCATATCGAACAGGCCGGGCGTGGCCGACGGGCCGGACCGGTAGAGGCCCCGGTAGTCCCACGACACGATGTGGAAACGATCGCGGAAGTAGTCGATGAGATGGCGCCAGGCGGTCCATGTCCCGCCCAGGCCGTTGGCCAACATCAGGGTGGGGCCCAGGCCGGTCTCGCGGCAGGCCAGGACCGTCCCGTCGAAGCCGGTCACCAAGCGTTCGCGAACCGCCGCGCTGCCGCCGCCTGCCATAATCGGCCGCGAATATACCCGCCGGCCCGCTTCGCAAGCAAGCGCCAGGCGCCCCCTTCGGGTTTCGAGTTTCGGGTTTCGAGTTTGGAGTTGGGAGTTGGGAGGAGCTTGAAACTTGAAACTTGAAACTTGAAACTCCAAACTGCTCTGGAGGTGCAGCATGCGCGTTCGCGTCTTGTGGAGTGCCCTGTTCGTGGCCGCCCACGGCGGCTGCGGCGGAACGGGCGCCGGAACGGCGGAGCCCTCGCCCGAGGCCCCGACGCCGGAGCGGCCGGCGGAGACCGGCGAGGACGCCGACGGCGCCGCGGACGCCGCGACGATCGCCGTGCCGCGCGGGGTCAGGTTGACCCCCGCGCAGGAGGCCGTCGCTCGCGGCCTGGTGGCGGAAAATCGCGGGGATCACGCCGGCGCCGCGGCGGCCTTCGAGGAAGCCGCGCGGCTCGATGCGACCTACGGCGAGGCGTTCATCGCGCTCGGCCTCGCCCGCCGGCGACTCGGCCTGCTCGACGGCGCCGTCGAGGCGCTCGAACGCGCCGCCGAGCTTCTCCCGGACCGGGCCGACGTCCACTCGACGATCGGCGCCGTGCTGTACGACCGCCAGGAATGGGACAGGGCCGCGGCGGCGTTGCGCCGCGCGGCCGACATGGACGTCGAGGACGTCGCCGCCCTCGAGCGGCTCGGGATGATCCACCGCCGGCGGCAGCGGTTCGCCGAGGCCGTGGCGACCTACGAGGAGGCGCTCCGGCGGCGCCCGGAGGATCCCGGGCTGCTCAACAACCTCGGTGTGGCGCTCCGGAAGATGCGGCGCTACGACGAGGCGGTCGCGGCGCACCAGCGGGCGATCCGGGCGGAGCCCGGCAACGCCGTGCACCACTTCAACCTCGCCGTGGCGTTCCGGGGCCAGGGGCAGGCCGTGCTGGCGATCGCGGAGTACCGCCGGGCCGTGCGGATCGATCCGAACCTTGCCGAGGCGTACAAGGACCTGGGCCTGCTGCTGGCCGATCGCGGTGAGGAAGCCGATGCCATCGAGGCGCTGCGGCGCTACCTCGATCTGGTCGGGCCGCAGGGCGAGGGAGCGGAGCAGGTCCGCAGGATGCTGAGCGAGCTGGAGGACTGAAGCTGCGGAGTTTCGGGTTTCGGGTTTCGGGTTTCGAGTTCCTCCGAACTCCGAACTCCAAACCCGAAACTCCAAACTCCAGGGTCACGCCGGCGGGATGCCGCGCAGGACGGCCAGCATTGCGGCGTGGACCGCCCCACCGGCGGCCAGGATGTCACCCGTCTCGAACCACCTGTCGCCTCCGGCAGTGTCGGTCACGATCCCGCCGGCCTCGCGGACAAGCAGGACGCCCGCGGCGACGTCCCACGGACTCAGGCCGAACTCCCAGAACCCGTCGAACCGGCCGGCGGCGACGTAGGCCAGGTCCAGCGCCGCCGAGCCGGGCCTGCGGATGCCTGCGGTGCCGGGCAACAGCGCCCGCATCGTTGCGAGGTACCGGTCCAGCCGCTCGATCGCACCGGCCTTGAATGGGATGCCGGTCCCGAGCAGCGCGCCGTCCAGGCCCGGCCGACTCGTGACGCGGATCGGCCGGCCGTTCAACCGCGCGCCCTCGCCGGCGCTCGCCGTGAACAACTCGTCGCGCAGCGGATCCAGGACGACCGCATGTTCGATTGCACCGGGGGGCTGTTCGGCGCTTCGCGCCTCACCGCCCCCCGGACCCCCGCGGACCCTCGCGCCAAAGCCGCTCGGGTCCGCTGCACCTGCACCGGGGGGCTGTTCGGCGCTTCGCGCCTCACCGCCCCCCGGACCCCCGCGGACCCTCGCGCCAAAGCCGCTCGGGTCCGCTGCACCAGCACCGGGTGCACCGGGTGTCCCCGCCCGGCGCACTCCGATCGAGACCGCGAAGTGCGGCACGCCGCGGACGAAGTTGGTCGTTCCGTCGAGCGGGTCGACGATCCAGAGATACTCGGCGCGGGCGTCCCCCTGCGCCCCCCGCTCCTCGGCGAGCACGGCGTGGCCGGGCCATTCGGCGCGCACGATCTCCAGCACGGCGGCCTCGGCCGCCCGGTCGACCTCGGTGACGTAGTCCGCGGGTCCCTTGCTCTCGACCTCGACGGCCGTGGCCTTCCTCGACGCCGCAAGTATGATGTCGCCGGCCCTCCGGGCCGCCCGAACCGCCGTGTCGAGGATCGGGTGCATGGAGCGGATGGTAGACCACGAAGCGAGCGGAACGGCAAACGGTCGGGGGATCGTCCGGCCGGCGGCGACACTGTGGCTCTGCGGCTGCCCCGCGCCCGGACCGGAGCGGCGCCGGCCGGCCATGCCGAGTTCGGGGCGGCGTTCGACGCGATCGCCGATGCGGAGGGTCAGATCAGGACCTGCTCGATGCAGCAGCCGAGCGAGCAGTAGTGGTAGAGCGGGCAGTCGGTCGTGACCGTGCACGACGTCTGGCCCTCCGGGCACCTCGGCCTGTCGTCGCACTCGGGCGGCAGGTCGTCCACGGTCTGGCCCGGGCACAACTCGCAGTCCGCGGGGACGCACGGGTTGTCGCAATCCTCCGTGGGCGTGCAGGGCGGGCAGAGCGCCGGGTCGTCGATGACGTCGAGCGTGCAGTTCGGTGCGAGCGCGGGGTTCGTGTAGACCGTGTACGGGATCCCGTCCACGTGGATCGTGCAGCACCCGAAGCAGTCGCAGCCGGGCGTGGCGCCGGGCAGGCAGTTCTCGATGCATTCCGTCGAGATGTTGCAGTGGCGCGCCGGGTCGAACCCGCGCCGCAGGTCGGCGGGACACGCGTCGCCGAGGATGCAGCAGGTGTGGTAGCGGCAGCCGTCGTCGCCGCCGCCGCTGTTGCCGTCGAAGAAGCAGTCCTGCCACTGGCGGTCCTGGTTGTCGCCGGGGATGCCGGTCGCGAAGCTCGCCTCGTCGTTGTCCGCGGCGGAGATGCAGTGCGGGTCGAAGCCGTCGGTGAGCCCGTCGCCGTCGTCGTCGAGGCAGTTGGAACACTGGGTAGTACCGCAGGCCGTCGCGTCCGCCTCGGGCATCGACGCCTCGTCGTCGATCCCCGGATCCGGATCGGCGTCGCCGTCGGCCCCGCCCGTGTCCGCGTCGCCGTCCGCGCCGCCCTCGATGGTGTCGTGGTCCCCTCCCTCGCCCGTGTCGTCGCCCGCATATCCCGTGCCGCCGCCGCATGCCGCCCAGGTCCATGCGGCCAGAACGGCGACCAAGGCTCGTTCCCCGTGGAGCATCCTGCACCTCCCGTCCATGAGCCAGTGTACGCTCCACCGGCGCTTCCGGCAAACCCGGCTCTGATCGGCATTGCCCCAAAGCCGGGAGATGCTTACACCGGCCGGTACAGTCCGTCCCGTTCGACGGGCGTGCAGCCCGCCTGCTCGATCGCGGCGCGCAGTTCCGCGGGCGTCAGACCGACCGGAGTCGCCGCGCCGGCCGCGTGCGCGATGCGCTCCTCGCCGACGGTCCCTTCCATCTCGTCCGCGCCGAACCGGAGCGCCATCGCGGCGGTGTCGAGGCCGAGCATCGCCCAGTACGCCTTGACGTGGGGGAAGTTGTCGAGGGCCAGGCGGGAGGCGGCGACGGTGCGGAGGTCGTCGACGGCGCCGGAGCGGCCCGGCCGGATTCCCGTGGCGCCGGGCTGGAACCGGAGCGGGATGAAGGCGACGAAGCCGGGCGCTTCGTCCTGCGCGTCGCGGAGCGCCAGCAGGTGTCGGGCGCGGTCCTCGATCGTCTCTTCGTGGCCGTACAGCATCGTGGCGTTGGATGGGATGCCGAGCCGGTGGGCGGCGGCGTGGATTTCGAGCCACCGCGCGGCCGGGATCTTCCGCGGCCACAGCCTGCCGCGTAGGCGTTCCGAGAAGATCTCCGCGCCGCCGCCGGGGAGCATGTCGACGCCGGCGTCGCCCAGACGCGCAAGCACATCCTCCAAGGAGAGGCCGGAGATCCGGACGAAGTGGTCGATCTCGACGGCGGTGTACGCCTTGACGTGTATGCCGGGCCGCGCCGCCTTGATGGCCCGCACGATGTCCAGGTACCGATCGAGCGGCCATTCGGGGTGCAGACCTCCCACTACGTGCGCCTCGCGAGCGTCGGGCGGCACGAGCGCGGCCGCATCGGCCGGCTCCATCGCGTACGCCCTTTCCGACCCGGCCGGCACGGAGAAGTCGCAGAAGCGGCACCGGGACGTGCAGACGTTGGTCGGGTTGATCTGCCGGTTGCGGATCCACGTCGCACGATCGCCCCATCGGGCCCGCCTGGCGGCGTCGGCCATGCGGCCGAGATCGGCCAGGCTCGGCGTCGACAGCATCGCGGCGATCTCCTCCGGCCCGAGGCGCTTCCCCCCGCGCACCATCGCCCAAATCCCGGCCAACGCCGGATCGGTCAGCCTCGGGCTTCGAGTTTCGGGTTTCGGGTTTCGAGTTTCGGGTTTGGAGGAGCTCGAAACCCGAAACTCGAAACCCGAAACTCCAAACCCGAAAGCGGAGATCCACTCGCCCCAACAGCCCTCTCGGCTCACCACCTCGATCCGTCCGGCCCAGCCGGGCGCGGCGTGCAGGCCGTCGGCCCACAGCACGAGGCGGCCGCGGGCCACGAGCGGCACGCGATCCCGCAGGGCGCGCGGCACCGCGGCGTCGGCCAGCGCGCGCTTGAGCGACCGCGTGCGGCCGGCCAGCCGGTCGCCCGGTCGTCGGTTGCGGAGATCGCAGCCCGGGGAGACGTCGCCGGCGCGGATCTCGATTCCGAGCGCGTCGCAGCGGTTCGGCCCCGGCGACAGCGGCCTTCCCACGGGTCCCAGCGGGACGATCGCCGGCCCCACGAGCACGCCGAGCGGGATGCGAACCGCCGCCGTCCCGCCGCCGAGCGGCACGGCGGTTCCGGCGCGCGCCCGCGCATCGGCCAGGCCGGACGCGGCCAGCGCGGCGCGCAGCCCGACC
>CAMTWF010000269.1:0-33097 GCA_947085355.1 uncultured delta proteobacterium
CACGCAGGGCGCGAAGTCCCTGGACGCCGATCACCCGAAGCACAACCTGAATCGCCTTCCACGCCTCGGCGCGAACCGGGCCCCGCTCGAAGCGCCACCGCGGAGGCCCAGGTGGGTGACGAGGTCCAGGCTCTTCCACCAGCCGGCACTCGGCGGTCGGTTGACGCCGCGGGGCGCGTCCGATACATGACGCGGCGGAGGCGCGTCGATGGCCGATCCGTTGCTGGGGAGGATGATCCACAAGAGGTTCAGGCTCGAAGCGCTGCTCGGGTCGGGCGGCATGGGCGTGGTGTATCGCGCTCGGCACCTGCTCATCGACCGGGTCGTGGCGATCAAGATCCTCCAGCCGGGCAAGAAGGGCGCGGATCATTTCCGGGCGTGGTTCCTCCGGGAGGCTCGGGCCTCGAACCGGGTCAACCACGCCAACATCGTCGAGATCTACGACTACGGCGAGACCGACGACGGGCTGGCGTTCCTGGTGATGGAGTACCTCGACGGGACGCAGCTCAACGAGCTGATCGCCCGCGGTCCGATCCCGGCGCCGCGGGCGCTGGACATCATCGAGCAGTGCACGGCGGCGCTGGGACGCGCCCACGACCTCGGGGTCGTCCACCGCGATTTCAAGCCCGACAACGTCTTCCTGCTGGATCGCGGCGGACGCAAGGACTTCGTCAAGATCCTCGACTTCGGCCTGGCGCGCATGATGCAGGAGGCGCCGCTGACGGCCAAGGGCGCCGTGTTCGGGACGCCGGAGTACATGTCGCCGGAGCAGACGCGGGGCGAGGACGCGACGCCGGCGTCGGATCTGTACGCGCTGGGGGTCGTGTTCTACGAGATGCTGACGTCGCGCCTGCCGTTCGAGGCGCCGGACCGCGGCGTCGTGATGGAGCAGCACAGGTCGACGAACCCGCCGCCGCCGAGCCGGCACGTGCCGACGATCCTGCCGATGGTCGAGGCGATGGTGCTGCGGCTGCTGGAGAAGGATCCGGCGCGGCGCTACACGGACGCGCACCATCTCCACGAGGAGGTCAAGGCGCTGCAGAGGATGGCGCCGCGGAGCCCGTGGGAGATGGCGACCGAGCCGTCGGTCGCGGGGGGACGGTTGCCGCGGGTGGGCGGCGTCGCGGCGTGGTCGCTGCGGGCGACGATGTTCGCGCGGATGACGGCGGCGGCGTACCCCGGAGGGGGATCCCCGGCGCCCGTGACGGCGGCGCTGGACAACATGTGGAAGCTGTCGGCGCAGGCGGCGCGCGTCGAGGGCGAGATGTCGGCCGATGCGGCGGCGCTCGAGGGGCTCGAGCGCAAGGGTCGGGAGCGCAGGGCGCAGATCGGGCGGCGCGTCGAGGAGCTGGGGCGCGAGGTGTCCCAGGGGCGCAGGCGCGTCGTCGAGTTGTCCGCGCGGCGGGACTACCTGGCGAGGGCCGTCGACGAGGCGCGCGGGACCGTGACGGCGCTGCGCGGGAGAATCTCGGCGCTCGAAGTGGCCGGCGAGATGGGCGCCGATCTGCGCGAGGCGTACCAGGCGCTCGGCGCCGCCGACGCGCGATTGACGGCGCGCAAGGAGGAGTTCGACGACGTGGAGGCGCGCATCGGCGGCGAGATGTCCCGCGTCGCCGCCGTCGAGTCGCAGCTTTCCGCGCACAGGGCGCAACTCGAACAGGCCGAGGACTCGATGGAGACGGATCTCGGCGACGTCCGGCGGCGGCTGGGCGAGCGCGGCGAGGAGGCGGCGCGGTTCGACAGGGACCTGATGGTCTCGTCGGAGGTGCTGATGGCGGCGCTGGCCGGGCGTTCCGAGTGCGAGGCGATCTTGCGGGAGATGGAGAGTCTGGTGGGTTTGCCGAAGGGGGATCGGCGGGGCGATGGAGCCCCGAGCCGGGCGTCGTAGGGAGGCTGCCCTGATGCACATTTGTTTCGTCGCGTCGGAGGGGGTTCCGTTCGCCAAGGTGGGCGGCCTGGCGGACGTGGTCGGGTCGTTGCCCGCCGCGTTGCGGGCGCTGGGCCACCGCGTCACCGTCGTCCTGCCGTTCTACCGCGGCATCGACCGCGCGCAATCGTTCGCGCGGCGGTTGTCGGCGGCGCCGGTCCCGCTGGGCGGCGCGGCGTTCGACGTGGAGGTCTTCGAGGGGCGGCTGGGGAGCGGCGTCGAGGTCGTGCTGCTCCGCCGGCCGGATCTCTTCGAGCGGGATCGCGTCTACACGAGCGATCCCGACGAGGCGTTGCGGTTCGCCGTGCTGTCGCGCGCGGCGCCGGCGGTGATGGCCGAGCGCGGCGACGTGGTCGACGTCTTCCACTGCCACGACTGGCAGACGGCGCTCGTGCCGTACTACCTCCGGCGGCTGCCCAGGCCCGGGCCGCTCAAGGGGGCCCGCACGCTGCTGACGATCCACAACATGGCCCACCAGATGCTCGTCGGGCCCGATGAAATGGGGGCGCTCGGGATCGACGCGGCCGACTTCCACCCGGGCGGCGTGGAGTTCTACGGGAAGGCCAACCTGCTGAAGGCCGGCATCGTGTCGGCCGACCGGGTGTCGACGGTGAGCCCCACCTATGCCGGGGAAATCACGACGCCGGACGGCGGCCATGGTCTGGACGGGGTGCTGCGCGCGCTGCCGGAGCCGCCGATCGGCATCCTCAACGGGATCGACCCCGACCTGTGGAACCCGGCGACCGATCCGCACGTCCCGCACCGCTACGACATCGAATCGCCCGAGGGGCGCTTCGGGAACAAGATGGCGCTGCAACACCGCCTCGACCTGCCGATTCGCCCGAAGGCGACGCTGGCGGCCGCCGTGGCGCGCCTCGTGCCGCAGAAGGGGCTGGACCTCGTGGCAGCGGCGGCGCCGATGCTGCTGGCGTGCGATCTACAGATCGTCGTCATCGGGGACGGCGATCCGGCCGTGCTCGAGCCGCTCGAAAGGTTGGCGCGCGACGAGCCCGAGAGGGTGCGGATGGCGGCGGTGCAGGACGATGCGCTGGCGCGGCTGGCGTACGCGGGGAGCGATCTGTTCCTGGCGCCGTCGCGATTCGAGCCGTGCGGTCTGACGCAGATGATCGCGATGCGCTACGGATCGGCGCCGGTGGTGCGGGCCACCGGGGGCCTCGTGGACACAGTCGTGGACGTCGACGCGCGGATGGAGACCGGGACGGGCTTCGTGTTCCACGACGCCGATCCGGCCGATCTGGCCCGCGCGGTGCGCCGGGCCGTCGGCGTCCGCGCCGCCGGGCCGACCTGGGCGGCGCTGGTCGAGCGCGTCATGCGCGTCGATCATTCGTGGGGCATCTCGGCGTTGCGGTACGAGGCTCTCTACCGATCGATGGTCGAGGGCGGTGGGGGGTCGTGACGACGCGCCGCCGTTCTGGTACCGTCGGAGGGGTGGGCAGGTCGAGAGCAGGAGGAGTGCGGGGCGGGCATCGCCCGAACCCGGGCGACGTGGCGGATGTCGCGGCGCGCTGGGCGGCGCGCGTTTGCCGGTGGCAGAAGCGTCTCGGGCCGCGGTTGCCGGACATTCCGTCCGAGGACCTGGCGCAGATCCTGGCAAGTCTGCTCCAGCCGCGGGAGATCCCGCGCCGGTGGCTGTTGCGGAGACTGGGACGTGACCGTTGGGCCCTTTGAAGAGAGCATCCTGGTGCAGGTCGTGCGCGCCGCGCGGGACGTCGGCCTGGATGTCGTGCTCATCGGAAACGCCGCCGCGGCGTTGCAGGGTGCGCCCGTCACGACGCGCGACGTCGACTTCTTCGTGCGCGACACGCCTGCGAACCGGCGCAAGGTAGCGGACCTCGCCCGCCGACTCGGGGGGCTCGTCGTGACCAGGCCGGGCGAGCCGCTCTCCTCGATGCTTCGTCTCGTGGGCGGTCCGGTCGAAATCGACTTCGTCTTCTCCCTCTCGAGCCGGGCGCGGTTCGAGTCCGTCCGTGCCCGGTCGCTGGCCGTCCGCGTGGCAGCCACGACCGTCCGCGTGGCCTCGCTGGAGGACGTGATCGCGGCGAAGCGGGCGACGGGGCGAGCGAAGGACCTCGCGGCCTTGCCGATCCTCGAGCAGACGTTGCGGGTCCGCGGCGAGATGCGAAACGGGCCGAGGAAGGGCCGTCGCTGATCGCAGCCGGATCCTCCGTGGCAACCGTTCACCGGGGGGGCGGATTCCGTGCCCGTGCCCGATCGCCCACGCCTACGCCCACACCTTCCGTGTCCTCGAAACCGGGCTCGGGCGCGTTCACGGGACTGCAGGGAAGGGTGAACGGTTGCGGTTGAACGACCGGACCGCCGCGGCCGCCTTCGGGCCGGGGTCTCCTTCCGACAGCAGGGCCGAGGCGAGCGCGACGGCGTGGGCGCCGGCGGCGCGCAGGCGCCCCACGTCCTCGATGCCGATGCCGCCGATCGCGACGACCGGCAAGGTCGAGCGGCGCGCGATCGAGGCGAACCCGGCCGGGCCGAGCGGCGTGTCGTGGAGCGCCTTGGTCGTCGTGGGGAACACGGGGCCGAGGCCGATGTAGTGGACCGGCGCGCGCGCGGCGGCGCGCACCTGCGAAGCGGAATGCGTCGACAGGCCGATCAAGAGGTCGGGCCCGGCCCGGCGGACCGCGCCGGGCGGCAGATCGTCCTGGCCGACGTGGACGCCGTCGGCGCCGGCCAGGACGGCGATGTCGGCGCGGTCGTTCACGATGAACGGGACGCCGGCCTTCCGGCAGACGGCGGCCACGGCCCGGGCGATGCCCAGGAGCGCGCCGTCGGGGACGGCCTTCGCCCGAAGCTGCACGGCCGCCACGCCGGCGCGGCACATCGCCCGTGCGGCGGCGACCGGATCGAAGGCCCCGAGCGTCAGGTCGAGGATCGCGTACACGCCGCTCGGCAGAAAGTTGAAGGCGCGCGATTGCTCCACATATACTCGCCCCCCGATGCATCCGGTCCTCTTCAAGGTGCCGCTCCTGGGTTGGGAAGTATACTCGTTCGGCGTCCTGCTGGGCCTGTCGCTGCTCGTCGGCTGGTTCCTGGTGCACCGCCTGGCCGCCCGCCAGGGGTTTCCACGGAACACCGTGGCCGACGGGTTCGTGCTGACCGTCGTCGGCGGGTTGCTCGGCGCGCGGCTGCAATACGTGCTCACGAACATGGAGGAGTTCGGCAACCCGATCGCGGTGCTGCGGATCACCGAGGGAGGACTTGCCGCGTACGGCGGGCTGCTCGGCGGGGTGGTCGTCTCGTGGCTGTACATGCGCCGCAAGAAGCTGTCGACGCTCCTGTGGCTCGACATGCTGGTCCCGGCGGTCGCGATCGGCGTGATTCTGACGCGGATCGGTTGTTTCCTGCACGGGTGCGACTTCGGCCTCGTGGCGGAGAAGCTGGCCTGGGGCGTGGAGTTCCCAGCGGGGACGCCGGTGTTCGCGGAGCACTTGAAGCAGAGATTGGTGATGGACTGGGCCGAGTGGTCGCAGCCGGTGTATCCGGTGCAGCTCTACTGGGTGGTCGCGGGGCTCGTGATCCTGGCGCTGACGGCGGTCGCGTGGCGTGTGCGGCGCTTCGCGGGCCAGGTCTTCCTGCTGGCGACGGTGGCGTACGCCGGCGCCACGTTCGGGACGGAGTTGTTCCGCGGCGACCCCGACAGGGGGTGGCTCTGGATGTGGTCGGCCTCGCAGGTCATCGCGGCGGCGACGACGGTCGCCGCGGTCGTGCTGTACGCCGTGCGCAGGCGCGCGTGCCGCAGGGATCCGGCGCAGGCGTTCTGCATCGGGTCGGGGATCGACGCGGCGCTCGAGGCCGAGGCGCCGAGCGAGGTGCGGCACGACGACCGGGGCGGCGGGGCGTGACGCCCGCGGTCCGGCGGGCTTCAGATCAAAGACATAGGCCGTGGCAGGGTTCGAGCGGCGCTTCGATCGCGACGGTGTGGCCGGGCGGCAGGCGGAGCTTGGCGGAGAGGAACGAGTGGGATGTCCGGCCGCGGTCGTCGCGGCCTTCCACCAGGACGTCGATCGTGCCGGGTTCGACTCGTCCGATCCGCAGGCGGCCGGCGTTGCAGGCGGCCGAGCGATCTCGCACCCCGGCGTCGTCGCGGAACATTCGCACGACGATTTCCTCGACGCCGTAGTACGAGCAAAGCCGGCCGCCGGAGAAGTGCCACGCAACCTCGACCTCGCCGGGGCGCGGCGCCAGGCGCACCAGGTGGGCGCCGGCGGCGGCTCCGGGGCTCGCCTCCACGGTGGTCGATCCTTCGTATGCGGGGACGCCTTGGCCGTCGATCGCGACGACGACGGCGCGGTACGATCCCAGCGGGACGCCCCAGAAGACGACCTCGCCGGCCGTGCACGGCCGCTCCTCGACGGCGACCGCGGCGCCGCCGGCATCGAGCGCGATCGACACGGTTTCGAGGCCGGCCTGTCGGCACGACCCGAGGACGCCGATTGTCCATCGGACGGCGACGTCGCCGGTCCCTTCGGGGTCGCAGCCTGCGAGCGCCGAGCAGAGGGTGAGGATCGCGATCGTCGGTGACTTGCCCATGTTCCTTCTCCTGCCGGGGGCTTGTTCGAGACCCGCGCGCGACCGCCGGCCCCCGTATCACCCGTTATCCTACCATAGAACCTTATGTGGGACAAATCGCGAGCGGCTGTTTCACGTGAAACCGTGGCGCTCGAAGATGCGGCCCAGCGGCCTGTCGCGATCGGCCGGGCGCGCGCCGCGGTGGCGCGTCGTCCGCCGCCTTGCCGTGTCCGGCCGGACGGCCGTCAGCACGAGGATGAGGTCGCCCCGTCCCTGTCCGTCGCGCCGCTGCATGCCGTGGCTCTTGATCCGTAGACGCGCGCCGGTTGCGACCCGAGCCGGCATCGCAACTACGATCGCGCCCCACGGGGTCCGCACGGGGATCTTCGCGCCGAGCGACCTTTCGCGAGCCGTCACGGGGAGTCGCAGGTGGATGTCGTCGCCTTGCGCGACGACGCCGCGGGGGAGCCTCAGTCGCACCGTCGCGCGCAGGTCGCCGGCCGGCGTCCCGCGGCGGCCGGGCGCTCCCTGGCCGGGAATCCGCAACGTGTCGCCGTCCCGTGCCCCCGGCGGAATGCGAACCCTCAGGCGACGCTCGAACCACCCGACGCCACGCCCGGAGCACGCCAGACAGCGCCCCGCTCCCCCGCAGGCCGGACAGGCCGAAGCGATCCGGAAGCGAAGCGACTTCTCCGCGCCCGCGAACGACTCGGCCAGCGACAGGTCCAGCTCGACCAGGACATCGGCGCCGGCCGCGACGGTTCCGGCCCGGCGGGCTCGCACGCCGGGCCGTCCTCCCCTTCCAAGCAGGTCGTCGATGAACTTCCCGAACCACCCGCCTTCCGGCTCGGCCCGGTCGCCTCGGCTGCGGCCCGACGCCGGCCCATCCGGCCCGAACCGGTCAAGGATCTCCCTCTTCCGCGGGTCGGACAGGATCTCGAAAGCCTGCGTCACCTCCTTGAATCGCTCCTCGGATGTCCGATCGCCCTGGTTCCGGTCCGGGTGGTGCGCGAGGGCCAGGCGGCGATAGGCCGCCTTGATCTCCTCGATCGTGGCGTTCCTGCGGACTCCGAGCCGCCGATAGGGATCCTTGAACATCGCGGCGCGGATAGTATCATCGGCCCGGGCGCGTCGGTCCAGGTTCGATGCGAAGGCGGGGGCGGGAAGAAGGACGATGGCACAGAGATCGGGACTTGGGTGGCGATTCCTGACGGCCGGCGTGCTCGTCCCGATTCTGCTGGCCGCCACGTTATGGCTCCCCCCCGCGTTCCTGCTCGCCTTCGTCGTCCTCGCCGCGGCCGTCGCGGCCTGGGAGGGGATGGTGCTGGCGGTTCCGTACCCGAGCGTGCTGGACCGGGTCGAGCGGTCGTTCGGGGCGGGGTCGGCTGCGGCGGTGGCGGGCCTGTCGGCTTGGGCCGCCGCCGTGAGGCCCGAGGCGGCTGCCGCCGCGTTTCCGGCGGTCTTCCTCGCCGCCATGACTCTCCTGGTCGTTCGACCCCGCGACCTCGGGACGTTCGCACCGCGAGCCTCGGGCCTGATCTTCGTTCCGCTCTACGTGGGCCTTGGGCTGGCCGTGTATCCGGCCTTCCGTCTCCTTTTTCCCGACAGCGTGGGCGGGAAGTTGGTGATCTTGACAATGACTCTGGCGTTCCTGGGCGACACAGCGGCCTACTTCACGGGTCGGTTCCTCGGCCGCCGCCCGCTCCACCCGCGCCTCAGCCCGAAGAAGACGATCGAAGGCGCCGCCGGCGGCATCGTCGGGAGCGCCTTGGCCGTGACGCTGGCCGCCGTCTGGTACCTGCCGGCGCTCGGCTGGGTCGACGTCCTCCTCCTCGCAACGATCGGCGGCGCCGCCGGTCAGGCAGGCGATCTGTTCGAGTCGGGGCTCAAGCGCAGCGCCGGCCTGAAGGATTCGGGGACGCTCCTGCCGGGTCATGGCGGGCTCCTCGACCGGATAGATGCCCTCATCCCGACCGGTTTCGTGACGCTGGCGCATTTCCTACTCCGCCCCCTTTGGGCGGACGGCATCGGGTGCGGGGTGTTCTGTTGAGGTGGCGGGGATGGGCGGTCGCCCAGGTGCTCTTCCTTTTGTTCTGGGCCGGGGGGCAGGCCCGAGGCGCCGTCCCGGCACAGATCGATCCGGACGCACAACCATCGGAAGTCGAGGCGGATGCGTCGGAAGTCGAGGCGGATGCGGGCGATCCCGACTACGAGGGCGAGGGGGAGCCCGCGGATGAGGATCGCGAGGCAGGCGACGACCAACCGGTGGGGGAAGCCCACGTGGTGCGGTACTACCTCGAGGAGTTCGAGGTCCTCGGGAACGAAACGACGCGGCGGGATGTGGCGACCCGCCTGATGCTCGTTGCGCGCGGCGAGACGTTCCGCGCGGACGATCCGCGAATCGAGCGCAGCAAGGCGGCGTTGCTCGCGACCGGCCTTTTCGAGGATGTGCGGTTCTCGCTGCGGCGTGGAAGCCGGCGCGGGTGGGTGGTGTTCCGGATCCACGTTCGCGAGCGGTGGACTCTGCTGGTGGACAATCTGAGCTTCGGCTACACGCACATCACGCCGTACGGCGGGCTCGGCCTCACGGAGATGAACCTGCTGGGCACAGGCAGCATCCTCGGGGGGGCCTTCGTCGCGGGCGACCAGCAGCATGGATACCGCCTGCGCTTCGTCGACCCGCACTTCCTCGACACTCCGTACTCGCTCCGCGTGGGCGCCCTGTTCAACTACGCCCAGGACTACCTCGGGTTCACGAACGTCACCGCGGTGCGCCCGGACGGGACCGTCCAGACCGACCACGCCACGGTCGACTACTGGCGGGCCGGCGGGACGCTTGGGACCGGCCGCGTCATGTCGGACACGATGCGGGTCGATGTCGCGTATCGCTTCGAGTGGATCCAGGCCGATCTGCCGTTGAGCGCCTCGTACCGGCGCGGCGGCCTGACCCACCCCGTGCCGCTCGATCTCGCGCAGGGCGCCTCGACGCTGTCGGTCGTGAGCGTCTCGTACCTGTACGACAGCCGCGACGATCCGTTCCTGCCGTCATCGGGGACCCGCCTGCGTCTCACGATCGACCTCTCGTCCGACGTGTTCGGCTCGGACTACCCGTACGCCAAGTTCGCCGTCGACCACGCGACGCACTTCCGTCTCCCGTGGGGCCATTCGGTCAAGGTCGAAGTGTTCGGCGGGCTGATCCTCGGCCAGGCGCCGCTTTTCGAGCAGTTCTTCATCGGTGACCTGTCGGATCTCGTGCCCGCCAGGGTCCTCGATCTCAACTTCCACAACTACCCGTCGCACGCGATTCTCGGGACGGCCATCGCCGAAATGCAGTACGAGGACATCGCGACGCGAGTCGGGGCCGAGTACTCCCTGCCGCTGCACCGGAGCCGACACGGCTTCCTGTACGGACTGGACGTCTTCGCTTCGTTCGGGCTGTACCTGCTTGCCTCGTCGGAGGATCTCGCAGTCCAGATGGCGGGCTACGACGGGGCCGCCGCCTTCCCCGTGGACCTCACGTTCGACCTGGGCCTGCGATTCGACACGATCATCGGCCTGTTCCGCCTCTCCTTCTCCAACATCATCGGGATGATCCCGCCTGGACTGAAGAGAGAATGAGCCGCCAGGCCGCCAAGATCGCCGGGAGCCGCGATCCCCTCGGCCTTCCTGCCGTCTTGTCCGTCCTGCTCGCGGCTCTGGTCTCGCCGGCCGTTCCGCTCCTCGCCCGCGCCGACCAGACGCGCCCCGTAAGGACCGCGCGGGACGGCGACTACCTGCTCCTCTCGTTTTCCATGAGCGACCTGTTCGACCAGAGGTCCGAACAGGAGGTCGACAGCGGCCTGCCGACCAGGGTGGCGCTCCGGATCGCCCTGTACCGCGAGGGCGGCTCGATGCCGGTGCAGGCGTCGGTGCGGACGTGCGAGGTGACCTACGACCTGTGGGACGAAGTGTACAGGGTGCGGATCCGGGACGAGCGGCAGGATCGCCCGCGCGACATCGAGGCGGCGAGTCGGCGGGACGCGATCCGCCTCTGCACGGTGCTGCGGAACCACAGGATCAACGTCCGCGGCCTGCAAGCCGGGCGATTCCGGATCGACGTGGTGGCCGAGCTCAACCCCGTATCGCCCGAGGTCCTCGAAGGCCTCCGATCGTGGCTCAAGGGCCGGTCGGGCGCGGACGCCTTCGGTTCCGAAGGGCGCAGTATGTTCGGGTCGTTCGTGGCGATCTTCATAAGCCGGCGGCTCGGCGACGCCGATCGCACGATCCGCTTCCGCTCCGAGCCGTTCGACCTGTAGGTGATGCCGGTGCGCGCACCAGACCCGTCCCGCATGCTTCCCCGCAAGTTCGAGACGAAGATCGTCGTCGTGCTGCTGGCCGCCCTGGGCGTCACCTCGGCCGCGGCCGTCCTCTTCTTCGACGCCGGCCTGTCGAGCAGCTTCGGCCTGATCCTCCAGCCGGCGATCGGCGACGGACTCGAAACCGCCAAGGACCGCACTCGGGCGCACATCGAGGCGCTGCGCGAACAGATCAAGTGGCGCACCGAACGAATAGCATCGGAGATCCGGCAACGGGGCCCCGAGTCGAGGCTTCCGGCCAACTTGCAGCGCCTCCTGGAACGCCTCGCCGCGGATGACGCGGCGGCATTCGAACGCCCAGGCGGGCCCGATGCGGCCCAAGCCGAGACAAGCGGGATCCTCGTCGACGCCTCGGCAATCGACGCGACCGGCCGGAGGATCCACGTGCGCCGACCGGAGGCATATCCGGAGGATGTCTGGCGGCTCAAGACGTTCCGCCCGCGACCGCCGGCCGACCGCGACGCCGACAGGGCGCCGGCGGACGCCATTCGCGCCGCCGCGCTCTGCGCCGCCGGCGCGTGCGCCGGCCCCCACGAACGGCTTCTGGCCGCCGGCGAAGTAGTCCGCCTGGCCGCCGGCTTCGGTGCGGCCGGCACGCCCGATGCCGGGATGGACGCCGCCGGCCTGGAGGCGGTCTTTGCCGTGCCGAGGGTTCTCTTCGCCGGCCTCGATGCCCTCGGCGAGGTGCTCGATCACTACAAGATGCTCCGCGGGACCGACGAAGCGATCCGGCGCAGGTTCGTGCTGGTCTACGCCATCCTCTTCGGCGCCGTGCTGCTGGCCGCCTCCGGCGTTTCCGTCTGGCTGGCCCGCCGCCTCGTCCGCAGGCTGCGCGCCGTCACGGCCGCCACCCGCCAGGTCGCCGCGGGCAACCTCGATGTCCGGGTACCTTCCGAAGGGCGCGACGAAATCGCCGACCTGGCCTGCTCCTTCAACGACATGGTCTCGGAGCTGCGCGACTCCCGCGACCGCATCGTCTACCTGCAGCGTGTCTCCGCCTGGCAGGGACTCGCCCGTCGTCTCGCCCACGAGATCAAGAACCCGCTCACGCCGATCCAGCTCGCCATCCAGGAGGTGGCCGAGAAGTACGTCGGGACCGACGAGCGGTACCGGAAGCTGCTCGCTGCCGCCAGGGAGGTGATTGAAGAAGAGGTGGCGACGCTTCGACGCATGACGACCGAGTTCTCCGAGTTCGCCCGGCTTCCCAAGGTGCAGGCTTCTCCGGCAGAACTACGTGATTTTATTGATGATTGCGAGGCAGCGTTCTCCCCCACGGTTGCGGCCGCCGGGGTGGAGATCGACTGGCGCAAGCCGCCCACCGGGATCGTCGTGGCGATCGATCGCCAGCTCATGCGTCGTGTCGTCGACAACCTCGTGCGCAACGCCGTCGAGGCGATCCGGGGCCGCGGCGCGCCCCGCCCCGTCGACCCGGCCGTCGCGCTCGCCGTCGCCCCGGCAGGTCGCGTGGAAGTCGTTGCCGGTGCGCCGTCGGGAAGCCGCTGGGCGGAGATCGTCATCCGCGACGACGGTCCGGGAATCCCCGACGACATCCGCGAGCATCTGTTCGAACCGCACTTCACCACGAAGCAGACGGGGACCGGCTTGGGCCTCGCCATCGTGAAGAAGATCGTCCTGGAGCACGGCGGCGAGATCTCCCTGGAGCCCTCGCAATCCGGCGCCGCGTTCCGAATCACGCTGCCCCTGTCGGACCTCCCGCCGGGCGAGCCTTCTCCGGGCGCCGCGGCATCGGAAGGGCGTGGCGGCGATGTCGGATGAAGGCCGCGACGCGGTGAGGCGGTGAGATCGTTCCTTCTGGTGGCCGGGGCGATCGCCCTGGCGGTCGTTTTCGGCCCGCGCTTCTGCCGGGCCCCGCTGCTGCCCGCCGGAGCGGAAGCGCCGCCGTTCTCGCTCGATCGCCCGGACCGGCCGGGCGAGCGCCTCACCGCCGGGGATCTCCGCGGCCGCCGCTCGGTGCTCTTCTTCTGGACCGTCTGGTGTCCCGCCTGCGATCCGATGCTCGCGCCGCTCGACGCGCTGGCGCGCCGCCGTCCCGACGTGCTCGTCGCCGCGATCCACTCGGACGGCGACGCCGATCCGGCCCGCGTCGCCCGCCGCGCGGCGGGGGCGCCGGCGCTGGTTCACGTCTCGGGCGGCGACCGCATCATGGGGAGCTACCGCATCTCGGTCTTCCCCACGACGTACGTCGTCGACTCCGCCGGCCGCATCTGCGCCGGATTCTCCGGGAGGACCTCCGCGGGAGCGATCTCCGGGACCCTGGACGCCTGCCGGTAGCGCGGCGCGCGGTCGCGGTATGGAACGGTGGTAACTACTCGTCGGTTCGGAAGAAGGGGCTGTACGGAACGGTCCAAAGTGCTATTCTCCGACTCGTTGTGTCGGGGGCGCGTACCGGGAAGGATGGTGCATCAGTTGCCGATGGCGACGCACAGTGACATCGCCGGGAGGTTGTCCCGGTTCTTGAGATCGGGCATCGGAAGGGAACCCGGCCTTGTGCTGGCGCTGGCGGCGGCCGCGGCGGCCGTCGCGCTGACGCAGGGGCCCGCTTCCGGTCTGGCGCAACGGATCGAGACGCTGCCCGCGTCGGCGCCGCAGCGTCCGTACGACTTCGCGCGGCTCGAGACGTTCAACCGCGTGCTGTTCCACGTGACGTACGAGTACGTGGATCCGTCGCGGGTCGAGCCGCGCAGGATGTTCCTGGCCGCGCTGAACGGGATCGAGAAGGCCGTTCCCGAGGTGATCGTGACCGGGGGCGAGGAGACGGACGAGGTCGTCGTGCAGATCGGGCCGCACAGGCAGTCCTTCCGGGCGCGCGACGTGGACTCGCCGTGGCGCCTGGCCGCCCGGATGCACGCCGTGGCGCAGTTCCTGTCCGGGAGGTTCGTCAGCGACCAGGTTCGTCGCAAGCCGCAGGACGTCGAGTACGCCGCCGTGAACGGCATGCTCCGGACGCTCGACCCGCACACCGTGCTCATGTCGCCCGAGGCGAACCGCGACATGCGGGCCAACACGGCCGGGCAGTTCGGCGGCATCGGCATCAACATCGGTATCCGCGACGGCTACCTCACGGTGATCTCGCCGATCCACGACACGCCGGCGTGGAGGGCGGGCCTCAAGCCCAACGACCGCATCGTCCAGATCGACGACGAGTCGACGATCAACATGGACATCGACGAGGCCGTGAGCCGGCTGCGGGGGCGACCCGGCACCGTCGTGGCCGTCTGGATCATGCGACGCGGATGGACCGAGCCGCGGCCGTTCCCGATCACGCGCGCGACCATCCCGATCGAGTCGGTCAAGTACGCGATGCTCGAAGGCGATGTAGGCTACGTCCAGGTCCGACAGTTCCAGCGCAACACCGTCCGCGACGTCCGCTCGGCGATCGAGAAGCTCCGCGGCCAGGGAATGCGACGCCTGATCCTGGACCTGCGGGACGACCCGGGAGGGGTCCTCGAAGGCTCCATCGAGCTGGCCGACCTCTTCCTCCGAAGCGGCGTCATCCTGACGACGGCGGGCAACGATCCGCGCGAGAACTCCGTCGAGACCGCCTCCGGCGCGGGCACCGAGCCCGACTATCCGATCGCCGTGCTGGTCAACAACGGCTCGGCCAGCGCCTCCGAAATCGTCGCTGGGGCGCTCAAGAACAGCGGCCGCGCCATCGTCATCGGCAGGACCACCTTCGGCAAGGGCTCCGTGCAGGCCATCCACGAGTTCCCCGACGACGCCGCGCTCAAGATCACGATCGCCCAGTACCTCACCCCAGGCGACATCTCGATCCAGTCGGTCGGCATCGTCCCGGACATCGAGACGCTGCCCATGGCGTTCAATCCCAATGGGATGGACCTGTACGTGGCCGGGCGGCGCTGGAGCGAAGCGCGGCTCCGGTCGCACCTGCCGGCGGAACGCGCGGCCGTCGAGCAGAAGCCGGCGCGGACCGTCCGCTACTTCGTGGACGGCGCGGAGGAGGACCGCGCAAACGAACCCGACGACGACGGCGTCGAGAACGCCCCGCCGCCGCCGGGTTCCATCCTCCTGCAGCCGGGCGACGAACCCATCAAGCACGATTTCGAGATCAAGCTCGCCCGCGAAGCGCTCGCCGCCGCCGGCGACTCGAACCGCCGCCGCATCCTGGCGGGCGTCGGCCCGCTGCTGGAACGCCTCGAGCGCGAGGAAGACGTCAGGCTCACGGATGCGCTGCGCGGAATCGGCATGGATTGGACCGCGGCGCCCGGGCCGCCTGCGGCCGGCGACGCCGCCCGCGTCACCGCCACGCTCGACCGCGGCGGCGACGCCCCCATCCGACCCGGCGACCAGGTCAAACTGCGCCTCTGGGTGCGCAACGACGGCACCGCGCCGCTGTACCGCCTCCGCGCCGTCAGCGAGTCCGACAACCACGTCTTCTCGGACCGCGAGTTCCTGTTCGGCAGGCTCGACCCCGGCGGGACGCGGGACTGGACGGTCGAACTCAAGATGCCGCGACACGCGAGCGCCCGCATCGACCCGATCAAGTTCGTCTTCGCCGCCGACGGCGCACCCGACATGGAGCCCGTGGAGTTCCGCGTGCCGATCGCCGGCCTGGGACACCCGCTCTTCGGATACCGCCTCACGACGATCGACGACGTGCAGGGGAACGCAGACGGCCTCGTGCAGCGCGGCGAAACCGTCCGCCTGCGCCTCGAAGTGCGGAACCTCGGCGACGCGCCCGCCCTCAAGCCGGTCGCCGGCATCCGGAACCGATCGGGCGACGGGATCTTCATCCGCACCGGGCGCGAGGAACTCCCCGAAATCCCGCCGGGCGGCCGCGCAAACGCCTCCTTCGAGCTGGAGGTCCGGGGGACGTACGAGCGCGCCGAGTTCGAACTCGGCGTCTCGGTGGTCGACATCGAGATGCGCGACGTCGTTGCGGAACTGATGCGGATCCCGCTGGCGCCCCCGCCCGCGTCGCCGCCGGCGCCGACGGCCGGCATCGTGTCGGTGCGCGCCGAAGGCGCCCGCCTTCGTTCCGTCCCCGACCCGGCCGCCGACCCGATCGGTACGCTGCCGCCGGGCGCTCGCCTGCGGCGCACCCACACGGCACCGGGCTGGGTCCGCGTCGGCCTCCCGGACGAACCGGGCGCCCGCCGAGGCTACGCAGGTTGGGTTTCGCAGGACGAGGTCCAGGAAACGCGTGGAAGGCCCTCCCCCTCCGTCCCGCTCGCCGTGCGGCTTGCGAACGCCCAGCCCAGGCTTGCCTTCCCGGAGCCGCCGCCGCCGGCGGTCCGCGAGGCCGATCTCGTCGTGCGGGGCATCGTCGAGGACGACGACCCGATCCTCGACCTGTACGCCTTCGTCGGCGAGAACAAGGTTTTCTACACCAACCATCGCGGCGCCGCCGACCCGCGCCGACTCGAGTTCTCCATCACCCTCCCGCTGCGCGGAGGTTCCAACGTCGTCACCCTGTTCGCCCGCGAAGCCAACGAAGTGACGACCACGAGGGATCTGGTAATCCGCCGCGACGCCCCGGACGGCTCGACCATGGCGACCGAGGACGACGAGGACGAACCGGGTATCGAGGAGTAGGGGCAGGCTCGCCCCGTCGCTTCCGCCCGGCGCCGTCGCGCCTACTGCGGGGCCGCGATCGCCTCCCCGCCCACACCGAACCGCCCGCGCAACTTCCGGATCGCCTTGGCGTGCATCCGGCAGAGCCAGGACTTCGAGAGCTCCATCTCCTTGCCTATCTCGGATAGCGGCTTGTCGTCGACGTAGATGCGCCGCAGCAGCAGCTTCTCGGCGTCGGAGAGCTTCTCGATCTCGTCGAGCACCCTCCGCAGGTCGCACGCCTCCTCGCCGGGCTGCCGGGCGGCCTCGGGAACCCCCTCCCGAGCCTGCGCGGCCGCGTCGGTCGTGAGGTACACGACGCTCATGTCGGCGGCGAACTCCCCGAGCGCCGCCCTCGCGACGGCGCGGCTGGGCGATCCGTACGCCGTGTCGGCCGCAGACTCCATGTACAGATCGGAGCGCTCGCGCAGCTTGAGGCGCTTGTAGGCGTTCGGCGACAGCCAAGTCATCTGGCGCATGCCGTCGTAGATCGCGCCGCGCACGCGGTAGTGCGCGAAGACGCTGAACGGCACGCCGCGCGACGCGTCGAACCTGCCGCGCGCCTCGATCATGCCGATGGTTCCGTACGAGAGCAGCTCGTCGAGCTGCACCCCTTTGCCCATCAGCTTCCAGATTCCGATGGCCACCTTGCGGACGAAGCCGATATCGTCCTGCGACAGCGTAGACGAAGGATCCCGCACGCGGGTCTGTTTATCCCAACGCCCCGGCCGTGGCAAGAGTCAGGTCTGTCAGCGAAACGGGGAACGGGGAACGGGGAATGAGGGGGGTCAGTCCCAGTCCCCACCGCCCATGTCGTCATCGCCCATGTCGTCCATGCCGCCGCCCATGCCGCCCATGCCGCCCATGCCGCCCATGCCGCCCATGCCGCCGCCGCCGCCCTTCTTCTTCTTGGGTTTCTCGGCGATGGCCGCGTCGGTGGTGAGGAGCAGGCCGCCGATCGATGCGGCGTTCTGGAGAGCCACGCGAACGACCTTGGCGGGGTCGATGACGCCGGCCTCGACGAGGTCCTCGTACTTCTCGGTCTGCGCGTTGAATCCGAACCCGCCCTTCCCCTCGAGCACCTTGGAGACGACGACGGCGCCGTCGTGGCCGGCGTTCTGGGCGATGAGGCGGAGCGGCTCCTCGATCGCCCGCAGGACGATGTCGGCGCCGAACTTGCGGTCGGCCGACAGCTTCAGCGCGCGGACGGCCGGCGCCGTGCGGAGGAGCGCCACGCCGCCGCCGGGGACGACGCCCTCCTCGACGGCCGCCCTCGTGGCGTGCAGGGCGTCCTCGACGCGGGCCTTCTTCTCCTTCATGGCGGTCTCGGTGGCGGCGCCGACTCGCATGACGGCCACGCCGCCGTGCAGCTTGGCCAGCCGTTCCTCGAGCTTCTCGCGGTCATAGTCCGAGGTCGTCTTCTCGATCTGGGCCCTGATCTGCGCGACCCGACCCTTGATGTCCTCGGCCTTGCCGCCGCCGTCGACGATCGTCGTGTTCTCCTTGTTGATGACGATCTTCTTGCAGCGGCCCATGTCGGCAAGAGTGACGGCCTCGAGCTTGATGCCGACCTCCTCGGCGATCATCTTGCCGCCCGTGAGGACGGCGATGTCCTCGAGCATCGCCTTCCGGCGGTCGCCGAAGCCCGGGGCCTTGACGGCGGCGGCCTTCAGCGTGCCGCGGACCTTGTTGACCACCAGCGTCGCAAGCGCCTCGCCGTCGACATCCTCGGCCACGAGCAGCAGCGGCTTGCCGCTGCGGGCGACCGCCTCGAGGACGGGGACGAGATCCTTCATCGAGGAGATCTTCTTCTCGTGGATGAGGATGTAGGGGTCCTCCAGCACCGCCTCCATGCGCTCGGGGTCGGTGACGAAGTACGGCGAGATGTAGCCGCGGTCGAACTGCATGCCGTCGACGACCTCGAGTTCGGTCTCCATCGACTTGGCTTCCTCGACCGTGACGACGCCCTCCTTGCCGACCTTCTCCATCGCCTCGGCCAGGAGGTTCCCGATCGTCTCGTCGCCGTTGGCCGAGATCGTGCCGACCTGGGAGATCTCCTTCCTCCCCTTGATCGGGATGGACATCTTCTTGAGTTCGCCGACGACGGCCTCGACCGCCTCGTCGATCCCGCGCTTCATCTCCATGGCGTCGGCGCCGGCCGCGAGCAGCTTGGTGCCCTCGCGGCAGATCGCCTGCGCGAGCACCGTGGCGGTCGTCGTGCCGTCGCCCGCCACGTCGGACGTCTTCGACGCGATCTGCTTGAGCATCTGCGCGCCGATGTTCTCGATCTTGTCCTCCAGCTCGATCTCCTTGGCGACGGTCACGCCGTCCTTGGTGATGGTGGGCGCCCCCCACGACTTCTCCAGGACGACGTTCCGGCCGCGTGGGCCGAGCGTCACCTTGACGACGTTGGCGAGTACGTTGACGCCGGCGAGGATCCTCTCGCGCGCCGACTGATGGAACCTGATCTGCTTTGCAGGCATCTCCAGAACCTCCTTGATGACCATAGCCGCTTCGGGGCGGCGGAACGCGAGGGGCATCCTAACCACCGACCGCTCGATGTCAACCACCGCACTCCCGCTGTCGTGGTCGTGATCGACGCGCCGCCGCCGTCGCGTCTACAACTCCCGGCGGTTTCATGCGACAGTCGCCGACCATGGAACGGGAGGCGTTCGACTTCCGCACGGTGGACCTGGTCGACGTCGGAAGACTGTTCGGTCACGTCTGCGCACTGGCCGGCGTGAACCTGCACGTCGGCGCGGGCGAAGTCTGCCTCTTGGCCGGACCGAACGGCTCGGGCAAGTCGACCCTGCTGCGCGTACTGTCGACCCTCCTGCAGCCCTCGACGGGCCGGGTCCGATTCGACGGCAGGACCCCGGATGTGATCGGCAGGGGACTACGGGGCCGGATCGCGTACCTCTCCCACCGCACCCAGCTCCACGGCGACCTGACCGGGCGCGAGTGCCTCCGGCTCGGACTCGAACTCCTCGGCGGCGGCGCAGCCTCCGGCGAACGCCTCCGTGGATGGCTCGCCCGCTTCGCGCTGGAGCCCTTCGCCGACCGCCCGGTCAGGACGTACTCGCGCGGCCAGGCCCAGCGGATCGCGCTGGCCCGCGCCCTGCTCGGTCGGCCGCGGCTTGTCCTGCTCGACGAGCCGACGACCGGCCTGGACCGCGACTCCACGGGAGTCCTCCGGAGCGCCATCGCCGAAGAGGCCGCCCGCGGCGCGGCGGTCGTCGTGTCGACACACGATCCGGCGGCCCTCGCCGACATTGCGACCCGGCGAATCGAACTGGCCGGCGGTCGCGTGGCGGCCGACGTCGCAGCGGGCGGGGGAGCCGCCGCAGGCCGCACGCAGGAGGCGTCGTGACGGGCCCCGGCGGCGTCGGCTTCCTCCGGGGCGCCTGGCTGGTCTTCCGGACCGACGCGCGGCTCGAGCTGCGGACGCTGGACGCCACGATCACGTCGCTGCTCTTCGCCGGGCTCGTGCTGGCGGTGGCGGCCTTCGGTCTCGCCGGCTCCGCGGACCGCCCGGCGGCGCTGGCGCCGGCGGCGTTCTGGATCGCGGTGAGCCTCGCGGCCAACCTGGCGGTGGTGCGGTCGTGGACGCGCGAGCGCGACGACGGGGCGCTGGACTCGCTGCTGCTGGCGCCGATACCGCGGGCCTCTATCCTGGCGGGCAAGGCAGCCGCCGTCGCCGTCGTGCTCGCGGTCGTCGAGGCGGCGCTCGCCGTACCGGCCGTGGTGCTGTTCGGCGTGGACGTGCCGGCGACCGCGGTCTGGATAGTCCCGGCCGCGGTTCTGGCGACCGTCGGCATTGCACTGGTCGGATCGCTCTTCGGAGCGATGGTGGCGGGGGGAGCATCGCGCGACCTCCTGGTCGGCATCGCGATCTACCCGCTGCTCGTGCCCCTGTTCCTCGGCGCCGTCGAGTTGTCGGGCAGGGCGCTCGCCGGCGCGGGCTTTTCCGAGCTGTCGGGCTGGCTGGCGTTGATGGCGGCGTTCGACCTCGCCGTCGGCGGCGCGGCCTTCTGGCTCTTCGACCAGGTCGTGCGGGAGTAGGGGTTCCCGGAACGTCCGGCGTCCGACGGCCGTCAGTCGAGCGCGACGCCTCGTTCCATCAGCGCGGCCAGGCGCTCGCCCGGCCTGCCGTTGTCCATCAGAAGCCGCAGCGCGCGGTCGAGCAACTCGGCAACCTCCGCCGACGCGCGTGGGGCGGCCACCTCGTCGGCCAGGCGCGGGCGGCGTCCCAGCCTCCCCCCGGCGAGGACGCGGTAGGCGCACGCGCCCGATCGGAGCGCGCCGGTGGGGCAAGCGCGAACGCAGTCGGCGCACTTGATGCAGGCCGCGTCGGCGATGATCGGCGTCCGGTCCTGCACCGCGATCGCCGCCTCGCGGCAGGCCTTGGCGCAGCGCAGACAACCGTCGCACAGGTCGGCGCCGACCTCGATCGCCGCCACGCCGATGACCCCGAAATCCCGGATCTGCTGTTGCGAGCAGGCGTTGGGGCAGCCGGCGACGGCAACGTGGAAACGATGGTGGGAGAGGATGGACCTCCCTGCCAGGCCTTGCTCCAGGAACAGCGGGAAGCCGGAAGCGACTATCCGATCGACCAGTCCCTCCGCCACCTCCCGCGCCGGTATCAGGCTGCGCGGGCAGCCCACCGCCCCGGCGCAGGGTCGGACTTGATAGTGGCGGGTGCGGAGCCGATCGTCCTTCGCCAACTGCTCCGCCTCCGCTTCCAGGCGATCGATCAGCGCCGCGGGCGGCATGTCGTCGTCGGCCTGGGGCCGTTCGGGCGAGACGCCGCGGAAGGAGTCGTAGGCCTGCTGCGCGATGCACGCCGTCACCAGCGGTCGACCTTGAGCGCGGGCGAACTCCTCGATCTTCCCTCGCGCCAGGGGGCGCACGAAGAACGGCACCCGGCCCAGCAATTTCTCGGCTTCGCGATCCCAGTTCATCGGAGTCCTCGCCACACCGGCTTTGATGCCCAGTCGCTTCGTGCGGATGCGCCCGACGCGCCGTGGTTGCCGGGGATGGATGCGGCGCAGGCCCGAGCGCAGGCCGCCGTCGGCCGCAGTGTTGACCCATTCGGAGCGATGGTGGCGGGGGGAGCATCGCGCGACCTCCTGGTCGGCATCGCAATCTACCCGCTGCTCGTGCCCCTGTTCCTCGGCGCCGTCGAGTTGTCGGGCCGTCTGAAGCGCAGCCTCGCCAGGTTAGCACGCATGCCCCCTGGCCTCCGGGAGCCGTCAGATGTCGAGGTTTCTCACGTCGAGCGCATGGCGTTCGATGAAGTCCCGCCGGCGCTCGACGTTGTCCCCCATCAGCACGGTGAAAAGGTTGTCGGCCTCGGCGGCGTCCGCGGTACGCACCTGCAGCAGCGTCCGGCTGTCGGGGTTCATCGTCGTCTCCCAGAGCTGCTCGGGGTTCATTTCGCCGAGGCCCTTGTATCGCTGGATCTGGAGGCCCTTGCGGGCCTGGGCGGAGACGGCGTCCCAGATCGCCTCGATGCGCGCGAGCGGCCGTTCGTCGCCGTCGACGCACACGACGAACGGAGGATCGCCGATCGCGTCGAGGCGGTCCTGGATCTGGCGCAGCGCGAGGCACTCCGGCGAATCGAAGAAGCCGAACGTGAGCGACGTGCGCCGGCGTGCGCCGGCCCGCGGTGTCTCGCACTCGATCGAATACCCGTCGTGCTCCTCGTCCCACACCAACTCGAACTGGATCGGCAGCACCTCGGGCGCCCGCTCGGCAAGGAACCCCTCGACGTGCACGAGGTCCGCGGCGAGCCTCTCCTGGTCGCGCAGGGCTTCCGAGTCGATCGTCGAGGCTTTCAGGACCGCCTCGACGACGCGACGGTCCATGCGCCTGTCGATGCCGGCCAGGAATCGCTCCTGGGCCAGGATGTCGCGCACGATCCGGCGAAGCGCCACGCCGCGCAGCGGTCCGCCGTCGACCACCAGTTCGACCTCCTCGCAGCCGGCATCCAGGAGGAAAGCCTCCATCTCGTCGGCGCTCTTCAGGTAGATGTCCTTCTTGCCGCGGCGGATCCGGTACAGCGGCGGCTGCGCGATGTAGAGGTGGCCGCGGTCGATGATGTCGCCCATCCGGCGGTAGAAGAACGTGAGCAGCAGCGTCCGGATGTGGGCGCCGTCGACGTCGGCGTCGGTCATGATGATGACCTTGTGGTAGCGCAGCTTGTCGGCGTCGAAGCCGTCCTCGATGCCGGTGCCGAGGGCCGTTATCAGCGTTCCGATCTCGACGTTGCCGAGCATCTTGTCGGTGCGTGCCTTCTCGACGTTGAGGATCTTGCCACGCAAGGGGAGGATCGCCTGGAAGCGCCGGTCCCGCCCTTGCTTCGCGCTGCCGCCGGCCGAATCGCCCTCGACGATGAACATCTCGCTTCCGGCCGGGTCCTTCTCCTGGCAGTCGGCGAGCTTGCCCGGCAGGTTGGCGCCGTCGAGCACGCCCTTGCGCGTGACCATCTCCCTGGCCTTGCGCGCGGCGTCCCGAGCGCGCGCGGCGAGCACCGCCTTCTGGACGATCGCCTTGCCGACCTGCGGGTGGCGGTCGAGGAAGGCGCCCAGCTTGTCGTTGAGCAGCGTCTCGACCAGGCCCTTGACCTCGTTGTTGATGAGCTTGTCCTTCGTCTGGCCGGAGAACGCCGGCTCCGGGTGCTTGATCGATATGACCGCCGTGAGCCCCTCGCGCACGTCCTCGCCGGACACGCTCGTCTTGAGGTCGCGCAGCAGGTTCGCGGCGGAGCCGTACGTGTTGAGCGTCCGCGTGAGGCCGGAACGCAGGCCGGTCAGATGGGTGCCGCCGTCGCGGTTGTGGATGTTGTTGGCGTAGCAGAAGATCGACTCCTGGAACGAGTCGTTCCATTGGAGCGCGACCTCCATCCCGACGCCGTCCATTTCTCCCACGACGTGGATCACGTCGCGATGCACCGTCGTCTTGTTGCGGTTGAGGTACGCGACGAACTCGCTGATGCCGCCCCGGTACTCGAACAGGTCGGACTTGCCGGTGCGCTCGTCCGCCAGGCGGATCGTCAGGCCGGCGTTGAGAAACGACAGCTCGCGCAGCCGCTGCGCGAGCACCTCGTACGCCGGCGAGATCGACGCGAAGACCTTGGGGTCGGCCCGGAACGTCACCTTCGTGCCCGCCCGGCGGGCGGGGCCGAGCGGTCGGAGCGGCGCCTGCGGGTCGCCCCGGCGGTACTCCTGGTGCCACACTTTCCCGTCGCGCCGGATCTCGACCTTGAGGAACTCCGACAGGGCGTTGACCACCGAAACGCCGACGCCGTGCAGGCCGCCGGACACCTTGTACGCGGAATGGTCGAACTTGCCGCCGGCGTGAAGCGTCGTCAGCACGACCTCCGCGGCGCTCCGGCCCTCCTCCTTGTGGATCTCGACCGGGATGCCGCGACCGTCATCCTCGACGGTCACGGCGTCACCGACGTGGATCGTGACGCTGACGTTCTTGCAGTACCCCGCCAGGTGCTCGTCGACCGCGTTGTCGACGACCTCGAAAACCATCTGGTGCAGGCCCGAGCCGTCCTGGACGTTGCCGATGTACATGCCGGGGCGCTTGCGCACGGCATCGAGCCCGCGCAGCACCTCGATCTGATCGGCGCCGTACGCCTCGCTCTCCGGCGGTGCTATCCGTTCCTCGCCCCCGGACGACCCGGCAGGCGTCCCGTCGAGCGCGTCCTCCTCCGCGCGCATGTCTTCGTATTCCGTCATGTAAAACCGCCGCCGTTCGGGACCGAATTCGCCGGTCCCGCCCTACAGCCGGACGGGCATCACCACCGCCAGGTACCGCTCGTCCTCCACCTCGCGCACGACGCAGCCGTCGAGGGCGTCGCCGAGATTGAGTTGGACCTCCTCGCCGGTCACTGCGGCGATTGCATCCAGGAGGTAGCGGCCGTTGAAGCCGATCTCGATGTCGCCGCCCTCCGCGCGAACGTCGATCTCCTCCTCGCCGACGCCGATGTCCGGGTTGTCCGACAGAACGGTCAGCTTCCCGCCGGCAATGCGTAGACGCACCGTGGACGTGCGTCCCGACGCAATGGTGGAGACGCGTCGAATCGCTTCGGAAAGCGCCGCCTTGCTTGCATGGACGCGCCGCTTGTTGTCGCGCGGGATCACCTGGCGGTACGGAGGGAACGTCGCCTCCACGAGTTTCACCGCCATCATGGCGGTCGTCTTGAATGACTCGCTGCCGGGCTGGGGCACGAAGCTTTCTCGCTGGAAGAACGCATGCGGTGGGTCCACCGTCATCGTGAGGTTCCCCTCGTGCCCCTCGATGAGCCGTCGAATCTCGCCGATGCCGCGCTGCGGGATCAGAATCTCGTGTCGAAACGGGCCGCTCGCCTCGGGCCCATGCTCGAAACACGTGAGGCGATGTCCGTCGGTGGTCACCATGCGAAGCACCTTGCCGTCACCCTGGAAGAGAGCGCTGTTGAGGTGCATCCGCGTTTCGTCGGTCGAGATCGAAAAGGAGGTCCGCTCGATCAGCTCGGTCATCACGGCTGCTGGAATCAGCGCGCTTGCGGTTATCTGCCGCCCCGACGTCGGGAGGTCCGGATAGCCTTCGGGAGACTGCCCGACGATTCGGAAATGGACGCGCCCGCAGCGAACATGCATCCAGAAGCTCTCATCGACCTCGATCTCGACGGGTTTCTCCGGTAGGTTCCGTACTATCTCGAAGAACGTCTTCGCGCCGATGGCGACGACGCCGCCGCTATCGACTTCGGCCGGGACGGCGGTGTCGAGACTGATCTGCGTATTCGTCGCCGCAATGCGGACCGATGCGGTGTCGCGGGCCTCCAGCAGAAAGCTCGACAGAATCGGCAGCGACGTACGGCGTTCCGCGATTGCCTGCACCATCTGCACGCCATGAATCAGCGTGTTCCTGTGTATCCGGATCTTCATGGCACGGTCCTCCCGCGACCAGCGGCTTCAGGGTCGCCTGGTCGGGCGACCTTTACCGTAGTTGAGATGGTAATTCCAGTAGGATCAAGCATCTTCTTCTGATCCGCTCGATCCTGTTGATCGTCATCATAACCTCTTGATCTTGCAGCACGGCCTGTGTGGATGTCGCCGTGGGGCATTTGGGGACCAGTTGCCCGGCCAACCTCTGTTGCGGGGGTAGCGGTCCGTACGGCCACGCCCTTGTCCACGACTCATCCACAGGTTGCGGGTACTCGGCGATGATCCGCCGGCGATCCTCATTGTGAGGCGTCGCAGAGCCCCCCACCCCGGACCTTGTCGGCGTGAGCACGCTTCCTGATGGACGTCCCCGCCCCTCCCTCATCAACCGTGACCGGAAACCGCCCAGCTGCGCATCAAGAAGCGTGCTCACGCTGACTTGGCGCAGCCGCACCCGGTCCGCATCAAGCAATTCCCAATTGCCGGCGGAGGTTGGCGACGGCGCCTGCTATGGCCCGATCGTTCCTGATCAAGCGGGCTACGTTGCGACAGGCGGCGATGACGGTGCTGTGATCGCGGTCGCCGAACAGCCTGCCGATGGCCGGGTATGCCTGGTGAAGCCCCTCGCGGGCAAGATACATGGCGACGTGACGGGGAATGACGCAATCGCGCCGACGACTCGTACCGCGCAGATCCGCCGGCGAGATGCCGAAGGCTGCGCAGACGGCGCGCTGGATGTCGTCGATCGAACACGACGGAGGCAAAACCGGCGCGAGAGAACCGAGGACCTTGCGTGCAAGGGCGGTGTCGATCGCGCTTCGAGCGAGACGCGCCTCCACGGCCAAGCGGGCCAGCGTCCCCTCCAGCTCGCGAATCGAGTTGTTGACGCGCTCAGCCACCAGCTCGGCGACCTCACCCGGGAGCACGATCGACTCCTCCTCGGCTTTCTTGCGGAGGATCGCAAGCCTGGTCTCGAACTCCGGCGGCTGGATGTCGACGATGAGGCCCCAGGCGAATCTCGTCCTGAGCCTCTCGTCCATCCCGGGCAGCTCCTTCGGCTGCAGGTCGCTCGTCAGGACGATCGGTACCTGCCGGTCGTGCAACACGTTGAAGATGTGAAAAAAACGCTCCTGGGTCCCGTCCTTCCCCCGAAGAACGTGCACATCATCGAGCAGCAGGAGATCGCAGTCCTCGCGGTAGCGACGGTCAAACGCTTCGATGGAGTAGGAGCGTACGGCCTGCACGAATTCCTCGACGAATCGCTGCATCGAGAGGCACAGGACGCGCTTGCGCGAATTGCGCCCAAGAACGGCGTTGCCGACGGCCGAGAGGAGATGCGACTTTCCGAGACCGGACGCGGCGTGGATGTACAGCGGGTGCGCCGCCTGCTGGGGCCTCGCGGCTATCGCCTTCGCGACCTCCGCCGCGAGCTGGTTGCAGGGGCCTTCGACGAAGCGGTCGAACGTGTAGCGCGGATTCGGCGCGTGACCGTTGCGGGGCCCGGCAGCGGATCCCGCTCGCTTGGCAGGCTGTGTGACCGGCTGCGCAGCCGCCTCCGCCGGGTCGGGCGCTTGGGCAAGATGAAACTCGACGCTCGCGGCGATTCCGAGGCCGGCGGAGAGAACCTCGATGATGCGGTGCAAGTACCGCTCGCGGATCCAGTCCCGACAGAACTCGTTGAGCACCTCGACGTGGACGAGGCCGCCCTCGACACGCAAGAAGCGCGCGTGGCGCAGCCAGAGATCGAGGTTGCCGCCGCGAAGGTCCGTCTCGATCGTGTTCACGGCTTCAAGCCAGGGATTGCCCTCTGGAACAACGTGCATGCCACCCGCCGCGTCCGCCATCGGCCGCCATCCTCCGTCGGTTCGTGCGTCTCGCCCCCCTCGATCGTCGGCGCCGCTGCGTGCGAGCACCTTCGTCTCGGTCCGAGGGCATGCCGACCGTACCGCCCTCGCCGTCCATGCGGCAAGCCGCCGTCGCAGTTTGCGAGTGCAACGCAGCGGATTGTCGGTGGATCTTGATATGCTGCTACAGGCTCGGAGGCTGCGTGCGGCACGTGGAACAGGTGTTCAGACCGGCGAACCGCCGGTGATCATGCGCGAAAGGCCGGCGTAAAACCGACCACCAGGCGACCGCTCGATGTGGTGTGCCTGCGCTCGTCACAGGAGCGGCGGAAGCCGATGGTGTCGGCCCGGTAGCGAATCAAGCACGTCGGAGGGCGATGGAATCGCGGTCCGACGGATCGCGATCGCGATCGGCAACGCTGCCGTCGGAGTCGTGACGACCATGCGCAGCGTGGAGTCGCATGCCTGCACGGCATACGCGACGCGGTGTCGGCATTCGGCGAGGACATCGACGCGCGCGCGCCCCGCGGTCCTCGGATGGCGGCGCCTGCGCGTGCGGCCGGCCGGCCGCACGCCGGAGAAAACTGGACTTGCACGCCGCGGGCTGTAGACTCGGCGCAGACGTTCGGAGGCGCATCCCCGCCGGACGCGGACGGGAGGAAGGAGATGGGCGTGCGCGCGACACGTGAAAGGCTGCTGGTCGTCGCGGCCCTTGCCGCGTCGATGTCGGCGTCGGTGGAGGCGCAGGAGACGCGGGTGCGGGGGTTCGGGGCCGAGCGCACGCCGCGATCGCTCGGCTTGGCCGATGCGGCCGTGGCGTCGGGGATCTCGACGACGGGCGTGTTCCTCAACCCCGCCGGCGTCGGGATGGGATCGGTCTTCCACACGGAGGCGTGGTACGGCTTCGCGAAGGACCTGGACCGGCACGTGTTCGGGGTGGTGGCCGTGGATTCGACGACGCCGATCGCGGGAGGCCTCGGCTTCGCCTGGGCGTACACGGGCCTGCCGGCGGAGGAGAGCAACTTCTACGACGCGCGTGCCGTGCTCGCGCTGCCGCTGGCCGGCATCGCGGCGATCGGCGTCAACATGCGGTACGTGCGGGTCGACTACGCCGAGGCGATCCCCCACAGCCCCGGCGCGTTGAACGACTTCACCCTGGACGCGGGCGGCATCGTTCAGATCGATCGCTTCTTCCTCGGCGTGGTGGGCACCAACCTGACCGACCTCGATCATCCCCTTGCCCCCCTGGCCCTCATCGTCGGCGCCGGAATGGCGCTCGGCCCCGGTCGCCTGGAGTTCGACGCCGCCTTCGACTGGTCCTCGTACGACGAGGTGGAGCCGATGGGGGTCAAGTACGCGATCGGCGGCGAGGTCCTGCTGCTGGAAATGCTGGTGCTGCGCGGGGGCTACCGGTACGAGGACGTCCCGGACGTCCACGGGATCGGCGCCGGCATCGGCTACGTCGACAGACACGTCGCACTCGACTTCGGCTTCCAGCAGGACCTCTCGGGCGACCGAAGCGACACGCGCCTCGGCCTGTCGGCGAGGTACTTCGTCCGCTAGGGCGGAGCCGCCGATGGCCGCCGACAGGTCGTCCGAGCCGATCATTGCCTACACCGACGGCGCCTGTTTCGGAAACCCCGGGCCGGCCGGCATCGGAGTCGTGCTCCTTGCCGGGCGGCACCGCAAGGAGCTGACAGGCTACCTCGGCCGGGCGACCAACAACGTCGCCGAACTCGCCGCGATGCTCGTGGCGCTCCGCGCAGTCCGCGATCCGTCGCGGGTCGTACGCCTCTACACCGACTCCGGCTACGCCCGCGGGTTGCTGACGCTGGGATGGAAGGCGAAGGCGAACCGGGCGCTGGTGGAAGCGCTGCGCGCCGAGGCCGCCCGGTTCGACAGGCTCGAGGTGATCCAGGTGCCGGGGCACGCCGGAGTGCCGGAGAACGAGCGGGCGGACCAGTTGGCCCGGGACGCCATCAGCCTGCGCGGCCCCGCCGTCGACCTGCACGCCCTGTTGTCCGTTCGCGGCGACCGGTGACCGATCGCCACGAGGCGCCCACGAGGCGCCCTTGCAGGCCGGCGCGCGGCTGTTGTACGGATTCGCGCCAGTGAGCGCCACTTTCCGAACGCTCGTCATCGCGAACCCGCGCTCCGGCGCGGCGCTCGGGCGCCGCCGGCACGCCGAGTTCGAACGGTCCGTCAGGCGGGTCGTGTCCGACGTCGAGTTCACCGAGACCCGCGGAGCAGGGGACGCGACGGCGGCAGCCCGCGCGGCGCTCCGCTCCGGCGTGGAGATGAGCAGAAGCTGCGGGACGCGATCGCGTGCGACCCGTCGGCGGTCGAGCCGCGGATCCAGTGGGGCCGGTGGGTCCTGGAGACGCCCGCTCTGTTCCGGGACCGGGACCTGTGTGCCGAGGGTGCGGCGACGTTCCGGCCGGCGGCCGAGGCGAACCCCGACCACGGCGAGCTGTGGCTCCACTACACGAACCTGCCGTTCGGCTCCGGCCAGCGTGACGCGGCCAAGGCGGCCAAGGAGCACTGCACGGCGATCCTGCCGCGCGACGACTACTCGAGCAGCTGCCGCTTCCTGCCGCAGTAGCGGCTGCGGGAGAGTGCGGGTTCAGCCGGCCGGGTCGCGGCGTCGGCGGCCGATCGCCAGCATCGCGAGCGCGGCGAGCAGGCCCGCGAGGGTCGCGACGGGCCGCGGAGCGGCCGCGCGGCAGCCGCAGCCGTCGCCGACGACGGTCCCGACGCACCTGCCGGCGGTGCAGGCGTCGTCCGAGGTCGAGTCGTCGCCGTCGTCGCAGGGCTCGCCGGGCGCGGGCGCGTACCCGCAACCGGCGACTGGATCGCAGGAGTCGGTCGTACAGGGGTTGCCATCGTCGCAGTCGAGCGTGGTGCCGGTGCACACGCCGGTGCGGCAGGCGTCGCCCAGCGTGCAGACGCTGCGGTCGTCGCACGCCGTCCCGTCCGCCACGTTGAAGGTGCGGCAGCCCTCGGCGGGGTCGCACCAGTCGGCGGTGCAGGGCTCGCCGTCGTCACACGTCACGGGGATGCCTCCGGCGCACACGCCAGCGGCGCAGCGGCCGCCCGCGGTGCACTGATCGCCGTCCTCGCACGGCGCGCCGTCCGGCCGCGGCTCGTTGACGCAGGCACGGGCCGGAACGTCGCAGGAGTCCGCCGTGCAGTCGTTGTCGTCATCGCAGCTCGCCGGGCGGTCTCCGGTGCAGCGGCCGCCGAGGCAGATGCCGCCGCAGACGAGCGGCGACGAGCAGGGAAGGCCCTCGGACGCTGGGGCGTGCACGCAGCCGCGCGACGCTTCGCAGGAGTCCACCGAGCACATGTCGCCGTCGTCGCAGTACAGGGGCGAGGGCGCGGCGCACTCCCCGGCCGTGCAGACCTCGTCCCCGTTGCACAGGTCGTCGTCGAGGCACGGGGTGCCGTCGTCGACGGGCCCGCAGGTCCCGGCGCCGTCGCACTGCTCGCACTCGCCGATCGTTCCCGTGATCTGGACGTCGTCGATGTACCAGCCGTCGCCGCCGTAGGAGTAGCTGCTGGCCATGAGCCGGAAGCGGAACCGCACCCGCGGCTCGCCGGCGAAGGCTGCCAGCGGGATCTCCACGAACTCCCAGCTGGTGCGCCGGCCCGAGTAGTAGTCGAGGTAGTCCCATTCCCCGCCGTCCACCTGGACCTCGACGCTGGCGTAGTCACCATAATCGTCGATGTCGTACTGGTGCCAGAAGGTGAGCGTGGGTGAGCCGGCGCCGGTGAACGACATCGGGCGGGCCATCGTCGCGGAGATGTCGACCCCCCCCGCGTAGTCCCCGGAGGGGCTGTCGGTGAGGCTCCACGAGCCGCCGCGGGCCCGGGAGCGCGTGCGGGCCCAGGGGGAATCGAGGACCCAGTCCGACGACGACGCCTCGAACCCATCGCCGAACCCGCTGCCGCAGCGCGTCCCGGCGGCGACGTCCTCGAAGACCGTGCAGGTCGCCTCGTCGTTGGGCGGCTTGCACGTCCCGACGCCCCCGCAGCGCCAGGTCTCGACGTCGTCGTAGTCCCGGCAGGCGGTGTCGAGGCCGTCGCAGTCGATCGTCCCGCAGGCGGGGTCGTCGGTCACCGCGACGGTGCAGCCCCCGGCGTCGTCGCAGCCCGCGCACACGCCGCACGCCGTCCCCCGCGGTGCGGCGACGCAGGCGCCGGCGGCGTCGCAGACGGAGCATGCGCCGCACGGCGCCCCCGCGAACATCTCGACGCACGTCCCGTCGCCGCCGCAGACCTCGCACCCCGCGCCGACGCCCGAGTCGTAGACCTCGGCGCTGTCCAGCACGTCGTAGTCGTCGAAGCCGGCGGAGGCGAGCACGCCGCCGGTGCCGAGCAGCGTGGTCCCCGGAAGGACGCGCATCTCGCTCATCGAACCGGTCGTCGTCCACCGCCCCGTCGCCGGGTCATACAGCTCCGCCGACCTCGCGTACCCCTCGCAGTAGCCATAGTAGTACACCGTGCAGCCGCCCGCCGCGAGCACCCGGCCGTCGGGGAGCAGCGAGGCGCCGAACCAGGCGCGCGGCGAGACCATCGCGCCCGTCCGCGTCCACGTCCCCGTCGCGGGATCGTACAGATCGGCCTCCGCCGACGCCGCCAAGCAGTACCCGTCCGAGTCGACGCGCGAGCACCCCCCGGCGAAGAGAACGCGGCCCGAGGCGAGGACGATCGCCCTGCCCGCGGCCCGCGGCGTGGCCAGCGTGCCGGCGGACGACCACGAGTCGGTCGCCGGGGCGTACTGCTCGGCCGCCCCCACCAGCGCCCACGTGGCGGACCAGCCGCCCACGACGAGCGCCCGGCCGGACGGGAGCAGCACCGCGGCGTGGCCGGTGCGCGCCTGCGCCATCGAGGCGGCGACCGTCCATCTCCTCGTCGCCGGGTCGTAGACCTCGGCCGACGCCACCGGCCGCGAGCCGTCGTCGCCGCCGGTGACGAGCACCCTTCCGGAGGGCAGACGAACCGCGGCGTGGGCCACGCGGGCGATCGCCATCGATCCCGTCGCCGTCCACCGCCCGGTCGTCCCGTCGTACAGCTCCGCCGATCGTTCCGTGTAGTAGTCGGTCATGCCGCCCGCGACCAGGACCTCGCCGGAATCGAGCGGCGTGGCGGTGTGGTACCCGCGCGCAGTGGTCATCAGGCCCGTGGAGGCCCACGCCCCCGACCCGGGGTCGAACAGTTCCGCGGAGTCCGTACCGTAGTAGTAGTAGGTCAGCCCGCCGGCGACCAGTACCCGCCCGGACGGCAGGAGCGTCGCCGTGTGTCCCCCGCGGGCCTCCGCCAACGAGCCCGCCGCCGACCAGGTCCCGGCGAGCGCGAACGTGGCGGAGCCCGTCGGCGCGCCGTCGGGCATCGGCTCCTGCGAGCACCCTCCGGCGACGAGCACAACGAGCACGGACGTCCATGGATTCGCACGACGCACCCGACATGTCATCTCGACCCTCCCCGCGCGGCGGCCCCGTGGCGGGCCCCTCGCGTCCTCCACTTCGTGCACAAACATATCTTCCCCCGGCACGTATATACATTGCGTCCGGGGCGGTGCAAGCGAAATCGACACCAACATTCCGCGTAACCGTTCACCCCCATACGCTAGCCTCCCGCTCCCGCTCCCGCTCCCGTTCGCAGCTTCTCAATTCGGCTGTAGCGGCGAGGCGTAGCGCGGGGCGCGCCCCCGTTTGGTGGCCGCGAGATGTCGTGCTGCGCGCCCCGCGCAAGCCCGCCGCGGGTCCTGTAGGCTGCGCGCGTCGGAAGAGCGGTAGCCGTTCACCCCCCCCCCCCCCCCCCTCCATCCCGTGAACGAGCCCGCGCCCGCTCCTCGCAGCACCCACCGGGCTCGGGCGCGGGCTCGGGCTCGTTCACGGG